>NZ_PSMQ01000016.1:25854-34008 GCF_040290245.1 Thermus sp.
AAGAGGGGGGCGAGGAGAAGGCGGAGGGTGCTCACGAGGAGTTCAAACCCTCCCAGGACCAGCCGGGTTTGGGCCAGCTGCAGGCCCAAGGCGGTGAGGAGGACGGGGATGGCCGCCTGGCCCAGGAGGTGCACCCCTTCGTCCAGCCGGAAGGGGAAGCCCCTGAGGAGCAGGCCCCCCATAAGGGTCCAGACGAGGGGCAGGCGAAGCGTGAGGAGGAGGCCTTCCTTCCCACCGCCTCGGAAGAGGGCCGGGCCGAGGCTGAACATGAAAGCGGAGCTGGCGACAAAATAGACCACCGCCCGCTCCAGCCCTTCGGTTCCGAGGGCAGAGAAGGAGAGGGATAGCCCCAGGTTGCCGGAGTTGGGAAAGAGGACCCCTGCAAGCTGGGTTTTCCTCAAGGGGGCCTTCAGGCCCAAAAGGCGGGACAAAAGGAGGGACGGGATGAACAGCAAGGCGTAGGTGAGGACAAACCCCAAGACAAGGCCCCAGGCGGCGTCTAGGGAAAGCCCCGCCTTGCGCATGCTGTCAAAGATGAGGGCGGGTACGAAAAGGTAAAGGGCAAGCCGGGAAAGCGCAGTAAGGTCGATCGCCTGGCGCTTCCCGAGGAGGTGGCCCAAGGTCACAATCAGACCCACAGGCGCTACAGTGTTTAGAAGAGCCTCCATACGCTTTTGGGGTGGGGCCCTGAGGAGGGGTTTCTTCGGCCCACGCCTTACCCCTCTATGACCACGGGCAGGATGACCGGGTCGCGGCCCGTGGCCTTTTTGAGGAATTTTTTCACCGGATAGTAGATGTCGTCCCGGATCTTCTCCAGGGGCTTCTTCTCCCGCACGCCGTTTCGGATGGCCTCGAGGGCCATCCGCTTGACCTCGCCCAAAAGCCGTTCCCCCGCCTTTACAAAGCCCTTGGAGAGGACCTCCACCACCGGGTCGCGGCCAGCCAGGGCGGTGATGACCACCAGGCCCTCCTGGGCCAGAAGCTGCCGGTCCATCAGGATCTCGTCCGTGATGTCCCCCACGCCCAGGCCGTCCACGTACAGCGCCCCCGCGGGGACCTGGCCCACCGCTTCAAAGGTGTCCTTGGTCAGGCGGAGGAGGGTGCCGTTTTCCACCACCAGGGTCTTCTCCGGGGGATGGCTCATGCTCTCGGCCAGCCACTTGAAGTTGGTCTGGTGCCGCACCTCCCCGTGCCAGGGGAGGAAGAACCGGGGGGTGGTGAGGTTGAGGATAAGCTTTAGCTCCTCTTGCGAGGCGTGGCCCGAGGCGTGGACCTTGTACGTGGGGGGGTAGAGGACGTAGGCCCCCAGGGCGTAAAGCCGGTTGATGACCCGGTTCACCGCCTCCTCGTTCCCCGGGATGGGGCTGGAGGAGAGGATCACCGTATCCCCCGGCTTGATGGCCATCTGGGCGTGGGTGCCCAGGGCCAGCCGGGAAAGGACGCTCATGGGCTGGCCCTGGCTGCCCGTGGCCAGGACCAAAACCTGGTGGTCGGGGAGGTCCTTCACCTCCTCCAGCGTGTAAAGCCGGTCTTTGACCTTGAGGTAGCCGAGCTCGAGGGCGATGCGGCTGAATTTGAGCATGCTCCGCCCCTCCATGGCCACCTTCCGGCCGTACTTCTCCGCCGCCCAGATCACGGCCTGGATGCGGTGGATGTGGCTGGCAAAGGTGGTTACGAAGACCCTTCCCGGGGCGCGGCCGATCACCCGGTCCAGCTCCTTGGCGATCTCCATCTCGCTTGGGGTGTAGCCCGGCCGCTCGGCGTTTGTGGAGTCAGCGATGAGCAGGAGCACGCCTTCTGCCCCCGCCTGGGCCAGTTTGGCCAGGTGGGAGACCTTCCCGTCGATGGGGGTGGGGTCCAGCTTAAAATCCCCGGTGTGGACAATGGTGCCCACGGGGGTGCGGAGGATCATCCCCGAGTTGTCGGGGATGGAATGGGTCATCCGGAAGAGGTCCACGGTGAAGTACCGGCCCACCTGGATGCGGTCGTCGGGGGAGATCTCCTTCAGGCTAAACTCCCCCGGCCTCAGGCCGTACTCCTCCAGCTTGCCCTTTAAAAGCCCCAGGGTAAGCCTGGCCCCGTAGACCGGGACCTTGGGGAGCTGGGGGAAGAGAAACGGCAGGGCCCCGATATGGTCCTCGTGCCCGTGGGTCAGGACCCAGCCCCGGATCAGGTCCTTGTTCTGAACCAGGTAGTCGATCCGCGGGATGAGGAGATCCACCCCGGGCATCCCTTCCTCCGGAAAGGCCAGCCCCCCGTCCACCACCAGGATCTCGTCGCGGTAGCGAAAGGCAAAAAGGTTTTTGCCGATCTCCCCCATCCCCCCTAGGGGGATGATCTCCACGTGGTCCTGGGGACCGGCCTGGTGGAAGGAGGTTCCCCCGTGCGGGCGCTTTCTCCGCCGCCTGGGCTTTCTCTTTTCGTTTTCCATCTAACCTCCCTTGGCGTGCAAAGGGTGCCTACCGGCGCCTGGGGGGGATCTTGCCCTCGAGTTCAGGCCGGATGAGGTCGATCTTGCCCCGTTCGTCGATCCGGTGCACCTTGACCTTGATTACATCCCCCACCTTCAGGTAGTCCTCCACCCGCTCCACGCGGCCGGGGGCGATCTGGCTGATGTGGAGCAGGCCCTCCGTCCCGGGGAAGAGGCTGACGAAGGCCCCAAAGGGGGTGATCTTGGTGACCGTTCCCTCGTAGACCTCGCCCACCTTGGCCTCCATGGTCAGTTCCTCGATGCGGCGTCTGGCCTTGAGGGCGGCTTCCTGGTCGGCGGAGTAGATGCGGATCGTCCCGTCGGACTCGATGTCCACCTCCACCCCGAGTTCCTCCAAAGCCCGCACGTTCTTTCCGCCCGGGCCGATGACCAGCCCCACCTTCTCCACAGGGACCTTGAGCCTCAGGATGCGGGGCGCAAAGGGTTTGAGGTCGGGCCTGGGGGCGGGCAGGACCTCGGCCATCCGGTCCAGGATGTAAAGCCGGGCCTTCCGCGCCTGGAGGAGGGCCTCCTTAAGGACCTCCCGGGGCAGGCCTCCCACCTTGTTGTCCATCTGGAGGGCGGTGACCCCGTCCCGCGTGCCGGCCACCTTGAAGTCCATATCCCCCAGGGCATCTTCCAGCCCGAGGATATCCGTGAGGACCACATGCCTTTCCCCTTCCCAGACCAGGCCCATGGCCACCCCGGCCACAGGTTTTTTGATGGGCACCCCCGCGTCCATCAGGGCCAGGCAGCCCGCGCAGACCGTGGCCATGGAGCTCGAGCCGTTGGACTCGAGGACATCCCCCACCACCCGGATGGTGTAGGGGAACTCCTCCTGGCTGGGCAGAACGGCTTTCAACGCCCGTTTGGCCAGGTTCCCGTGCCCGATCTCCCGTCGGGAAACCCCCCTGAGCCGCTTCACCTCGCCGGTGGAGAAGGGCGGGAAGTTGTAGTGGACGAGGAAGGGGTCGGTTTCATCGATGCCCAGGTCGTCGATGATCTGCTCGTCCCGGCCCGTGCCCAGCGTGACCGTTCCCAGCACCTGGGTCTCCCCCCGGGTGAAGACCGCGGAGCCGTGGGCGCGGGGGAGGACGTCCACCTCCATCCAGATGGGCCGGATGTCCTTGGGCCCTCGGCCGTCTGCCCGCTTTCCCTCCTCCAGGACAAGCCGCCTCAGCTCCTTGCGCACCAACTCATCAAAGGCGGCCTCCAGGAGGGGGCGCTTTTCCTCGTCCTTTGTGCCGTCTTCCCTCAGGGGAAGGGCCTCTTCCACCAGGGCCTTCCTAAAGGCCTCGAGGCCCTTGCTCCTTTCGGCCTTGCTCGCGGTCTGCAAGACGGTGGAGAGCCCCCGCTCCACCGCCAGGCGGTAGAAGGCCTCCTTCTCCTCCTCGCTTAAGGAAGGGGGCGGGGACCAGTCCCGCTTGGACTTGGCCAGGGGGAGGAGTTGTTCCTCCAGGTCCAGAATGGCCTGCATCTCTTGATGGGCGAACTCCAGGGCCTGGACCAGGGTCTCCTCGTCCACCTCCAAAGCCTCCGCCTCCACCATGAGGATGGCCTCCCGGCTTCCCGCCACCACCAGGTCCAGGCGGCTTTTCTCCATCTCCTGCAGGGTGGGGTTGAGGACGAACCGCCCGTCGATGAGCCCCACCCGGACGCTGGCGATGGGTCCTTGCCAGGGGATATCGGAAAGGAGAAGGGCGGCGCTCGCCGCGATGGGGCCCAGGATGTCCGGGGGGTTCATCTGGTCCGCGGAAAGCACGGTGAGGATGATCTGGACCTCGTGCCGGAATCCCTTAGGGAAGAGGGGCCGGATGGGGCGGTCCGTCATCCGGGCCGAGAGGATGGCCTTTTCCCCGGGCCGTCCCTCCCGCCTGAGGAAGGAGCCCGGGATCTTGCCCACCGCGTAAAGCCGCTCCTCAAACTCCACCGTGAGGGGAAGGAAGTCGGCCTCGATGGGCTCGTCCGAGGCCTGGGCGGTGGCGAGGACCACCGTGCCCCCGTACCGGACCAAGGCGGAACCCGAGGCCTGCTTGGCGTACTTCCCGGTCTCGATGCTGAGCTCCCTGCCGGCGACCTGGCCGAGGACGCAGAACGGACTTGGGGTGTTGGGGCTTGCTTCTGGCATACGCGCTCCTTCAAGGGAAAGGCGGGACCGGACCCCCGGCCCCGCCCCCGTTTGCTCTTAGTTTACTTCCTGAGCCCGAGTTTCTCAATGAGGGCCTGGTAGCGGGCTTCGTCCTCCCGCTCGAGGTACCGAAGGAGCCGCCGCCTTTTTCCCACCAGCATGAGGAGCCCCCGGTGGGAGTGGTGGTCGTGCTTGTGCTTCTGCAGGTGTTCGGAGAGCCGGTTGATGCGGTGGGTCAGAAGGGCCACCTGCACCTCGGTGCTCCCCGTGTCCCCCGGGAAGCGGGCGAATTCCTCTATGACCTTTTGCTTCTCTTCCTTGGTGATGGGCATCTTCTCCTCCGTCAGAAAGGAGGGCGCCTAAGCCCCCTCCCCCTCAAAACCTCCCTCACTATAGGGGTCAAGGGCTTTTTCGTCAAGGCCGAGGCGGCGGAGGAGGATTGGCCGGGCGTAAAAGAGGGTGAGGGCGGTGGAAGCGTCCAGGATCTCCCCCTGATGGAGGAGGCGGTAGGCCTCGAGGAGGGAAAGCTCTACCGTTTCCATCTCCTCCCCTGCTTCCCGGTTCGGCCCTGCCACCCGTTCGGCCCCAAAGGCCACGAAGGGGTGGAAGACCACCGCGGTGAAGGAGGGCTGGGGGTGGAAGGGGGGAAGGGGGACAAACTCTTTGGCCCGGGCCCCCACCTCTTCCATAAGCTCCCGGGCCGCAGCCTCTAGGGGCGTCTCCCCGGCGTCCACTTTGCCGGCGGGGATCTCCAGGAGGTACTTTCCCGTGGGGTGCCGGTACTGGCGGATGAAGTAGGCGGTTTGGGCCTCGGTCACCGGGAGGACGAAGGCCGCGGCCACCGGACCTGGCCGGTAGATGTAGACGAGCTCCTCTCCCTTTTTCGTCCTGAGTCTTTCCCGGACAAGCCGGACCGGCTGGGAGAGAATCTCTTCGATTTCCAGGCTCTCAAAGGGGTTCATCGCACCATGCGCTCGATGACCCGGCGCACCCTCTCCCCAGGGGCTTTGGGGCCTAAAGCTTTGGTCACGGCTCCGATGGCCGCAAGAGGGGTCTTGAACTGGGTTAAGTCTATGTTCTCCCGGATCCAGGCCTCGAGTTCTTCCTCCGTCATCTCCTTTGGAAGGAAGCGGTCCAAAAACTCCGCCTCAAAAGCGTTGCCCTGCTCGAGGGCGATCTCCTTAAGTGCCCTGAGCACCTTAACCGCCTCCTCATCGGGAAGGGGCTTTCCGTCCCCCTTGCGGTCCAGCTCCGCCTTGACCACCCGGGCAAATTCCAGGGTCTCCTGATCCCTGGCCTTCATCGCCTCCTTGATGGTTTCCTTTATGGCCTCGTAGATGCCCATCTCCCTTCTAGTCTAGCAGCTCCCCCAAAGGTACACTAATCCCGTGGGCCAGGTTGCCTTCCCTTCAGGGGAACATCCGGAAGACCCCCTGGAACTTGCCCAGAAACTCATCCTCCTGGGCCGGGATGGGGAGGCCCTAGCGCTCCTTTCGGCCTTTGACCCTTGGGGCCAAAGGGGCTCCGGTTACACGCCAGCGCACCTTGTGGTCCCACAGTCTGGTTTTCCTCCAGAAAAAGAGGCGGAGCGCCTCTGCCTCCTTGGCTTCCTGCGGGCCAGGGCGGGCGACCTTATGGGCTACCGTACTCTGGCCCAGGAGGCGGCCCGGATCGCCCCGACCCCCCTCACCCTGTATCATCTGGGCCTCGCCTTACCCCCAAGGGACGCGCTTGCCGCGTTAGAGGCCGCCTGGCGCTCCTGGGATGGCCTGCGTTTGGGCGAGCACGGGCAGGCCAGGCTGGCCTTTGCCCTGGCCCGCGCCCTCAGGCGGCTCGGCCGTCTGGAGGAGGCCCTGGGCTATGCCAGCTTGGCCGTGCTCAAGGAGCCGGAGAATCCCTTCTACCGCCTGGAGGAGGCCGCCTTGGACCTCCTGGTGGGCAGGACCCCTCTGGAGGAGGTGGAGGAGGGCCTCCTGCCCCTCCTCTCCCACGAGGCCCAGGGGGCGCGGCTCTACGCCCACTGGAACCTGGTCCTCCTGAAGGGGATGGCTGCTTCGCGGAGCGAACACCGAGGGGGTGCCCGGGGCAAAGGGCTTAAGGAGCTCGTCCTGGCCCTCCTTCGCCTTGCCCGCCCCTCTGGCCTGGCCTACCACCTCCCCCTGGCGGTCATGCTCCTTAGGAAGGGCGAGGGGCCCCTGCTTTCCCGCCTTCTCCGGGCGGGCTGGGCGGGTCTGGGAAACGACCCCTTGGCCCGGGGAATGCTCCTCCTTGCCGAGGGGCTTGCCGCCTTCCCGGATCCGGAGGCCCTCCCTCCCCTGCGGGAAGCCCTCCGCCTCCTGGGGGAAGGCGAAGGCGAGCATAAAGAGGAGACCCTCCGGGCCTGGGCCCACCTCTCGGCCCTGGAAGGGGCCTCCTTCCCGGAGCCCTACCGCCGCCTGGCCCATGCCCTTCGCCCGGAGGCCCGCCCCCTCTTCTTTCCCAGGGGCCTGGCCTGGGAGGGGCCCTTCCTCTACGCCCTGGGGGAGGCCAGGCTGGTGGGGCTTCCCGCCCTGAGGCCCAGGGGCCTGGAGCTTCTGGTCCTCCTCCTGGCCCATCCGGAGGGGCTTCCCGGGGAGAGGCTGGCCCGGCTTCTCTACGGGGAGGGTTTCCGGGAGGGAGGGGGAGAAACCCCCCTCTCCGCTCTGCGGGTGGAGGTCCACCGGCTGCGGGAGGCGGGCCTGGAAGTGGCCGCCCGTCCCTACCGGCTCCTCACCCCCCTGAGGGCGGACTTCCTGGAGCTCAGGGAGGCCCTCCGGGAGGGTGACCTCCCAAGGGCCCTCCGCCTCTACCGGGGCCCCCTCCTGCCCCAAAGCCAGGCCCCGGGAATAGGGGAGCTCCGCCTAGAGCTGGAGGGGGCCCTGCGGGAGGGGTTCCTCTCATCGGGCGATCCCGGGCTTCTCTACGGCCTCGCCCAGCGCCTGGGGGACGACCTTTTGGTCTGGGAGGCCTGCCTCGAGGCCATGCCCCCGAAAGACCCCCGGCGCCCTGCCGTCCGGGCCTGGGTGGTGAGGCTGCGCCGGAGCTACTGGGGCTAGTGCAGAGGGGGAAGGCACGAGGGGTCCAGGCAGAGGGGCCGGATCCCCCAGCCTGGGGCGAGAAGGAGCAAAAGAGCGAGGAACCAAAGGACCCTTACCATATCTTCACGCTACCCGAGCCAGGGTTACCGCCCGAACCAAAACGTTACCGCTATGCGAAGCGAAGATTAAGAAACATTACCCAAATGAGAGGGGGTTTGGTAACCTTCCCGGTGCTAGGGTGGGGGTGACCCTGAGAGAGGTCAGGGTCTGAAAGGGAAAGGGGGGTGATAAGGCATGCAGAAGCCTGATGTTAAGTATACGGTCAGCCGCATCCTAGTAGACTGGATCGTGCCTACAGGTTTACTGGAGGAGGAGATCGTAGCTGAATGAGTAGAAAACATCCGCTCTGGCGGCTTCTGTTTACGGCGCTGCGCCAGATCTTCCGGGCAGCCCCCCTCGAGGCCCTCCTGCTCCTCTTTCTTCTGGCCCTGGGGGGCCTG
>NZ_PSMQ01000096.1:0-3980 GCF_040290245.1 Thermus sp.
ATCCCCCCATTGAAATAGGGGGCATTATAGCCCCCCAGACCCCCCTTTCTGTAAAGCGGGCCGGGCTCAGGGGGTCAAATCTACCCCAACCCGGGGGGGAAAGACCAGCCGGTAGGAAAACCCCGCTTCAAAGCTCCTTTTCCAGGGAAAGCGAACCCCTGAAGGAGGCGCCGACCGTCCAGCTCCACGCGTTCAAACTCCTTTCTCACCATAGAGGCCTCCTCGGGTAGGGGCTCCAAGAAGCGGGCCCTCACCCAGGGCCTACCCACCTCCCCCTACCAGTAGTGCAGGTAGCCCTCCGCCAGCCGGTTCAGCCGGGCCTCCCCCCGGAACAAGCCCGCTTGGGCCAAAGCGCTCCCCAGGTTGTTGGCCGGGGTGCCCCAGCCGGCGTAGGCGGCCAGCCGGGCGCAAAGGCCGAGGCCTAAAAGGCGCTCCATCAAGCGGGCATCCCCCCGGTTGACCCGGGAAAGGTCCGCCAGGGCCACCCTGTGCTCCCGCATCAGGGCCATGAGGTCTAAGGCCGCCCTTCTGGGGTCCAGCCCCCCGTAGACGTAAAGGACAAGGTCGGGCCGCTCCAGGGGTTCCAGGGCCGACGCGCTTTTCAAGACCCGATCCATCGTTTCTTTAAGGGAAAGGGCCTCATAGGGAGTACGGCGGTCCGGAAGCCCGGGGTCCTCGTAGACCACCTGCACCCGAAGCCCGGGCCGAAGGGCCCTAAGGAGGAGCACCTGGCCCGCCTCGTCCGCCCCGGGGCGGGTCGGATACGGAAGAGAAGATGCCTCTTTAGGAGCAGGGGAGTCCTTTAGGGCATCGTCCCAGACGGCCTCGAGGTAGACCCCCGAAAGCCCTGCCCAGCGTGCCAAAGCCCGGAGAACCCGTAGGTTCCGCACCCTCTGGCTCGCATCCCAGCGGGGCAAAACCCCAAAGAGGAAAAGATCCCCCCCCGTACCGCACCCGCCAGGCAAGCAGGGGGGTTAGCCTGGCCAGGGCGTCCTCGGGGGAAAGGGACTGGTGGCGGCTTTGGAGCAAGCCCCCGTAGGCCAAGGCATCCAGGCTAGCCACCAGCTTCTTCCCCGGCGTGGAGAGAAGCCAAGGACGAAGCCGGGGAAGATCCGCCCCCAAGGGCCCTTGGTACACCTCTTCGGGCGGGCAGACCGCCAGGCCCCAGGCGCAGGGGGCCCAGTTGGGCGGCCGGTCGTCCAGAGGGAGGTAGACCACCTGGGCCCGGGCGAAAAAGCCCCAGAGGCCAAAGAGGGCAAGGGCCCAGACCCTTAGGGGCATCTTAAGGGTGGACAGCTTCGCCCTTTTCCGCCAGATACCGCTCCGCCATCATCGCCGCCCGGGTGCCCGCCCCCACGCTGGTGGTGAGCTGGCGGTAGATGGGGTCGGCCACATCCCCCGCGGCAAAGACCCCCTCCACCGAGGTGAAGACCTCGTCCCGGACCGCCACGTACCCGTCCGGCCTAAGCTCGACAAAGCCCTTCAGGAAAGCGGTGTTCGGCTCGTGCCCGATGAAGACAAAGACCCCGTCCGTGGGGTAGACGTACTCCTCCCCGGTCTTCAGGTTCTTAAGCCGTACCCCAGTAACCTGCTCCTCCCCCAGGATCTCCGTGACCACATGGCTAAAGAGAAACCGCATCTTGGGGTTCTCGAAGGCGCGCTTCTGGGCCACCTTGTTGGCCCTAAGCTCGTCCCGCCGGTGGACCAGGGTGACCTTTTTGGCGAAGCGGGTAAGGAACAACCCCTCCTCCACCGCCGCGTCTCCCCCGCCCACCACCACCACCTCCTTGTCCCGGTAGAAGTAGCCATCGCAGGTGGCGCAGGTGGAAACCCCCCGGCCGTAAAACCTCTCCTCCCCGGGGACCCCCAGCTTCCTGGGGTTGGCCCCGGTGGCCAGGATGACCACCCGGGCCCAGTAGGTGCGCTCGTACCCCCGCACCAAAAACCCCTCGAGGGTCTTTTCAATCCCCTGGACCTCGTCCATGACCAGCCGGGCCCCGAACTTCTCCGCCTGCTGGAGCATCCGGGCGGCCAGCTCCCCCCCGGAGATCCCCTCGGGGAAGCCGGGGTAGTTCTCCACCTCGTCCGTCTGGGCGATCTGGCCACCGGGGAGGCCCTTTTCCACGATCAGTGTCCTCAGCTGGGCCCGGCCCGCGTAAATCCCTGCGGTGAGTCCTGCAGGCCCCCCACCCACGATGACCACATCGTAGGCCTCCTCCACCGGTGCGCCGCCCAGCCCCGTCAGAGAAAACTCCATGGTCGCCTCCCTTAAAACAGGATACCCCCCTTTATACCCAGGAAGGGTATCCGGGGCCAGTATAGCAGAAAGCGGCCCGAGCCGCTGGTGACCCCAGGGGGATTCGAACCCCCGTCTCGGCCTTGAGAGGGCCGTGTCCTAGGCCTCTAGACGATGGGGCCATGGGTGCGGCTCGGGTGCTTTTGGTGACCCCTGGGGGATTCGAACCCCCGCCGCCGCCTTGAAAGGGCGGTGACCTAACCACTAGTCGAAGGGGCCAGAAGATGGCTGGGGTGCGTGGACTCGAACCACGACCGGCGGATCCAGAGTCCGCTGTCCTGCCGTTAGACGACACCCCAGCGGCTCAAGCCCGATCCTCTCGGGCCAGGGCTTATGGTACACTTTAGAGGGCGGATTTGACAAGCCCTCGGCTATGGAAAGAGCGATAGAAGAAGCCTTAAGCAGGTACATGGCCGAGGCCGCGGCGAGAAACCTCCTCCGCCGCGCTTTGGCCTCGTACGCTCCGAAGGACTCCCAGCCCCAAGACCCTGGGGAGTGGGCGAAGTTCGTGGAAGGTCCCCTCTGGGAGCTCCTTAGGACCCACCTCCCCTTCCGGAGCATGCCCCCCGAGCTCAAGGCCCTGGCCGCCCGCCTGAGGGCAGAGGCCATCCCCCCAAGGGCGGAAGAGGTGGAGGCCTCCAAGGGGGAGCGCCTGGAGGAACCGGTGGACCTGGAGGACCCCAAGGCCCGGGCCGAGCTGGCCACGAGGCTCGCCCGGTTGCCTGGGGCGGTTGGGGTCTGGGTCCAGGGACAAACGGGGGCCGAGGTGCGGGCGGAAAAGCCCCTCGCCTTTCCAGCCGTGGCCCACAGACTCCTTTCCAGGTATGCTTCCTTTTACGTGGACCTCGAGGAGGGGCTTTTCTTGCTGAGAAGCCTAGGCCAGGGGCATGTGGCCCTCCTCGCCCGCAAGGAGGCCAACCTGGGCCAGCTCCTCCAGGTCTTGAGGCGGCTTTTTCCCAAGGAGGGAGAAGGATGAAGCGCGCACTGATTCTGAGCGTAATCGGGGTTCTGAGCTGGGCCTGGGCTGCGTCCTTGAGCGAGGTGTATGACCAGGTGGAGGAGGGCTTAAGCCGGGTGGGCCTGGAGCCAGGGGCAAGCGCCGCCTTGGACCAGGCGCAAGGCGCCCTCCGCCAGGGGGCAGACCTCCTCCCGCCGGTTCTCAGGGACGCCCTTCTGGTCAACCTCCAGGAGGCGCGCCAGGCCGTGGCCCAAAAAAGCCGGGTGGATCTGGAGGCCCGCCTCCTCCTCATCCGGCACCTCTTGGGAAAAGCCCTTTACGACGCCTTCTTTGAGGCCAAGGCCCAGGGGAAGGAAAAGGAGGCGGCCGCCCTCCTAAACCGGCTCAGGCGGGCGGTGGGCCTTCCCGAGGACCTGAGCGCCCGGGCCGAAGCGGAGAAGGACCTGCGCCTCCTTCGCCGCGCCCTCGAGGGGTGGTTCACGGAGGGAATGGCCCAGGCCCTGGCCCAGGGCCTGGGGGCGGCCTCGAGGCCTGAGGCCTTCCTGAGCGTGACCCGGGCGTACGCCCGCTACCTCATCGTTCAAGACAGCCCCCAAACCACCCTCAGGGCCCGGGACTTCGTCCATCTCCTCACCCTGATCTCCACCGGCCAACCCTTCCGGCCGGAAGCCCAGGCCCTTTTGGAGAAGGTGGCCGCCTGGCGGAAAGGGCTGCAAACCCCGGCCA
>NZ_PSMQ01000097.1:0-3929 GCF_040290245.1 Thermus sp.
TTTTCTGCCAGGACCTCCAGGCCGTAAAGGGAGGCCGCCCGCCTGGAGGCGATGGCCCCTATGCTGGGCTCGCGCTTCTCCGCAAGCTCCCGGGCCGCCCCTGCGGTGTCGTACACGGGGATGGGGGTAAGGCCGAGCCGGGCCAGGAAGCCGTCGCACTGGGCCAGGGCCTGGGGGTGGCTCTTCACAAAGCGGATCTCCTTTAGCTCCAGCCCGGGGGGTGCGAGGAGGCAGTGCTCCACCCGGTGGATGATCTCTCCCACCACGTGGAGGTCGCTTTCCAAAAGGAGGTCATAGGTCTGGTTGATGCTTCCTGCCGTGGTGTTTTCTACGGGCACCACCCCAAGCTCCACCTCACCCTTCTCCACTGCGGAAAAAACCTGGTGGAAGGTGGGATAACCCACGGGTGTGGCCTCGGGAAACGTCTTGAGCAGGGCCTCCTCGCTATAGGCCCCCTCCGTCCCCTGGTAAGCGATCCGCATCCCCTCTATGATAACGAATATGGCCCGGCTTTTGGTGGTGGACGATGATCCCGACATCCGAAGGCTTCTGGAGGTCATCTTCACCCGGCACGAGGTGGTGGCGTTGGGTTCGGCCCGGGAGGCTCTGGAGTACTTGAGGGGACAGACGCCTGACCTCGTGATTCTGGATGTGATGATGCCTGAGATGGACGGGCTGGCCCTTTTGAACCGCATCCGGAGGGTGAAGCGGCTTAAAGAGGTGCCGGTTATCGTGCTTACCGGGGGTGGGCAGGAATTCCTTGAGCCCGCGCGGATGCTGGGGGCGGATCTCTTTTTAGAAAAGCCCTTAAGCGGGAAGAAGTTGAACGATGCGGTGGAGGCCCTTCTTTCTAGAAAGGGCTATCTTCTTCCCGGGGGCGAGGTGGTGGAAAGGATAGAGGAGGTAAAGCCCTATCTTTGCCGGGCCCTTCCTTCTGAGGAGGAGTTCCGGCGGATCTGGAAACGGATGGCTTCCCGGGAGGCGTTTTTGCGGAGCCTTTTGGTCAAGGGATGGACCGAGGGGCTTTTGCGGCGGATCCTCCCGGGACCTTACGACCTGTACGATCTTCTGGGCCACCTGGCCTACGGCTGGCCGCTAAAGACCCGGAGGGAACGGGCCGAGGCCTGCCCTCCCTCCCCCCTCCTCGAGGGGTACCTGGAGGAAGGGCTCCTTTCCGAGGAGCTGGACCTGCTGGCGGACTGCCTTTATGCTTAAAGGGTGCGTTTAGAGGAAGTTCAAGACCCCAAGGCCTGGAACGAGGCGGTCTCGGCCTTCCCCATTACCAGCGCTTTGCAGTCTTGGGGCTGGGGCGAGGTGAAGCGGCTTTCCGGTTGGAGGCCGGTGCGGGTTTTGGTCATGGAGGGTTCAGAGGCCGTGGCCGCTGCCCAGGTCCTCCTCCGCACCCTCCCGGGCACCCCCTTCGCTTTGGCCTATGCCCCCCGGGGGCCGGCTTTGGGGCGGCTTTCCGACCTTCCCAGGGTGGCCCGGGCCCTGGGGGGGTTCGGCGGGGTCTACCTCCACCTCGAGCCCGAGGCGGGGCTTCCTGCACAGGATTCCCCTCCAGCCTTTCCCGGCCTGCGGTGCGCGGAGCCCATCCAGCCCGGCCACTCCCTGTGGCTGGACCTTACCCAGGGGGAGGAGGGGCTTTTGAAGGGGATGAAGGAGATGCACCGAAGAAACGCCCGGCTGGCTCTGAAACGGACGGAGGTCTCCATCGAGGGAGAGGGGGCCTTTCCCCTCTTCTTCCGCCTCTTTGAGGAGACCAACCGTCGGGCCCGCCTCCTGCAGCACGCCGAGGCCTACTACCGTGCGGTGCTTAAGGAGATGAATCAACCTCTGGGGGAGGCTTTCTTAAGCCTGGCTTATAAGGACGGAGAGGCTTTGGCGGCGGGGCTTTTCGTGGCCTTTGCCGGGAAGGTGGATTACCTCTACGGAGGCTCGAGCCGGGCCCACCCCGAGGCAAAGGCTCCCATGGGGATGCACATGGGGGCCATCCGGTATGCCCTGGAGCGGGGGTACAGGGTGTACGACCTCTGGGGGGTTCCAAGGAGGCCGGAGGGGAGCCACGCGGAGGGCATTCACCGCTTCAAGGAGGGGTTTGGGGGAAGCCGGGTTCAGTTCCCCGCGTATGTGTTGCCCACCTCTTGGCTTTACACACCGGTCAGAACCCTTCTTCGCCTCCGAAAGACCTGGGTCAACCTCCGGGTGCGGGGGAATCCTCGGGATGTGCTGGGCTGAACTTTCACCCTTCTTATCTTCCTTCTCCGTAGGGTAAGCTCCGTGGTTCGCGCCCTTTTGGGCCTGCTGCTTTTGCTTTTCGCCTCTTTTGTGGTTACGCGAAGGCCCCTGGAGACCCCCTCGAGGCCTGAGGGGGTGTGGCTTTACGGGGTGGAGCTCACCCTTTACCCTAAGGAGGCCGGGGTAGAGTGGCGCTTTAAAGCCGACATACTCAGGCAAAAGGGCCGGGAGGTGCAGGTCGACCGCCTGAAGGAGGCGGGCCGGTATGTGAACGGAGAGCTGGACGCCCGGCTTTTCGCCCCCGAGGTCCAGGTGGACCCCATGGACGACCTCCGCGCGCCCAGGGCCCGGGTGGAGATCCTCAAAGGGTGCTACCTTTTGGAGCTGGAGGGGCCTGTCCTCATCCGGCAGAAAGAAGGGATTTACGCCCCACAGGTGCACATAGAGGCTCCTAACCTCCGGGGGGAGGCCCGGGCGTTCCACTCGGACTTCGCCCTGGAGAAGATGGAGGTCTTGGACCCCCGGTTTGAGTTTCCCACCGGGGGGAGGTTTGGACCATGCAGGGTGGAAGGGGGTTCGTCATGAGGAGATGGGTGCTTCTTGGCCTTTTGACCCTCACGGCTTTGGCGGCGGAAAACGTCCGGGTCATCCGGGTGGAGGGGGGGCGGCTTTCGGGGGATCTGCGCTATGGCCCCTGGACGTTTGAAGGCGGGGTGGTGGGCCGGGTAAAGGACCTCGCCATCCGGGCCCCCCGGGCCACCCTCATCGCCCCCAAGGGCAAGACCATACAGGAGGCGGAGGGGGAGCGGGAGGCGCGGTTCGAAGGGGGGGTGGTGGTGGAGCGGGGCCGGGTGCGGGCGGAGGGCCCCCTCCTCATCTACAGGGAGAGCACGGGCAAAGGGGAACTCCAAGGCCCTGCAAAGATGCGCCAAGAACCCAAGCCGGGGGAGGATCCGGTTGAGGTCTCGGCGGCCCTCATGGCTTTTGAGGTGGATACGAACGTCTCCACCAGCCGCTCGGCCACGCTGAAAAGCGGCAACCAGGAGGGCCAGGCCCAGGAGGTCTACTACGAGGAGGAAAGGGGGCTGGCCGTCTTTACGGATCCAGAAGGGGTGGTCCTTAAGAGGAAGCGCTCAGAAGGGGACCTCATCATCCGGGCCAAGGAGGTTCGGAGCCTCACCGGTCCCAAAAAGCTCATCGCCACCGGGGGGGTGGTCCTGCAGGATGGAGAGCTGGTCACCACTGGGGAGAGCCTTTTTTACGACGACACCACGGGGGAGGCGATCGTCCTTGGCCGGCCGGCCCGGAGCGAGAACAAAAAGGAGGGGTTCAGCCTTTCCGGAGCCACCTTACAGCACAACGTGAACCGCCACCAGGTCCGCCTCTATCCCCGGGCCTTCCAGCTTCCCCGGGGGGAGTTTAGGAAGTTTGGGGAGAAGTGAGGCTTATCCTCCTGCCTCCCCTTTTCTTCCTCCTCTTGGTCTTGGCCCAGGAGGTCTTCCGCCCCCAGGTGGAGCTTAAGCGAAAGGACAATACCGTGGTGGCCACGGTGAGCGAGGCGGAGGGGAGCCTTTTCTACGGCGATTATGGAGACCTCTTCGCTGGGGTCTTGGAGGAGCTGGGCCAAGGGGTGGTCCAGGTCTCGGGGAGGCGGTTCTTCCTGGATGCGGCGAGCCGCGTGGAGGGCAGGG
>NZ_PSMQ01000098.1:0-3917 GCF_040290245.1 Thermus sp.
GATCTCCGATGTGGTGGGCGGCCCCGGGGGCGTGGGGGGGATCGGCGTGGCCATCCCTTCGGAGCTCGTGGCGCAAAGCGTGGAGGACCTCCAACGCTACGGCATCCCCCAGCGGGGCTGGCTGGGGGCGAGCCTTCTCTCCCTGGACGAGCTGCCTCCAGTCCTCCTCAGGGCGGTGGGCCTGACCACCGCCCAAGGGGCGATGGTGGACAGGGTGGAACCGGGGGGACCCGCGGCCCGGGCAGGCCTCCGGGGGGCCCAGAGGGACACGCAGGGGCGGCTGGTCGAACTGGGGGATGTCATCCTGGCGGTGAACGGCCGTCCGGTGCAGGGCAAGGCGGAGGTGGTCCAGCTCCTTGCCCGCTACCGCCCAGGGGACAAGGTCCGGCTCACCCTCTGGCGGGAGGGGCGGCGGATCGAGGCCGCCTTGACCATGGTGGCCCGGCCCCGGTCCGCGCCTTAAGCCCCCGCGCCCTTGGACCAGGGGTATGCTAGACCGAGAAGGGGGTGGCTCGAGTCCCCACCATGACCCTCAAGGACCTCCTCGCCCCTTATGGTCCCTTCCCCCCCCTTCCCGTCCGGGGCCTGGCGTTGGACTCGAGGCGGGTGGAGCCCGGGTATCTTTTCTTCGCCCTCCCCGGGGTGGCCCTGCCCCACCGGAAGCCCCTGGACGGGCACGACTTCATTCCCGAGGCCATCCAAAGGGGTGCGGTGGCGGTGGTGGGGGAAAGGCCCCTTTCCCTCCCCGTTCCCTACCTGCGCGTAAAGGACGGCCGGAAGGTTTTGGCCGAGGTGGCGGCCCGGTTTTACGGCCATCCGGAAAAGCGGCTCGTCCTCCTCGGGGTGACGGGCTCCAAGGGAAAGAGCACCACCAGCGCGCTTTTGCACCACCTGCTGGAGAAGGCGGGCTTCAAGGCGGCGCTGCTTTCCACCGTGGGTTGGCGCTTTGGCCAGTCGGAGGCCCCCGGGGTCGGCCATTTCACCACCCCGGAGGCTCCGGAGGTCTACAGCTTTTTAGCCCAGGCCCAAGGGCAGGGCCTCACCCACGCGGTCTTGGAGATCTCGAGCCACGCTTTGGCCCTCAAGCGGGTGGAGGGCCTTTCCTTCCAGGTGGGGGTTTTCGTGAACTTCTACTCCGACGACCACCTGGACCTCCACGGCACGCCGCAGGCCTACTTCCAGGCCAAGGCCCTCCTTTTAGAGCGCTCCAAGCAGGCGGTGATCAACCAGGCCCTCCTGGACTCCCCCTTTGCCCCCCTCCTTCCGGCCAAGCCCCACCTGGCCTTCGGGAAGGCGGGAGGTCTTTGGGCCACCCATCTGGAGGAAACCCCCCAGGGCCTCGCCTTTACCCTAAAAACCCCCTGGGGCAGCGGGAGGGGCCGGCTTCCCCTCCTTGGGGCGTACAACCTGGAAAACGCCCTGGCAGCGGCCGGCGCGGGGCTTCTTCTGGGGATCCCTTTGCCGGTCCTCCTCGAGGGGCTCGCCGCCTTCCCCGGTCTACCCGGCCGGATGGAGGTGGTTCAGGAAACCCCCTTCCGGGTGGTCATCGACTTTGCCCACACGGGCAGAAGCCTGGAAGCGGCCTTGACCACGCTTAGGAAGACGACCCAAGGCCGCCTCCTCCTCGTGGTGGGGGCGGCGGGGGAGCGGGACCCAAACCGGCGGAGGGAGATCGCCAAGGTGGCCGCCCGCCTGGCGGACAAGAGTTTCTTCACCGAGGAGGACCACCGCACCGAACCCTTAGAGGCCATCCTCGAGGCCATGGCCGAGGCCGCCCGCCAGGAAGGAGGGGTGTTTGCCCTGGTGCCCAACCGGCGGGAGGCCATCCGGCAAGCCCTGAGGGCGGCGCGGCCCGGCGACACCGTCCTTTTGGCGGGCAAAGGGCATGAGCGCACGTTGGAGCGAGGCACGCTCACCCTACCCTGGAACGAAAAGGAGGAGGCGCTTAAGGCCCTGGCCGAGCTCGGGCTCTAGGCCTCCCGGGTGCCGAAGCCTGGGGGGAGGAAGTCCGGGTAGTCGGGGTTGCCCTTGCGGTCGGGCAGCCGGGGGATGAGGTCGGACGGGTGGGGCTCCTGGCGGCGGCAATAGGGGCAGTCGGGCCGGACCTTGTACCGGACGGGCCGGGCGGGGATGCCCAGGGCGATGGCGTGGGGGGGGACATCCCGGGTGACCACCGCGCCGGTGCCCACCATGGCGTCGTCCCCGATCCGGACCCCCGCCAGGATGGTGGCGTGGTAGGTGATCCGGACCCCGCTTCCGATGACCGTCTGCTTCAGGGTGACGTCGGGGGAGGCCAGGACGTGGTGGGTGTGGCTGTAGACGTTCACATAGTCCGAAAGGCTCGTCTTGTCCCCGATGACAATACCCCCGATATCGTCCAGAAGTACGTACCGGTGAACCACCACGTCATCCCCCAGCTCGAGGTTGTACCCCACGGAGAACTCCACGTTCTGGAAAAACTTGGGATTCCGCCCCACCCGCTTGAAGATAAAGGGCGCAAGCACCCGGCGGATGGCCACCCCGGAGTGGACGGACTGGCCGAGGGGGGTAAGGTCCAGCACCTTCCAGAACCAGAGGAGGGGCTTCACCTTTTGGAACTTCTCCTGGTCGGTGGCGGCGTAGTACTCCGCCTCGAAGGTGACGCCCTCCGGGTCTAAGGCCAAAGCCGCCAGGGGGTTCTTCTCCACGAGGTCGGGGTACGGAAGGGCGTAAAGGAGCCGGGAAAGCTCCTCCCGCACCAGGGCGCTTCGGTCCAGGCTAGGGTCGGAAAGGGCCTCCTCGAGCCGGCCCACATACCGCTCCAGCGCCTTTTCGTGCAGGGGGCTGATGCTCCGAGGGATGAGCCAGGGCATACCCCACACCTTAGCGCAAACCCTGCACGAAGATGGGGCGAAGCTTACGAACGGTAGCCGAGCTCCCGCAGGGCCTCGGGGTCCTTGCGCCAGTTGGGGTAGACCTTGACCTCCAGGTCTAGGTAGACCCGCCGGCCGAGGAGGGCCTCCAGCTGCTTCCTCGCCGCCTGGCCGATCTCCTTGAGCTTCCTGCCCCCCTGGCCGATGAGGATGGGTTTGTGGGAGGGGCGCTCCACGTAGATCACCGCCTTGAGGTAGAGCATGCCGTTTTCCCGCTTGGCCACCTCCTCTGTCTTCACGGCGATGGCGTAAGGCACCTCCTCCCACAGGCGCTTCATCGCCTCCTCCCGGACGATCTCCGCCGCCCAGTCCTCAAAGGACTGGTCGCTTTTGGCAAAGTCCTCGGGGTAGAAGAAGGGGCCCTCGGGAAGAAGGGCCAAAAGCTCCGCCTTAAGCCCCGCCACCTGGCGGGGGTCTAGAGCGGAAAGCTTTCTCACCTCCGCCTCGGGAAGGAGGGCATGGTAAGCCTTAAGGGCCTCCTCGGGGTACCTGGCCTCGTCCAGCTTGTTCCCCACAAGGAGAATGGGGACCTTCCCCACCAGGCTCTTTAGGGCCTGGGCCACCCGCTCGTCCTCCCGGGTGGGGGGGTGGCGGAGGTCCACCACAAAGACCACCGCGTTCACATCGGAAAGCGCCTCGAAGACCTCCTGATCCATAAACTCCCCCAAGGCGTCCTCGGGCTCGTGAAGGCCCGGGGTGTCCACGAAGACGATCTGCCGGTTGCCCTCCGTGAGGATACCCCTAAGCCGCTTCCGGGTGGTCTGGGGCTTGGGGCTAATGGGGGCGACCTTGGCCCCCAGAAGGGCGTTCAAAAGCGTGGACTTGCCCACGTTGGGCTTGCCCACGATGGCCACGAACCCGGAATAGGTCTTTCCCTCAAGGGGCACCTCGCTCACAGCTGTCCAGTATACTCCACCTCCGTGGACCCCCTTTCCCTCGCCCTTACACCTGGGATCGGCCCCAGGCGGCTGATGGAGATCTTGCAGGCGGAAGACCCCCTCGAGG
>NZ_PSMQ01000099.1:0-3907 GCF_040290245.1 Thermus sp.
CACGGCAGGGCCCGGCCCGTGGCCTGATACCAGTCGAGAAGGGCTTTTTTAAGGTCCCCTTCCATCAAAGCGGGATGCCTCCTCGGAAAAGCCGCCGGTGCTCCACCATCAGACACCGGTCCGCCACCACGGGGATCCCCGCCTCCTTCAGCTTATTCTCCACTTCCGGGTGGGTGATCCCCGACTGGAGCCAGACCAGCCGCGGCCTTAAGGCGAGGATCTCCTCGAGGTGGCCGGGCAGGGCCTGACTTTTCCGGAATACATCCAGGATATCCACGGGCTCCCCAGGGTACGCCTCGGCAAGCTCAAAAAGGGAAGCCCGGACCACCTCCCCAAAGAGGACCTCACCGGCAAAGCGGGGGTTCACGGGCAGAATCCTATAGCCCGCCTCCCAGAGGTAGCGGGGCACGTAGTGGGCGGGCCGGGAAGGGTCTTTATGGGCGCCCAGGACCGCGATGGTGCGGGCTGATTCCAGGATTTTTCTAAGGTTCATCGCGTCTTCCTTTCCAGAAGCTCAAAAATCCGCCGGGCCTCCCCGTAGGAAAGCTGCCTGGGCTTGCGGGCTAGAAAGGTAGGGAGGTCCCTTGGCCGCAAAACGGCTAGCCGCCCCACCGCCTCCCCCTCCAGCTTGCCCCCCACAAAGACCAAGACCGGCTCCACCTCCACCCCCAGTCAAGCCCTCAGCTCATGCGCCCGACGCCAGGCCTGGCGGACCACCTGGCCGTTCCGCCTGCCGTTCACGTAGAGCCCATCCGGACGGGCCTGGATATGACCGGAGTAGTTCTTGACCCCCACGTTGAAAACCCCCCAGGCCCACCGCCACGTGGTCCGCATTCTCCCCGCCGAGGTCCACATCGTGGTAGACCCGGAAGCCCTCGGGGAGCCCCTCTAAAACCCGCCCCACCCGGGCCTCGCCCAGGTAGCCTCGAGCCGTGGCCACCAGGGTTCTTTCAACCGCCTTATCCTGCAAGAGCTTGGCCACGGCCAAAACCGCCAGGGGAAGGGCCAGAAAGCCCGCCCAGGGGGCTAAGGGCTTGACAAGGAGGTAGGTGAAAAGGCCAAGCCCCAATAGGGCCAAAGCCGCCCTCAAGAGCCTTTTCTGTAGAGTGCCTCCGGCTTTTCCCTTAGCTCTAGCCACGCCTCGAGTTTAACGGTAGTCCAAAGGCCTAAGGTAGAACTCCCCGATGGCGGTGGAGGAAAGGAGGGCCACGGTGGGGAGGGCCCGCTTCCAGTGGGTCCGGTTGACCCTTTCCTTAACCCTTTGGATCTCCTCAAGGGTGTAGCCCAGACCCTGGATGTACGCGTCCGGGTAGCCCTTCAGGTAGTGCTCGAGGATCACATCCGCCCGGAGGTAGCGCACCCCCAGGTCGGCCTCGTCCGTCTGGCCGGGCTCGAGGTCGGCGGTGGGAGGTTTTTTGACCACCTCCTTGGGCACCCCTAAAAACTCCGCCAGCCGCCAGACCTGGGTCTTATAGAGGTCGCCCAGGGGGTTCAAGGGGGGGGAGTCGTCCCCGTGCCAGGTGTAGTAGCCAAAAAGCCGCTCCGTCTTGTTCCCCGTCCCCAAAGGAAGGGCACGGTACTCCTCGGCCTTGTCAAAGAGCACCATCATCCGGGCGCGGGCCATGAGGTTGCCCCGCCTACGCGGGGTCATGGAAGGGACCCTCTCTGCATACCCCTCCACCATGGGGGTGATCTCGATCACCTCGAGGCCCACCCCAAAGGTTTCGGCCACAAGCCGGGCATGGGATAGGGACTCGGGGGCGCTCTGCCGGTGGGGCAAGGCCAGGGCGTGCACATTCTCCGCGCCCAGGGCCCGCACCGCCAGGGCCAAGGTGGTGGCCGAGTCCACCCCGCCTGAGACGGCCACCAGGGCCTTCTGATACCCCCGCCAGGCGAGCTCCTCCCGGATAAACCGGGTGAGGAAGTCCGCCACTAAAGCCCAGTTCAGCTCCAAGACCTCGTGCGCCTTTTGGGCCTCGAACACCTTCATGGCTCCACCACCCGTTTAAGGTCGTCCAAGAGAAGGGGCAAGGTGGCCCGGAGGTCGGAAAGAAGGGGGCTGTCGTACCGGACCGGGGGGATCCGGTCCAGGTCCACGTCCAAGACCACGGCCGCCTCCTCAAACAGCGGCCCCTCGGCCAAAATCCGCCCCTCCGGCCCCACGGCCAGGCTTCCTCCGCTCATCCCCTTCCCCCCCTCAAACCCCACCAGGCTGGAGAGGAGAACGTAGACCCCGTGCTCCCCGGCCACCGACTGGGCTAAAACCCGCCACCTGGCCACATTGTCCGGGACCTTCCCGTAAAACCCCCGGGCGGGGCTCGCCGAAGGGACGTAGAGGATCTGGGCCCCGTCCAAGGCCAGGATGGCCGAGGTGAGACTGTGCCAGAAGTCCTCGCAGATGAGGAGACCCGCCCGGCCAAACCGGGTGTTGAAGGCCGCAATCCGGCTTCCCCGGGCTAGGTAGCGCTCCTCGTCGAAGACGCCATAGGTGGGAAGGAAGACCTTCCGGTGTACGTGGACGATCCGGTGGGGGAGCTCGAGGTAGGCGGCGCTGTTGTAGTACGCCCCGCCGTCTCGCTCGTAAAACCCCACCACCAGGTCCAGAGCCTCCTCGAGGCCCGCCCCTCGATACGCGGAAAGGACCGCCTCATAAAGCTCCTCCCCCGTCAGGGCGAGCTCCCGCACCCCTCCTTGCAGAAAATAGCCCGTAAGGGCCGCCTCGGGCAAAACGACCACCTGGGGCCTTAGAGGCCTTAACGAAGCCAGGTGGCCAGAAAGCCGAGCCAGGTTCTCCTTGAAACGGCCCTTTTCCGGCTTGAACTGGAGGAGGACGTGCCGCACAAGCCCAGTCTACCGCCTCACCACCTGGGCGTCCTTGGGGTACCGGAGGAGGGCCGCCTTGTCCAGAGGGGTCCGCTTGAACTCCCCCACCTCGAGGTCCGCCACCACCCCCTTCTCGTCCCGGATCAGGAAGCGTACAGGCCTGGGGTCTGGTTTCAGGACATAGACCTCCATCTCCTTAAACCCCGCCCCCGCCTCCTTGGGAATCCCCCGCAGACGGTACGCCAGCCCCTGGGGGGTGCTTACCTCCCCGATGAGCCTCAGGTCCAGTTTCCCGGCCAAGGCGGAAGGGTTGCCCAGCTCCGCGGGGGCAAACAGGCCTTGGATCCAAGCCCTTTCCCGCGGGCTTTTGATGAGCTGGTTGGTGAGGTACAGGTAGTTCCAGACCTCCTTTTTGGTCAAAACGGTAAAGTTGTCCGCCAAGGAGCCGGGTTTGACGAACTCAATGCGGAAGATCTCCTCCTGGGGCAGGGCGTAAAGCCGGGCCAGGAACTCCTGGGGCCTTCCGTCGGGGCCCAGGATCTGCCCCTTCAACACCGCCTGCCAGGGGGTGGAGAGGTTCTTCTCCACCCGGTCCAGGATCTCCTGAACGGACTGGGCGAAAACGGAAGAGAGGAGGAACAGGATCAAAAAGAGACCCGATTTTTTCACGGCCACCTCCAGGCGTAGCGGACCCAGGCGTAGAGGGTCTCCCGGTCCTCCCCTAGGGGAGAAGCCGCCTTGAGGCCCACCTCCAGGCCCAGATCCCCCAGCCATGCCCCCACGCTACCCGCAAAGGGGTAGGACAGGATGAGGAAAAGGCTAGCTTCCCCTAAGTAAAGCCCGGCCTCGAGGCGGTTGATCCCCCCAAGGCGCAAGGTGAAGTCCAGGATTCCATCCCGGTAGCCCAGTAGGGCGTAGGGCCAGGGGAAAAGCCCGGCCCCCAAGAGGGCCCCCTGCCGAAGGGCGTAGCTCCCCTCCAAAAGCCAGGCCGCCCTCCCCGGCTGGAGGCCAAAGGAGGAGGGGCGCCAGGGGGTATTCCGCGCAAGCTCGAGCCCCAAAGCCTCGCCAAAAGGAAGGCGAAGGC
>NZ_PSMQ01000017.1:0-33421 GCF_040290245.1 Thermus sp.
CCCCCCAAACCCGCCCCCTCCCCCTATGCGGCACATCTTGGAGGTCCAGACCACCCCACCCGGGGCCCGGGCCTATCTGGACGGGTTCTACCTGGGCCAGACCCCCTTGAAAACCCCTCCTGTGGAGGGGGGAAGGCGGCTTCTCCGCCTCGAGGCCCCCGGGTATGAGGGGGTGGAGGAGGAGATCCTCCTGGACAAAGATCTGGCTCTCCGCTACACTCTAAAGCCCCTACCGAAGGCCGAGGGTGAGGGGCCATCCCCAAAGACGCTCCTCCTCCGGGTGGAGGGCCGGAGCTGGCTTCGGGTGACCACCTTAGATGGAAAGCGGCTTTACGAGGGCATCCCCGAGGTGGGCTCCACCTTGGAGTTCCCCCTGCCTGTGGAGGTCCGGGCCGGGAACCCCAAGGCCGTGGTGGCGGTCTTGGGTGGGAAGGAGGAGAGGCTGGGCAATGAGCCCCGCCCGTTGAACCGCCGCTTTCCCTGATATACTGGACGCCTGTCGGGGCCACTGCCCCGGGAGGCGTATGGGCAAAGTTGGATTTGTAAGCCTGGGCTGCCCTAAGGCCCTGGTGGATTCGGAGCAGATCCTTTCCCGGCTGAAGGCCCTGGGGTACGAGACGAGCCCCACCTACGAGGAGGCGGAGCTGGTGGTGGTGAACACCTGCGGGTTCATCACCCCTGCCGTCGAGGAGTCTTTGGAGGCCATTGGGGAGGCTTTAAGGGAAAACGGGAAGGTGGTGGTCACAGGCTGCTTGGGGGCTCGGCCCGAGGTCATCAAGGCCCGCCACCCCGAGGTCTTGGAGGTCACGGGGCCCGGGGAGGTGGACCGGGTCTTGGAGGCGGTGCAAAGGGTGCTTCCGCCCAGGCGGGACCCCTTCTTGGACCTGGTTCCCCCTCAGGTCAAGCTGACGCCTAGGCATTACGCCTACCTCAAGATTGCGGAGGGGTGCAACCACCGCTGCAGCTTTTGCATCATCCCCCAGCTTAGAGGGGGCCTCCGCTCCCGGGATGCGGGGGAGGTGTTGGCGGAGGCGGCCCGGCTTGCGGCCACGGGGACGAGGGAGCTTCTCCTCATCGCCCAGGACACCTCCGCCTACGGGGTGGACCTCCATCACCGGGAAAGTTTCTGGAAGGACCGGCTGGTACGGGCCCATCTCGTGGACCTCCTTTCCGCCATGGCGGAGCTTGGGGTCTGGATCCGGCTTCACTACGTCTATCCTTACCCCCATGTGCAGGACCTCCTCCCCCTGATGGCCGAAGGGAAGCTCCTGCCCTATCTGGATGTGCCCTTCCAGCACGCCTCCCCCCGGATTCTCAAGGCCATGCGGAGGCCCGGGGGGGTGGAAAGCCACCTGAGGACCCTCGAGGCCTGGCGGAAGGAGATCCCCCATCTGGCGGTGCGGAGCTCCTTCATCGTCGGCTTCCCCGGGGAGACGGAGGAGGACTTCCGCCTCCTTCTGGACTTCCTAAAGGAGGCCCGGCTGGACTGGGTGGGGGTTTTCACCTACTCCGAAGTGGAGGGGGCGGAGGCCAACGCCCTGCCCGGCCATGTCCCTGAGGAGGTGAAGGAGGAGCGGAAGGCCCGCCTTCTCGAGCTCCAACAGAGGATTAGTCTGGAGAAAAACCGTGCTCTTATTGGCAGGACCCTGGAGGTATTGGTGGATGAACTGCCCGAGCCGGGCCTGGCCCTGGCCCGGAGCTACCGGGAGTCCCCGGGGATAGACGGGGTGGTGCATCTGGAGACGGACGGGACGGTCCGGGTTGGGGAGAGGGTCAGGGCCCGCATCCGGGATGCGGGCCCCTACGACCTGTACGCGGTGGCAGAGTAGGGGGGCGTATGTACATCGTCATCGCCGGGGGAGGAGAGGTGGGCTCAGAGCTCGCCCGAACCTTGGAAAAAGCCCATGAGGTCGTGGTTATAGACCGGAACCCGAACACCAAAGGCCGGCTTTCCGCTTTGGATGTCCGCATCCTCATCGGCTCAGCCACGGATCCCGATGTTCTGAGGGAGGCCAAGGTGGACCTGGCGGACCTGTTTATCGCCAGCACCGACTCCGACGAGGTCAACCTTCTGGCCTCCCTCCTTGCCAAGGGCCTAGGGGCGAAGGAGGCCTTGTGCTTTGTGGGCAAAGGAGGGTACGTGGAGGTCCTTTCCGATCCGCGCACCGCGGAGATCCTCGGCACCCGGATCGATCGGGTCCTCTGGCCGCAGAAGGCCATGGCCCGGGAGATCGTGGAGGTGATCCTCGTGCCCGGGGCGGTGGACACGGAGACCCTGGCGGAAGGACGCCTCCGCTTTGTGGGGTACCGAGTGGAGGAGGGGGGGCCCTACATCCGCCGGGTTCTTTCCGAGCTGGACTGGCCGGAAGGGGTTTTGGTGGTTGGGGTGGTCCGGGAGGGGCTTTTTATCTCCCGGGCCCATCCGGAGTACGCCGCCTTGGCCCTGGAGGCCGGGGATAAGATCCTTTTCGTCACGACGCATATGGGGTTTTCCGCCCTACAAGCCTGTTTTGCCCCCAAGGTGCGGGTGCGGAAGGTGATGGTCATCGGGGGTGGGAACGTAGGGTACATGGTGGCGCGGGGGCTTGTGGAAAGACGCCTCGAGGTCATGGTCATTGAGCCAAGCCAGGAGCGGTGCGAGTGGCTGGCCTCTGAGCTTCCAGGGGCTTTGGTCGTCCGGGGGGATGGGACGGACCTGGAGCTTTTGGAGGCGGAGGGGATGGCGGAGGCGGATGCGGTGGTGGCGGTCACCGACAACGACGAGAAGAACCTCTTGGCCTCCCTTCTGGCCAAGCAGCTGGGCGTCAAGAAAGTAATCACCCGGGTTTCCCGCTCGGAAAACCGGCGCCTCTTTGAGCAGGTGGGGATAGACCTGCCCTTAACCCCTCGGCAGGCCGCAGTCCGGGAGGTTTTGGACTGGCTGGGCCCGGAGAATGTGGAGCACCTGGCGGTGATGGACGAGAGCATAGAGCTTTTGGAAGTGGATCTTCCCGAGCGCTTTCCCCCTACCCCCTTGGCCCAGCTCCAGACTCCGGAGGCGGTGGTGGTGGCCTTAGAGCGGGGCCACCGGGTGATGCTGGCGCAGGACGACCTCGAGGCGGCCCCTGGGGACAAGCTCTTTTTGGTGGCGGCCAAGGAGGCTTCGGATGAAGTCGTGGCGCGCTTCCTCCAGGCGTAGGCCGGGGGCGGCAACCCTTTTTCTCCTGGGCACCGCTTACGAGGGCCTGGGGCTGGCCTTGATCGTCTTCGGTCTTCTGGCCTGGGTTTTTGGGGACAGACCCCAGGGGTTTTTCCTGGGTGGGGCGCTGGGCCTTGCCCTAGGGAGACTGGCCCACCGGGCGGCCCGCCCTCAGGTGGAGCTCCCCCGGAGGGAGGTTTTCCTTTCCATAGCCCTCTTGTGGCTTTTGGTGCCCGCCTTAGGCGCGGTTCCCTTCTGGCTTTCCGGGGGGATGGGCTACCTTGATGCCCTTTTTGAATCCTTTTCCGGATTTACCACCACCGGCGCTACGGTCCTGAAAGACTTCGGCCAGTTTGGTCCGGTCCTCTTTCTGTGGCGGGCCCTCATCCAGTGGGTGGGGGGTATGGGGATCGTGGTCCTCTTCCTGGTGGTCCTCCCCCATCTAGGGGTGGCCGGGCGGGGGGCCTTTTTTGCCGAGACCACCGGGGTGGAGAAGGAGACTAGGATCACTCCGAGACTCCGCCATACGGCCCAGATGGTCTTCAGGGTCTACCTCCTCCTCACCCTTCTGGCCATCCTTGCGTACACCCTGGCGGGGATGCCGCTGTTTGAAGCCGTGGCCAACGCCCTCTCTACACTGTCCACGGGGGGATTCAGCCCCAACCCCTCGAGCTTTGCCGCATACCCCCCCGTGGCCCAGTGGCTGGGGAGCCTCTTCATGTTTCTGGCCGGAGTGAACTTCCTCCTCCAGTACCGGCTGATCTTCGGTCGGGAGGGCCGGTCCCTTTTGCAGGATGTGGAGTTTAGGGGGTACGTGGGCATCGTCCTGGCTACGGGGCTGCCCCTTTTCCTCTACCTTTACTCCCACCGCGCCTATGGCCTTGAGGAAAGCCTTCGTCATGCCTTTTTCCAAGTGGTCTCCATCCTGACCACCACTGGGTTTGCCAGCGTGGACTTCGCCCAGTGGGCGGTTCCGGCCCAGGCCCTTTTGGCGATCCTCATGTTCATCGGGGGCAGCGCGGGCTCCGGGGCGGGGGGGATCAAGGTGGTGCGGTGGTTGGTCCTGTTTGGCCTTTTGCGGCGGGAGCTCACTCGGGCCCTCCACCCCCAGGCGGTCCTCCCCCTGCGGCTAGGTGGGCGGATCCTGGGGGAGGAGGCGTTGCGCCAGGTCTCCGTCTTTGTCTTGCTGTACACCTTGAGCTTTGGCTTGGGCGCCTTGGCCCTGGCTTTCTTGGAGCAGGACTTCGTGGTGGCCTTTACCGCCAGCGCCCAGGCCATCGGGAACATCGGCCCTGGCCTCGGTGCGGTGGGCCCTATGGGTTCTTATGCGGATCTTCACCCGTTGTCCAAGCTGGTCCTTATCTTCGAGATGTGGGCGGGGCGGATTGAGCTCATTCCAATCTTTCTTCTACTGACCCCCGATTTTTGGCGGCACCTGAAGTAAGGGCCTTGGCAAGGAGACCCTTAAGGGGTTTAATGGTAGACGATGAACATCCTTGGACACCTGACCGCCATGCCGGCCTTGCCGGAACCCCTTAAGGGGCTTCGGGCATTGGCCTACAACCTCTGGTGGAGCTGGAACCCAGAGGCAACGGAGCTATTTCAGGAGGTCGATCCTGCCCTTTGGAAGCGCTTCCGAGAGAACCCGGTCAAGCTCCTGCTCGAGGTGGACCCTGCCCGCCTGGAGGCCCTGGCGGAGACCCCGTTTAGAAGCCAGGTGGAGGGAGTGGTGGAGGCGCTCAGGGCCTATCTGGAGGCGAGGACTCCCCTCAAGGGCGAGCTTGTGGCTTACTTCTCCGCGGAGTTCGGGTTCCACAGCTCTTTGCCCATTTACGCGGGGGGGCTTGGCATCCTGGCGGCCGACCATGTGAAGGCGGCCAGCGACCTGGGGCTTAACCTGGTGGGGGTGGGTCTTTTCTACCACCAAGGCTACTTTCACCAGCGCCTCTCCCCCGAAGGGGAACAGGTGGAGGTCTACGAGGACCTCCTTCCCGAGGAACTTCCCCTCCTGCCCGTCCTAAAGGATGGAAAGCCCCTCAGGGTGGGGGTGGAGTTCCCGGGCCGGACGGTCTACCTCGGGGCTTTGCGCGCCCAGGTGGGGGCTTTGCCCGTCTACCTCCTCACCGCCAACCTCCCGGAAAACGCCCCGGAGGACCGGGCCCTGACCGCGAGGCTCTATGCGCCGGGGCTGGAGATGCGCATCCAGCAGGAGCTTCTTTTGGGCATCGGGGGGGTGCGGCTTTTGAGGGCGCTTGGCCTTTCCCCCAAGGTCTGGCACATGAACGAGGGGCACTCGGCCTTTATGGGCCTCGAGCGGGTGCGGGAACTTGTGGCGGAGGGGCTTTCCTTCCGGGAGGCCTTGGAGGTGGCGGCGGCGGGGGCGCTTTTCACCACCCACACCCCGGTTCCGGCGGGGCATGACGCCTTTCCCCTTGACCTTGTGGACAAGTACCTGGGCGGCTTTTGGGGGAGGCTGGGGACGGACCGGGAGACCTTTTTGGCCTTGGGTTTAGAAGAGAAGCCCTGGGGTCCGGTTTTTTCCATGTCCAACCTCGCCCTGAGGCTTTCCCGGAGGGCCAATGGGGTTTCCAGGCTTCACGGTGCCGTCTCCCGCCGGATGTTTGCCCACCTCTGGAAGGGGCTTTTGGAGGAAGAGGTTCCCATCGGCCACATCACCAATGGGGTCCATACCTGGACCTTCCTCCACCCTCGCCTCAAGCGGCTTTACGCCGAAGCCTTCGGTCCCGAGTGGCTTAAGCGCCCGCAGGAGGCCGCGACCTGGCGGGTGGAGGCTTTGGGAGAGGAGTTTTTGCGCGTGCGGCGGGAGCTGAAGGAGGACCTCATCCGGGAGGTTCGCCGCCGCGTGCACGAGGCCCGGCGGAGGAACGGGGAAAGCCCGGCCCGGCTCCGCCAGGCGGAGGCCCTTTTGGACCCGGAGGCCCTCACCCTGGGGTTTGCCCGGAGGGTGGCTACGTACAAGCGGGCCATCCTTCTTTTCAAGGATCCGGAGAGGCTTCGGGCCCTCCTTAAGGGGCCGAACCCGGTCCAGATCGTCTTCGCGGGCAAGGCCCACCCCAAGGATGAGGCGGGAAAGGCCTACCTCAAGGAGCTCATAACCCGGATCCGGGAGCTTGGCCTCGAGGACCGGATGGTGGTCCTGGAGGACTACGATCTTTACCTAGCCCGGTTTTTGGTCCAGGGGGTGGATGTCTGGCTCAATACCCCCAGGCGCCCCATGGAGGCCTCGGGCACGAGTGGGATGAAGGCCGCTTTGAACGGCGCGCTCAATCTGAGCATTTTGGACGGCTGGTGGGCAGAGGCCTACAACGGCAAAAACGGCTTCGCCATCGGGGATGACCGGGTGTACGAAAGCGAGGAGGCGCAGGACCTAGCCGACGCCTTAAGCCTGTACGACGTCTTGGAACACGAGGTCGTACCCCTCTTCTACGCTAAGGGTGGGGGTGGGGTTTCTGCGGGTTGGCTGGCTATGGTCCAGGAGAGCCTCCGCACCCTCGGCCCCCAGTACAGCGCTGCCCGGATGGTACGGGAATACCAGGAGGTGTACTACACCCCCTTAAGCCTCGAGGTGGAGAGAGCCTCCCGTTCCCTGGGACTTATTCGGGATTTCTTCCAGGCCCTTCCCGCCTTTTTCGGTCTGAAGCTTCGGCCCGAAGTCCCCGGCGACCAGATCTTAAACGGCTTTCCGCTGGAGGTCCGGCTTTTTGTGGAGGGAGCGGTGCCCCCGGCCCTTAGGCCTTTCCTAGAGGCCCAGCTGGTGGCAAGAAGGAGCAGCGGGGAGGTGGAGGTGGTGCCGCTTAAGGAGCAAGGGGGAGGGTTCTTCGGCTCCTATCGGCCCGGCCGTCCAGGCCATTACACCTACGGACTGAGGCTGGCCCTCAGGCACCCTATCACGGGGCGGGTGGAATGGGTGCTTTGGGCCTAGCTGGAGCGCAAAAGATCCAGGTGGTGCTCCGCCTCCCGCACCGCAAGCTCCACAAGCTCTTCCACACTTTTCCCCGTGGCCCGCGAGAGGGCCTCGAGGAGGTTCTGCATGTACCCTTCCCCAATCAGGGCGGTCACCGTGGTGGCAAGCCGTTGAAAGGCCCGTTCCAGCGCACGGGCCTCCTCTGCCCGAAGCGACCGCTCGGCCTCTTGAGCGACATAGCCGACCACAAACCCCCACATGGCGGCCATCATGGCGTTGGTGACCCGGCGCTTGACGTGGACCAGCCCCACCAGGGTCTGCCAGGCGAAGTATTGGGCGTTGAAGGGGCCTTCCACAGTCCGCCTCCACCAGTGCTGCAAGGTCTTTTCCCGCTGTGGCCTCTCGCCTTCTTGGAAAATTGCCCGGGTGGTGGGATGGGCGAAAAGGGTATCATAAAACCCTTTGACCAAGCTCTCCGTAAGGCTCAGCAGGAAGTCACGGTTTCGCCCGATGACCTTGCCGTCTTCGAACCGGAACCGGGTCTCGGGGGGGAGCTGGTCAAAGATGACCTGCGCCTTCCGGTAAAACTCCCCCAGGGATTTGTCCGTCGGCATGTCTTCATGCTACCAAGGAAGCCTCAGGGTATAAAGGGTATAATCTCTGCGTTTGGAGGTGGAAGATGAAAAAGCTCCCTTTGGTGTTTTTGGCTTTCCTCCTCGGCCTGGCCTTTGCCCAGGTGCGGACCTGGGACCAGATCAAGAAGTCGGGCGAGATCCGCATTGGCACGGAAGGGGCCTTTCCCCCCTTCAACTTTTTCAACGAGAAGAACCAGCTCACGGGGTTTGAGGTCGACCTGGGCAACGCCCTGGCGGCCAAGCTGGGGGTCAGGCCCCACTGGATCGCCCAGGCCTTTGACACCTTGCTGATCCAGCTCAACCAGGGCCGGTTTGACTTCGTCATCGCCTCCCACGGCATCACCCCCGAGCGGGCGAAGGCGGTGGACTTCACCAACCCCCACTACTGCACGGGCGGGATCATCGTGAGCAAGAAGGGGGGGCCCAAGACCGCAAAGGACCTCGAGGGGAAGGTGGCCGGGGTTCAGGTGGGCACCACCTACATGGAGGCGGCGCAGAAGATTCCGGGCCTCAAGGAGGTCCGCACCTATCAGAAGGACCCGGACGCCCTCCAGGACCTCCTCGCGGGTCGGCTGGACGCCTGGATCACCGACCGGTTTGTGGCGAAGGAGGCCATCAAGGAGCGGAAACTGGAGGGCACCCTCCAGCTTGGGGAGCTCCTCTTCCAGGAGAAGGTGGCCATGGCGGTGGCCAAAGGGAACAAGACCCTCCTTGCTGCCCTCAACCAGGCCCTGGCTGCCCTGATGAAGGACGGCACCTACGCCAAGATTAGCCAGAAGTGGTTCGGGGAGGATGTGCGTTGCCGCTAAGCAACCTGCGGCCCTAGGGGCCTTCTGGCCCAGTGAAGGGCGCCATCTATGCAGCGTTTTTTCCTTCTCTTCCTCTTTCTCCCCCTGCTCCTTTTGGGCTACGCCCTCTTCTTTAAGGGGCTGGCCTGGTTTTTAGGGGTGTATTTCGCCCTCGCAGGGTTTGAGCCGGAACGGGTAAAGACGGCAGGGGAGGCTTTGGCCAAGGGGGCCGAGGTCACGCTCAAACTCACCCTTCTTTCCGGAGGGGCGGGGCTTTTGATCGGGGTTTTGGGTGGGATGGCCAAGCTCTCTAAGCGCGCTCTGATTCGTCTTCCCGCCACCTTTTACATCTGGATCACCCGGGGAACCCCTTTGCTCGTGCAGATCCTCTTTGCTTACAACGCCCTTCCCCTTCTCCTCAAGCCCCTTTGGCCCAACGCCCAGGAGGTTCTTACCCCTTACTGGGCAGCGTTTTTGGCTTTGGCGTTTAACGTGGGGGCCTACAACGCGGAGGTGGTCCGGGCGGGGATCCAGGCCATTTCCCGGGGGCAGTGGGAGGCGGCCTGGTCCTTGGGGCTTTCCGATGCCCAGACCCTGCGGTTCATCGTCCTACCCCAGGCCATACGCATTGTGGTCCCCCCTTTGGTGAACAACCTGGTGGCCCTCCTTAAGGACTCCTCTTTGGCCTCGGCCATCACGCTTTTGGAGCTTTCCCTTTCGGGGCAGCGCATCATCTCCGCCACCTTCCGGCCGGTGGAGGTCTACTTGGCCGTGGCGGCCATCTACCTGGCCCTTACCACCGTGATGACCGCTTTCACTAACCTCCTCGAGGCCCGGTTGCGCCTGGGTTCCCGCTGAGGTGGCGGGGCGGGTAGGATGGTGGGGATGAGGCCTATCGTCCAGATCAAAGGCTTGGAAAAGTGGTTTGGGGCCCTGCACGTCCTTAAGGGGATTGACCTCGAGGTTGCCCCCGGGGAGAAGCTCGTCGTGATCGGGCCGTCGGGAAGCGGTAAAAGTACCCTCATCCGCTGCATCAACCGTTTGGAAGACTTTCAGAAAGGTGAGGTGGTGGTGGATGGCATGAACGTGAAAGAGGACAAAAACCTCCCCAAGGTGCGGCGGGAGGTGGGGATGGTCTTTCAACAGTTCAACCTCTTCCCCCACATGACGGTTTTGGAGAACGTCACCCTGGCCCCCATCCAGGTGCGGGGGCTTAAGAAGGAGGAGGCGGAAAGGCGGGCCTTGGAGCTTTTGGAGCGGGTGGGGATTTTGGACCAGGCAAGAAAGTACCCGGCCCAGCTTTCCGGGGGGCAGCAGCAGCGGGTGGCCATTGCCCGGGCTTTGGCCATGGAGCCCAAGCTCATGCTCTTTGACGAGCCCACCTCCGCCTTGGACCCCGAGATGGTGGGGGAGGTGCTGGATGTGATGCGGGACCTGGCCCGGGGGGGGATGACCATGATCGTGGTGACCCACGAGATGGGCTTTGCCCGCGAGGTGGCGGACCGGGTGATCTTCATGGACCAGGGGCAGATCGTGGAGGAAGCCCCGCCGGAGGTCATCTTCAAAAGCCCCAGGGAGGAACGAACCCGGGCCTTTCTCCAGCGGGTGCTTCGCCACTAGTGCGGAGGTTTGCCCTTTTTCTCTTCCTCCTCCACACGGGGGTGGCGCTTTTAGTCTACCTCCTCCTGCCCAAGCGGGCCTTGCCCGAGGCGGTCTGGCTTTACGCCTTGGTGCCCTTGGCCCTTGTCCCTTTCCGGGCCGGGCTTCTGGCCCTAAAGGAGGGAAACCCCGAGCGCGTCCCTCTGGCCTTAGGGCTCTTCGGAGCGGCGTTGTTCTATCTTTCCGTGCTTGGAGCCCTGATCCAGGCCTTAGGGGGGTCCGGGGAGTGGGTCCTTGGGGCGGGGATGGGGTTATTCTGGCTCGGGGTGCTTCAGGCGGAAAAACGCCCATAAGGCGGGGCGGGCAAGGCGCCGGATCTCTGGGAGGGCCTCGAGGGCCCGGGCCTTGCCCAGCTCGTAGACGAACTCCACCTGGGTGTGGTCAAAGGTCTCTATGGGGTAGGGGGGGTTGAGGGGGAGGACGAGGGCAGCCTCCCGGAGGGCCAGCTCCTTAAGCCGCCTCCGGCTGGCCTCTCCCGCGAGCAAAGCGGCCTCGAGGGCGGTCTTGGGTGGGGTGGAAAGGGGTGGGTTGGAGACGTCCACCGCCACCACCCGTCCGAAGGGTTTCACCGCACGGACGGGGACTTTCTCCGCCACGTCCCCGTCCACCAGAAGCCGTCCATTTAAGGGAACCGCGGGGTAGACTCCGGGAATGGCCCCGCTGGCCAAAACCGCCTCCGCCACCCGGCCTTCCTTCAGGACCACGGCCTCTCCCGTGAGGAGGTCTGCGGCTTGGATTCTTAAAGGCAAGGGGCTTTCCTCCAGCCGGGCTTCCCCAAAAAGCTTGAACACCCCCACCCGGACCCGCTCCCCCGAGAGAAGGGCTGGGCGGCGTAGGCTTGAGAGGAGCCGGTAAAGGCTCTGAAGCCGGCCTTGGTTGCTCAAAGCGGCGGCCTCCGGGTCGAAGACCGCCTCCAGGATGCGCTTGGGATCCTGGAGGCCAAAGGCGAAGGCGCTTGCGGCCACCGCCCCCGCGGAGCTGCCGGCGAGGGCCAGGATGGGAATCCTTTCCTTTTGTAAGACCTCCAAAACCCCCAGGTGGGCAAACCCCCTCACCCCTCCGCCCCCCAAGGCCAGCGCTACGCCCACGGGAATTAGGGTACCATAGGGCCATGGTGCCGGAGCTGAGCCGGGTGGAAGGGGTTTTGGGCCAGATCGCCAGGCGGCGCCTCAGCGAGGTCCGCCCTTATCCTCTCCCCCCCTTCCCCGAATGCCCCTCCTTTGCCCAGGCCCTGGGGGCCGGGGGGCTCGCCATCATTGCGGAGATCAAGCGCAAAAGCCCCTCCGAAGGGGAGATCGCCTCCTTGGACGCCAAAGCGGCCGCCCTGGCCTATCGAAGGGGTGGGGCGCGGGCGGTCAGCGTCCTTACTGAGCCTTACGCCTTCGGGGGCAGGCTGGAGGATATGGTGGCCGCCAGGGCGGCAGGGCTGCCCATCCTTCGCAAGGATTTCATTGTCCATCCGTTTATGCTCGAGGAGGCCCGGGCCTTTGGGGCCTCCGCCGTTCTCCTCATCGTGGCGGTCTTGGGGGATGCCCTTCCCTTTTATCTGGAGCGGGCGCGGGGGCTGGGCCTGGATGCCTTGGTGGAGGTGCACACGGAGGCCGAGCTGGAGCAGGCCCTCGAGGCGGGGGCCAGCGTGATCGGGGTCAACAACCGGGACCTGGCCACGCTTCAGGTGGACCTATCCACCGCGCCCACCCTGGGACGGAAGGCGCGGGAGCGGGGCTTTGCTGGGCTTTTGGTGGCGGAGTCGGGGTATCGGACGAAGGCGGAGCTGGAGGGGCTGAAAGGGGTTTTTGACGCGGTCTTGGTGGGAACCTCCCTTGCCAAAAGCCAGGACCTCGAGGGAGCGGTACGGGCTTTATGCTAGTCCTTCCTGCCGTGGATATCCTCAAAGGGCAGGTGGTGCGGCTTTACGAGGGGAGGGCCGAACAGGCCACGGTCTACTTCCAAGACCCAGGGGAGGCCGCCCTTTTCTGGCAGAAACAGGGGGCCAAGATGCTCCACCTGGTGGATCTGGACCGGGCCCTGGGCCAAGGGGAGAATACTGCGGCCATCCGCAGAGTGGCTCAGAGCCTGCACATCCCCTTTGAGGTGGGGGGTGGGATCCGCTCCTTGGAGGTCTTGCAGGAGGTTTTGGGCCTGGGGGCGGCCCGGGCGGTGGTGGGGACGGTGGCCCTGAAGGACCCCCTCCTTTTGGAAAGGATGCTCGCCCTGGCGGGAGAGAGGCTCGTTCTTGCCCTGGATGCCAGGAAGGATGAGGTGGTGGTGGCCGGCTGGAAAGAGGGGACCGGTCGGAGGGTGGCCGAGGTCTTGCAGGCCTGGCGGGTCCTGGGGGTGCGGACGGTCATCTTTACCGATGTGAGCCGGGATGGGACGCTCCAGGGGCTGGACCTGGAGGCCGTGGCCCGGGTGCGGGAGGCCTGGCCCCGTGAGCTGATCGCCGGGGGGGGGATCGCCTCGGAGGAGGACCTCCTGGCCCTTAAGGCCTTGGGAGTGGACGGGGCCTTGGTGGGAAAGGCCCTTTACGAGGGCCGGATTGACCTTAGGAGGTGGGGATGAGGGTGGTCCACTGGACTGGGCTTCTGCTTTTGATCTGCCTGGGAGCGGTTTTTCTCTGGCTTCGGCTTCAGGTTCCCCTTCTCGTTCCCGTTTTCGGCCTGGGCGTGCCGGTGGAGGGGCTTTGGCTTCTGGGGTTTGGCCTGGGTGCTCTGTTTTCCGGCCTTTACCTTTTAGCCTTGGGCCTTAGGGGACTGGGGGAAAGGCGCCGGCTTCTTCAGGAGATCCGGCGGCTTAGGGGGGAACTCGACCGGCTTAGGGCTGAGCGGATAGAGGAGGTCCCGCGTATCCCGGACCGGGACGTATGAGGTGGCGCTTCTCCCCTCTTCCCTCCTTGGAGGCGTGGCTCGAGGCCATGCGGACCTTTGGGGTGGGACCCGAGGCGGCCTGGGCCTATCTGGAGCGGGGATTTAAAAGCCCCCAGGACCTGGACCCACCCCTTTGCCCTCTGCCTTTGCCGGGCCTAGAGGAAGCCTCGGATCGGGTTTTGCAGGCCATCCGGAAGGGAAAGCGCATCCGCATCCATGGGGACTATGACGCGGACGGCCTCACGGGAACGGCCCTTCTCTTAAAGGGCCTCCGCGCCTTGGGGGCCCAGGTCCATGCCTTCATCCCTCACCGCTTGGAGGAGGGGTACGGGGTCCTTTGGGAGCGCCTTCCTGAGCACATCGAAGCAGCCGACCTCTTCATCACCGTGGACTGCGGGGTCACCAACCACGCGGAGCTCAAGGAGCTTTTGGAAAACGGGGTGGAGGTCCTGGTCACCGACCACCACACCCCTAAAGCGGATGGCCCGCCCCCGGGGGTTCTGGTCCACCCTGCCTATTCGGACACGCCCGAGAGGCCCACCGGGGCGGGGGTGGCCTTCCTCCTCCTTTGGAAGATTCACGAGCGCCTGGGTCTTCCCCCGCCCCTGGAGTACGCCGACCTGGCCGCGGTGGGCACCGTCGCGGATGTGGCGCCCCTCACGGGCTGGAACCGGGCTTTGGTACGGGAGGGGCTTCGGCGGCTTGCCGCCTCGGCCCACCTGGGCCTCAGCCTTCTGGCCCAGGCGGTGGGCTACACCGGGAAGGCGGTGGAGGTGGCCTTCCGCATCGCACCCCGGATCAATGCGGCGAGCCGCCTGGGGGAGGCCAAGACCGCCCTCGACCTTCTCCTTTCCGAGGAGGAGAAGGAGGCAAGGATGCTGGTCCAGAGGCTTGGCGCCCTTAACGCCAGGCGCCAGGCCATTGAGGAGGAGATGCTTTCCAGGCTGCTTCCCCAGGCCGAGGCGGAGCCTGGCCGGGCCCTGGTCCTCCGGGACCCCGAGGGCCATCCCGGGGTGATGGGTCTGGTGGCCAGCCGTCTTCTGGAGAGATTTTACAAGCCTGTCTTCATTGTGGCCCAGGGGAAGGGGAGCGTAAGGAGCGTCCCCGGAATCAGCGCGGTGGGGGCGTTGGAAAGCGTGCGGCGGCTGCTTTTGCGCTACGGGGGGCACAAGGAGGCCGCGGGCTTCACCTTGGCGGCTTCGCCTGAACAGGAGGCGGAGGTCTTTGAAGCCTTTAAGCGCGGGGTTGAGGCCTACGTCTCCGCCCAACCCTTGCCGAGGCGGGAGGTGTACCTCACGGGGCTTTTGCCGTCCGGACCGGAGCTTAAGCGTCTTTACGAGGAGCTTTCCCCCCTCGAGCCCTTTGGCGCGGGCAACCCCGAACCCCTCTTCCTCCTAGAAGGGGAGGTGGAGGAGGTCCGGCCCATGGGCAATGGGCACCGGGCCCTTCGCGTGGCCGGGGTGCGGGTGGTGGAGTGGCGCAGCAGTGGAGAACCCCCCCGGGGCAGGGTCCAGCTGGCGGGGATCCTTACCCGAAACGACTGGCAGGGGACCGTGGGGTATGAGGTGCAGCTGGTGGCCTACCTAACGGGCCTTCCTGAGCCCCCCACCGTGGCTTCCCCGTCAGGGGAACACCGAGCGGCCTGGGCGGTCCCGCTCTCCGTGGAGGAGGCCTTGGGCTTGGCCCGAAGCGGGGTGGGGGTGTACCTGCCCGAGGAGGCCCAAGCCTGGGGTGTGGCCCAAGGCTTCCGCCTGGCGCCCTTGGAGGAGGCGGAGCTTTGGCTGGGCCTGCCCCCTCGGCAGGTCCCGGTTAAGGAAGGCACCCGGATCCGCGTGGCTCTAGGGCGGAAAACCCGCGCCCTTTTGGTTGCCTCCCCGTCAGGGGAACACCGGGTTGCTTCCCAAGGGGAACCCCAAGGGGCCTTGCGCCTTTATCTGGGCCGTCTCCTCCTGTACGCCTACGAGCGAAGGGCCGAGGGCCTCTTCGCTGAGGTCCTGGCTCGGTATCTGGACCTCTCGGTTTGCCCTTGCCCCTAGCCTTGCGGCTGACCGGAAGGCAACCCTGCGGCCGGCGGCTAGGCCCAAGGTCTGCTATCGCGTGGCCGGGGGCCATAGGGTATAGGCTTAAGGCATGTACCGAGCCCCACGGGAGGCCTTTGAGGCCCGGGCGTACACCCTCCACCATCGGTTTTATGGGCTGATCCACCTCCCCCCTGCGGTGGGGGTGGCGGACCACCTGAACCAGGACCGTCCCTTCCTCCCCATGACCGGCGTCTTGGTCTACGCCTTCGGCCTGGAGCATCCACCCAGGCTGGAGGCGCTCCAGGGGGAGCTGGCCTTTTTAGCTTTGAGGAAGGAGCAGATCGCCTTCTTGGTTGGAGGAAGGCCGGCACAGCCCAAGGCGCCGGGAACGTACGAGGCCCGGAGGCTTCTCTTCCTCTTTCCGGGCTACCTTCTCCTGGGGGAGGTTACCTTGCCCCGGGGGGTGAGGCTTTCCGACCACCTCTCCCAGACCCGGCCCTTTCAAACCCTTTACCGGGCAGGGGTGTATCTCCTGGCCCCGGGGCGGCCAGTGAGGGACCTCGAGCCTTTGGAGCGGCACGAGTTCCTCACTGTAAACCTTCGTCTGGCGGAGGGAGTGGCCGAGGTCCCCCCGGGGGTGGAGGAGACCCACCTCACCCTCTTCGGTTAGGTGGCCGCTTTCCCGCCAGGGCAACACCGAGGGGTCCCCGCCGGCTCTCCCCTCAGATCCGGCTCAGGTTCTGCCGGATCCGCTCCACCTGGGCCAGGTTTTCCCGCAGGCGCTCCTCCTCCGTCCGCACCACCTCCGGGGGGGCCTTCTCACGGAAGGCGGGGCTTTGGAGCTTTTTCTGGCTTCTTTCCACCATGGCTTCCAGCTCTTTAAGCCGCTTTTCCTGCCGCCTTCTCCACTCGGAGAGGTCCAGAAGCCCCTCCAGGACCAGGTGGACCGTAAGGCTGGGGAAGACCTGGGCCAGGGCCTTTTCAGGCCGGCCCGGCCTGGGCGTGGCCCGGGCCAGGAACTCCAGAAGGGCCTTCTCCTGGAGCACCACCTCCGCCCCCGGCCCTTCCACCTGGACTTCCAGGGCCTGGGTGGGCGCGAGGCCGAGCTCCGCCCTCAGGGCCCGTACTGCGGTGACGGCATCCATGACGCTTTGGAAGGCCTCCTCCGCCTCCTCATCCACCTGGCCGGGGCTGGGCCAGGCCTCCAAGGCCAGCTCCTCCTTCCCCGTGAGGGCCTGGTAGAGCTCGCTGGTCAGGAAGGGCATGATGGGGTGGAGGAGCTTGAGGAGCTCACCCAGAACCCGTTCCAAGGTCCTAAGCGTGTGGGCGTTCCCTTCCTTAAGGGCGGGCTTTGCGGCCTCAATGTACCAGTCGCAGAACTCGCTCCAGATGAGGCCGTAGGCGTCCCGGGCCGCCTGGGCCAGGTCCAGCGCCTCGTAGCCCTCCGTGATCCGCGCGATGCCCCTGGCGAGGCGGCTTTCCATCCAGCGGTCCGCCAGGGTGGGGGTGTCCTTCCGGGTCAGGAAGTTTTCTCGGCTTAGGAGGACGAAGCGGGCGGCATTGTAAAGCTTGTTGGCAAAGTTCCGGCCCATCTCGAGCCAGCGCAGGTCCATCCGGATGTCCTGCCCGCCTGTGGCCAGGTGGATGAGGGCGAAGCGGAGGGCATCCGCCCCATACTTTTCAATGAGGTCCAAGGGATCGATCACGTTCCCCTTGGACTTGGACATCTTCTGACCCTTTTCGTCCAGGATGAGGCCGTGGAGGAGGACGGTCTTAAAGGGCCGTTCCCCCATAAAGTGGTACCCCGAGACCTCCATCCGGGAGACCCAGAGGAAGAGGATGTCGTACCCCGTGACCAAAACATCCCCTGGGTAGAAGGCCTCGAGGTCCTCCGTCCTTTCAGGCCAGCCCAGAGTGGAAAGGGGCCAGAGCGCGCTGGAGAACCAGGTGTCGAAGACGTCCTCATCGCGCTTTAAGTTTTGGCCCCCGCAGGATTGGCAGACCTTGGGGTCTTCCAGGTATCCCTCGAGGGGCGGGACGTTCACCGCCTGGCAGTCTTCGCAGTACCAGGCGGGGATCTGGTGCCCCCACCAAAGCTGCCGGGAGATGTTCCAGTCTTTGACGTTCTCTAGCCAGTCGAGATTGACCTTTTTCCAACGCTCCGGGACAAACCGAATCTCATCCCGCCTCAGTCCTGCTAAGGCCTCCTCCGCCAGGGGCTTCATTTTCAGCCACCACTGGGGAAAGATGGCGTACTCAATGGGGGTTCCGCAGCGGGAGCAGGTGGAAAGGGCGATGGTGTAGGGCTCCGCCTTGAGAAGCTGGCCCGAGGCTTCTAGAAGCTCCACCGTTTTTCGCCTCGCCTCAAACCGGTCCAGTCCCTGCAGGGGTTCTGGCACCCGCTTTGTGGCCATCCGGCCCTCGAGGTCGATCACCGAGACCGCCTGGAGGCCGTGGTCCTGGCCGATCTCATAATCCAGGGGGTCGTGGGCGGGGGTGATCTTAAGGGCACCCGTTCCAAACCCCTTTTCCACCCTGGTATCGGCCACGATGGGGATCCAGACCTCCGTGAGGGGGATGCGGGCCCTTTTGCCCAGAAGGTGCTGGTAACGCTCGTCCTCGGGGTGAACGGCGATGGCCTGGTCGGCGAAGATGGTCTCAGGCCGGACGGTGGCAACGGGGATCGCCCCACCCCCTTCCACCTCGTAGGCGATGTGGTAGAGGAAACCGGGGGTGGGCTCGGTTTCCACCTCGAGGTCGGAGAGGGTGGTCTCACACCGGGGGCACCAGTTCACGAGCCGGGGGGCCCGGTAGGCAAGCCCCTCGTGGAAGTAGCGGACGAAGGCGTAGCGCACGGCCTTTGAGCGCTTTTCGTCCATGGTGAACGCCTCCCGGCTCCAGTCGGCGCTCGCCCCAAGACGCTTGAGCTGCTCGAGGATCCGGCCCCCGGCCTCCTCCTTCCACTGCCAGACCCGTTCCAAGAACTTCTCACGGCCCAGGTCGTGACGGGTCTTGCCCTCCTTGAGAAGGAGCCTTTCCACCACCACCTGGGTGGCGATCCCCGCGTGGTCGGTTCCGGGAAGCCAGACCGCCTCGTACCCCCGCATGCGCTTGTACCGGATGAGGGCATCCTGCAGGCTGTTGTCCAAGGCGTGGCCCATGTGTAGGCTGCCCGTCACATTGGGGGGCGGCATGAAGACTACGAAGGGGGGTTTGCCGCTTTTCGGATTGGCAACGAAGGGGTTCTCGGCCCACCGCCTCGCCCACTTGGGTTCCACCTTGTGCGGGTCGTACGCCTTAGGTAGGTCCATCCGCCACCTCCAGTCGGTACACGTACCAATGACCCTCCTGGTCGCTCCACCAGGCCTCCTCAAAGGCCACCCCTTCCACCAGGGTCTCGGGGAGGAGGCATAGGCTGACCTTCCCGATGCGGAGGCCCTCTTCCTTACACTCCAGAAGGCCTTCCCCTAGCACCTGGTGCTCTTCCTCCCCCAAGGGGGTGTGGACCAGGCGGCAGAACAGGCCCTCGAGGCTTCTTAAAGGGGCGTTTTCCTCCCGGAAGCGGGCCCGGAACAGGGGGGCTTCCTCCACCTCGTAAAGCTCGGCCAAAAGGGCGTACCGCCCCACAGGGACGAACCCTTGCCCTTGGGCCTCCACCCCGGTCAAAAGCCGCGCCCTTTCCTCGGGCAGTAGGCCGGTGGGGGCCCGGTTCTGGCCCACCTTGGGATCCTGGTCCAAGGGCTTTTCCAGGAGCTTTCGAAGGGCCTCAAGGGCCGATTCTTTGCTGGGGTAGAGGCTGTAGGGGTTGACCTTGAAAAGAAGCCCATACCCCATGGGCCCCTGGACCATCCAGGCCAGATGGAGCTCCACCTTGCGTACCTTTTCCCACTCCGGGTGCACCAAAGCCTCCTCTCGTTATGAGGGTGAGGGGGAAAACCTACAACACCCCCACACCTTGGGGGCGACCTTCCGCCCTTCAGAGCCCAGAGCCCCCTCTTTGGGCGCGAAGGGCGTACCCTTTAAGTATAGTGTGCCTTTCCTCCTTGCGTGCGGTGCTTAAGGGGCGTAGCCTTAGAAGGTATGGCGACCGAGGACGAGGTTTACGCGGCCCTACGCACGGTGATGGATCCCGAGCTGGGCCGGGATCTGGTCTCGTTGGGCATGGTCAAGGAGGTCCGCCTGGAGGCCAACCGGGCGGACATCCTCATTGAGCTCACCACCCCGGCCTGCCCCCTAAAGGGCCAGATTGAAGCGGAGATCCGAAAGGCCCTTCTTCCCTTGGGCCTCGAGGGGGTCTTGGTGCGCTTTGGTGGGGGCGTGAAAGCCCCTACCCAGTACCCCATCCCGGGGGTGAAGCATGTGGTGGCGGTGGCCTCGGGCAAGGGCGGAGTGGGGAAGAGCACCGTGGCCGCCAACCTGGCCTTGGCCCTGAGGGCGGAAGGGGCCAAGGTGGGCCTCCTAGACGCGGATATCTACGGGCCCAGCCAGGCCAAGATGTTCGGCCTCGAGGGCCAGAAGCTCCGGGTGGATGAGCAAAAGCGCATCCTTCCCCTGGAGGCCTATGGCGTGAAGGTTCTCTCCATCGCCAACATCGTCCCGCCGGGCCAGGCCATGGTCTGGCGGGGGCCCATCCTGCATGGAACCATCCGGCAGTTCCTGGAGGAGGTGGCCTGGGGGGATCTGGACTACCTGATCGTGGACCTCCCTCCTGGCACGGGGGATGTCCAGCTTTCCCTGGCCCAGCTCACCAGGCTCTCGGGCGGAATCGTGGTCACCACCCCCCAGGCGGTGGCCTTGATCGACGCGGAGCGGGCGGCGGACATGTTCAAGAAGGTTCAGGTTCCCCTCCTAGGGGTCCTGGAGAACATGAGCTACTTTCTTTGCCCTACCTGCAAGGCCAGGACCCACCTCTTTGGTGAGGGTGGGGGGAGGAGGCTGGCCGAGAAGCTGCGGGTCCGCTTTTTGGGGGAGGTGCCCTTGGAGATTGCGGTCCGGGAGGGTGGGGATGAGGGGGTGCCCAGTCTGGTCCGCAACCCGGAAAGCCCTGCGGCCGAGGCCTTCCGCCAGGCGGCCCGGCAGCTCGCTGCCGAGCTTTCCCTCACCCTTTTTCTCCCCATGGCATGAGCCCCAGCAGGGAGCGCATCTTAGAACGGCTTAGGGCGGCCCCCGCCACCTTAAAGGAACTGGCCCAGGAAATGGGTCTAAGCCGGGTGGCGGTCTACCGCCACCTTTCCGAACTCCTGGCCCGAGGCCTGATCCAGGCCGAGGTGAAGCGGTGTCCGGGAAAGGGAAGGCCCTACAAGGTTTACCGGGCAAGGGATCCGGAGGCCCCGTACGCCCGGCTTTGCTTGGAGGTTGTGGCCCACCTCGAGGCCCTCTTTGGCCCTGAAGGGGTGGCGCGGGTATTGGAAAAGCGCAACGAGGAGGTGTGCAAAACCCTTTCCCCTGAGCTGACCGGTCTTCCCTTGCGGGAGAAGGCTGAGCGCCTGGCCCGGTACCTTCAGGCGGAGGGGTATGAGGCGGAGGTGGTGGAGGAGGAAGGGGGGCTCTACCTCATCCAGCACCGATGTCCTAAACTGGCCTTGGCCGGTCGGTACGAGGTGTTTTGCGAGCTGGAGCTCTCCCTTTACCGGGAGCTCTTGGGCCTGGAGCTTAGGCGGGAGAGCCGCATCGCCGGCGGGCAGGCGGCCTGCCGCTACCGCTTGACGTAACGGAGGCCGGTCCAGACGAGGACCAAAGCGAAGATCACCCTCAGGGTCCCCTCGGGCAGGGTGTGGGCGAGGCTTCCCCCCAGGTAGGTTCCCAGGAGGATGCCTGGGATCAGGCCAGGCAGAAGCACCCGGTTGACGTTGCCCAACCGAAAGTGGGTGTAGGCCCCCAGCGCCCCCGCGGGGACCATGGCCAAGAGGGAGCTCCCTTGGGCGGTGTGCTGTCCCATGCCGAGGAGAAGGACCATCGCGGGGACCATGATCGTCCCGCCCCCCACCCCCATCATGCCGGAGAGAAAGCCGGTCAGGCCGCCGGCGAGAAGGAGGCTCAAAACCCGCCCCGCGCCGGCGGAGAAAAGACCCCAGGCGGGAAGGTACGGCTTCAGAAGGAGGAGGCCGGAGACCAGGATGAGGAACCAGCCGAAGGCGCGCTTGAGCGAGGGTTCCGGTAGGGTGTGGGCGTAGGTTGCCCCGAGGCGGGTGGTGAGGATGGCGGTGGCCGCAAGGAGAAGGCTGGCCCCCACGTCCACCGAGCCCTCGAGGGCATAGGTGAAAGCCCCCATGAGCCCGGTGAAGGCCACGGCGACCAGGCTGGTGCCGTGGGCCTCGTGCTGGCGGAGCTTCAAAACCCCCACCATCAAGGGGATCATCACCACCCCACCCCCCAGGCCCACCAGCCCTCCGAAAACCCCCGCCACAAGGCCGATCAAAAGGCTCATCCGCCCTATACTACCGGATTTGGGGGCTCCCTGCCCTCCAACACGGCCAGGAGGTTATCCACCGCTAGCCTGGCCATCTGGTCTCGCGCCTTCGTGGTGGCCGAGCCGATATGGGGGGTGATGACCACATTGCTCAAAGCGTACAGGGGGTGGCCCTGGGGGAGGGGTTCGGGGTCGGTCACGTCCAGGCCCGCTCCAAAGAGGTGGCCCTGCAGGGCCTCCACCAGGGCTTCTGTGTCCACCAGGCCACCCCGGGCGGTGTTGAGGAGGATCCCCCCCGCCTTCATGGCGAAAAGCCGTCTTCGGTCCAGGAGGCGGTGGGTTTCCCGGGTGAGGGGAAGGTGGAGGCTCACCACGTCCGCAGCGGCCAGAAGCCCTTCCAGGTCCAGGAAGGGATAGGGGAGGGGTTTGGGGGTGCGGCTGGTGTAGACGATGCGCATCCCGAAGGCCTCGGCCCTTTGGGCCACGCGGCGGCCAATCTCTCCCATGCCCACCACCCCCAGGGTGAGCCCCTCCAGCTCGAGGCCCAGAAGGCGCTTGGGATGCCAGTTCTTCCAGAGCCCCTCTCGCGCATACGCCGCCCCTTCCACCACCCGGCGGGCCACCGTCAGGAGGAGGGCCAGGGTGAGGTCGGCGGTGGCGCCCGCCAGGACCCCAGGGGTGTGGGTGACCCGGATGCCCCGGGCCCGGGCCGCCTCCAGGTCGATGTGGTCCACGCCCACGCTGTAGCTGGCGATGACCTTGAGGGCGGGGCCCGCCCGGTCCATCACCTCGGCATCGATCCGGTCCTCCACCGTGGGGATGAGGCCCGTGACCCCTTCCACCTGCTTGAGAAGGGTCTCCCTGGGAAGGGCCTCCCCCGGCCAGACCTCCACCTGAACCCCTTTTTCCCAAAGGCGGTCCAGGTGGTTGCCCGGAAGCTCGCGGGTGACGAAGATCCTCACGCCCCTGCGAAGGAAAGCTCGGCCACCTCCACCGTAGGGCTTCCCAAGGCGAAGGAGCCGAGGAGCTTCCAAGTGAGGTCCTGTCCTACGCCTTCAATCTTTTCCAGAAGCTCCAAGAGGTTTCCCGAGACGGCGAAGTTCTCCACCGGGTGCGCCTCCCCATCCTCCAGAAAGAGCCCCAAAGCCTGAAGGGAGAACTCCCCCGTCACGGGGTTGGCCCCCGCATGCACCCCCATGAACTCGGTGACCAGGACCCCCCTCTGAGGCCTGACCCCGGTTCCAGGGGCCAGGTAGAGGTTGGTGGGCAGGATGGAGAGGCTTCCTTTGTAGGTGCGAAAGGCGTGGCCGGTATTCTCCTGGCCCATGAGGCGGGCGGTTTCCGAGTTGTGCAGGTAGCTCTTCAGCACCCCCTCCTCCACCAAAACCGCCTTCTTAGAAGGGGTGCCTTCCGCGTCAAAGGGCCGGCTCATCAGGCCTCTTTCCAGGGTGGGGTCGTCCAGAAGGGTCACCAGGGGGCTGGCGATCCTTTCGCCCAGAAGCCCTACCAGGCGGCTTTTCCCGTCCAGGACTTCCTTGGCGGAGAACATGGGGGCCAGGACCATGAGCAGGCTGATGAAGGCGTTGGGCTCGAGGTAGGCCCGGTACCTGCCCGTCTTGAGGGGCCGGGCTCCCAGGAGGCGGCCGGTTTTCTCCCGCAGCTCGAGGGCCGTTTTTCCGGGTTCCAAGGCGTGAAACTCCCGGCTTAGCTCCACCTCCCAGCCCTGCTTGAGACTCCCCCCTTCCGCCATCACCACGCTTCCAAAAAGCAGCGCCACCCCGAACCGGTAGGCGCCCTCCGCCCCCTCGGTGCTGGCCAGGGCCGCCTGGGCCTCCACCTCCCGGTACTCCCCTTGGGCCACCCGGACCCGGGGGTCCTCCCCCAGGGCACGCTCCAGGGCCAAGGCCGCTTCCCGTTTGGCCTCCAGGGGGGCGGAAAGCCCCTCGCCCAAGAGGTCGTGCCGGCCCAGGGGGGTCCCTTTGGGAAGGAAGCCCTTCTTGCTGGACAAAAGGGCGTTTTCCCGCGCCTCCTCGAGGGCCCAGGCCAGGGCCTCTTTGGAGACCTCCTCCGTGTAGGCGTAGCCCACCTTCCCCTCCACCTCCACCCGCAGGCCCAGGCCCCCTTGCCGGGCTTCCAGGGCCTCCTCGAGGTGGCCCTGGAAGGCCTTGTAGGCGCGTTCCTGCTTCTTTTGCAAGAGGATCTCCGCCTTCAATCCTCTCTTCCTCGCCTCCCCAAGTATGAACGCCTTGGCTTCCTCTAGGGTCATGCCTGACCTCCTACCACCAGCTCCGAGACCAGGACGTGGGGCTGGCCCACCTCCACCGGGATCATCCCCGAGAGACTTCCGCACATCCCGGGGGCGGTCTTTAAGTCGTCGGCCACCGCCACCACCTTCCGGATCGTCTCCGGCCCTTTGCCCACCAGCATGGCGCCCCGCACCGCCTCCTCCAGCCGCCCCTTGCGGATGATGTACCCTTCTCGGACGGAAAAGTTGTACTCCCCGGAGCCCGGCAGCACCTGGCCTCCGCCCAGTTCCTTGGCGTAAAGGCCATACTCTACCCCCTCGATGAGCTTCTCCACCGGGGTGGTCCCAGGGGCGATGAAGGTGTTGCGCATCCTCGAGGTGGGGGCGAAGGTGTAGTCCTGTCTTCGGCCCGAGCCCGTTTTGGGGTACCCCGTGAGGAGGCTTCCTAGTCGGTCCACCATGTAGCTTTTTAAAATGCCCTTTTCGATGAGGACCGTCCGCTCCGTGGGCATGCCTTCATCGTCCATCTCGCTGCTTCCAAAGCCGTGGGGGAGGGTGCCGTCGTCGATGTAGGTGACGACGGGGCTGGCCACCTCCTCCCCCAGCCGGTCCGCGAGGACGCTGGCCTTTTTGGCCACGCTGGTGGTCTCCAGGAGGTGGCCCAGGGCCTCGTGGAAGAGGACCCCTCCGAAGGCGTTGCCCACCACCACCGGCATCGTTCCCGCGGGGGCGGGCCTGGCCTTCAGGTTGGTCAGGGCTTGCCGGGCGGCCTTTTCCCCCACCTCCTTCGGGGGGTAGAGGTCAAAGAGCTCGAGGCCCAGGCTGAGCCCAGGGGCTGCGTACCCCGTCTGGACCTCTTTCCCGTCTTGCGCCACCGCGAGCACAAAAAGCCGGGTGCGCACCCTTCGGTCCTCCCTCCAGATGCCCTCGGTGTTGGCCACCAGGACCTCCTGCTCCCATTCCTGGAGGCTGGCCTCCACCTGCCGGATCTCGGGGGCGGACCGGGCTGCCGTTTCGGCTTCCAAAAGGCGTTCCAGGCGGTATCGCTTGTCCTTTGCGCTCAAGGGGACCCTGGGGGCGTGAAGCCCTTTCGGAACTTCCCGGCGGAAGTCCAGCCCCCCGGCCCCCCGGTCGTCCACCCGGCCCAGGCCACCCCGGGCCCGAAGGAGGCTTTCCAGGGCCTCGAGGAGGCTTTCCGGGGTGAGGTCGTTGGTGTAGGCGTAGACCACCTCCCTTCCGAAGAAAAGGCGTAGCCCCGCCCCGTACTCCAGGCCGCTGATCGCCTCCTCCAGCTGGCCATTCCTTACCGTCATCCGCCGCCTTTTGGAGCGCTCCACGTAGAGCTCAGCGAAGTCCGCCCCGCCCTGAAGCGCCCGCTTCAGAACCCCTTCCACCAGATCTTCTTGAAGCATGCCCCGAGTCTACCGGGGCCCAAAGACCTGGGTCAACTCCACCACCAGCTTCTCCAAAGCGAGCCGGGGGTCGCGGCCCCTTTTGACCTTAAGCTCAGCCTCCATAAGCAGCTCCAGGGCCTTTTCTATGGCCTTGATGTCCAGCCTTCTGGCCATTTCCAAGGCCCGCCGCGCCGCGAAGGGGTGGACCTCGAGGCGGGCCGCCTTCTCCTCTTCGGACCCTCCGGGGGTCTCCTGCAGAAGAGCCCAGGCCCGGAAGAGCAGGGTATGCTGCCAGGAGAAGGCCCCCAGGACCCGGAGAGGGTCCTCCCCTTCGGCCAGAAGGGCCTCGAGCTTGCTGAGGGCCTTTTCCGCCTTGCCCTCTAAGACCAGGCGGACCACTTCAAATCCGCTGATAGGGGGGCGGATGGCCACCAGTTTCTCCACCTTTTCCAGGGTGAGAGGGGGGGTGAGGAGGCGGAGCTTCTGGAGTTCCTGTTCCAGAGCCAGAAGGTCGGGGTCTTCCGAAACCAGGCCAGCGAGGAAGTGAACCACTCCGGCTGGAAGCTTAAGCCCTAAGGCGCGGGCCCGGTTTTCTAGGTACCGGAGGAGCTCCTTTCCCTTGGGGGTGGGGAAGTCCTGCCGTTCGTGGGCGCGGTAAAAGGCCGAGCGGGCCACGCTTGGCCTAGGGTCGAGGATGAGGAGGGGAACCTCCGGGGGGAGTTTTTCCAGGATGGGCTTGAGGGCTTTCCAGCTGGCCTCGCTTACCTCGGAAAGTTCCAGCGCCGCCCCACCCCTGCCGAAGAGCCCACCCTGGAGGGCCTGGGCCAAAGCCTCGGGCTGGGGCGGAGTGAAGCCCTTAAGGCCCTGGAGCCGGGCCTCCCTTAAAAGCGCCTCCCGGGCGAGGAAAGGGTCTCCGGTAAAGACCTTGATCATTCCAAGGCGTTCAGGCCCGTGATCTCCCGGCCCAGGATGAGGGTGTGGATGTCGTGCGTTCCCTCATACGTATAGACGGTTTCCAGGTTGAGCATGTGCCGGATGGCGTGGTACTCCAAAGTGATGCCGTTCCCGCCCAGGATGTCCCGGGCCATGCGGGCGGCGTTCAGGGCTGCGGCCACGTTCTCCCGCTTGGCCAAAGAGACCTGGGCGTGCCGCAGCTTCCCCTCGTCCTTAAGCCGGGCCAGCCGCCAGGCGAGGAGCAGCCCCTTGGTGTGGTCGGAGAGCATCCGGACGAGCTTTTCTTGAACGAGCTGCCTATTGGCGATGGGCTTGCCGAAGGTGGTGCGGCTTTGGGCGAAGGCCAAGGCCTCGGTGTACACCGCCTCGAGGGCTCCCAAGGCCCCCCAGGCGATGCCGAAGCGGGCTTGCGTGAGGCAGGAGAGAGGGGCTTTGAGCCCTTCTGCCCGGGGAAGGCGGAGCGCTTCGGGAACCCGCACCTCTTCCAAAACGAGCTCGCTGGTGACGCTGGCCCGGAGGCTCATCTTGTGCTTGATCTCGTGGGCCCGGAAGCCCGGGGTCTCGGTGGGGACGAGGAAGCCCCGGACCACCCCCTCCTCGTCCTTGGCCCAGATGACGGCCAGATGGGCCAGGTTGCCGTTGGTGATCCACATCTTGGTCCCGTTCAGGACCCAGGTGTCCCCTTCCCGGCGGGCCCTCGTCTTCATGTTTCCGTCCGGGTCGCTCCCCCCGTCGGGCTCGGTCAGGCCAAAGCAGCCCACCATCTCTCCGCTCGTCAGCTTGGGAAGAAAGGTTCGTTTCTGCTCCTCGCTGCCATAGGTGTAGATCGGGTAGATGACCAAGGAGCTCTGAACGCTGGCGAAGCTTCTCAGGCCCGAGTCGATCCGCTCGAGCTCATACGCGATAAGGCCATAGGCGGCGCTGCTCACCCCCGCGCCCCCGTACTCAGGGGGCAAGGTGGGGCCCAGAAAGCCCATTTCTCCGAACCTTCGGATGAGGTGGACGGGAAACTCCCCCCGCTCCCACCAGTCCCGGATAAAGGGCAGAGCCTCTGCCTCTAAAAACCGCCGCGCCGCCTTTTGCACTTCCCTTTCTTCCGGGGTAAAGAGCTCGGAGACCGCCATGTAGTCCAGCATGAACCCATTCTACCCCCGGGCGGGTATACTGAAGGGATGAGTGCGGAAGGCCTTCCCACCAAGGAGCAGGTCCTCGAGGCGTTGAAGGTCGTCAAGGACCCGGAGATTCCGGTGAACGTGGTCGACCTAGGCCTCGTCTATGAGGTCGAAGTCCATGAAAACGGTGTGGTGGATGTGACCATGACCCTGACCGCCATCGGCTGCCCCGCCCAGGACCTGGTCAAAGCGGATGCGGAGATGGCGGTGATGCGCCTCCCCGGGGTCACTGGGGTGAACGTGGAGTTTGTCTGGACACCGCCCTGGACCCCGGCCCGGATGACGGAGGAGGGGAAGAAGATGCTAAGGATGTTTGGCTTCAACGTCTGAGTGGTCCCTGCCCAAAGGGGAAGCCACCCCAGGCAGCCTGGGGTGGCTTTCGTTTACAGGGCTTTTCTCACCAGCTCCACAATCTCGTCGATGGTATCGGCCACGGGGATGCCCGCCGCCTGGAAGGCCTTGAGCTTGGACTCAGGGGTTCCCACATTCCCCATGATGATGGCCCCCGCGTGGCCCATCCGTTTCCCCTTAGGGGCGCTCCGGCCGCCGATAAAGCCGACCACGGGCTTCTTCATGTGTTCCTTCACCCAGGCCGCCGCCTCCTCCTCGTCCGAGCCCCCGATCTCGCCGATCAGGACCACAGCCTCCGTCTCGGGGTCCTCGTTGAAAAGGGGAAGGAGGTCTTTGAAGGTGGTTCCGATGATGGGGTCACCCCCGATGCCCACCGTGGTCGTGGTGCCGAGGCCTGCAGCGGAAAGAGCCGCGGCCGCCTCGTAGGTGAGGGTGCCGGAACGGCTGATCAGCCCCACCCTTCCCCGCTTGAAGACGTGGCCCGGCATGATGCCGATCTTGCTCTCCTCCGCGCTGATGAGGCCGGGGCAGTTCCCTCCGATGAGGCGGGAGCGGCCCATGGCCTTGATCTCCGCCACAGCCCGCACCATCTCCAAGGTGGGGATGCCCTCGGTGATGAGGACGATCAGGGGAATGCCCGCGTGGGCGGCCTCGAGGGCCGCATCCGCCGCGGCCGGCGCGGGGACGAAGATGATGGAGGCATCTATTTTGTGGTTCTGCACCGCCTCCCTCACCGTGTCGTAGACGGGGAGGCCCAGGACCTCCGACCCGCCTTTGCCGGGGGTGACGCCAGCCACCACCTTGGTCCCGTAGTCCAGCATCTGCTTGGTGTGGAACTGCCCTTCCCGGCCGGTAATGCCCTGGACGAGGACGGTGGTGTTTCGGTGGATAAGGATCACGCCACACCTCCCACCATGGCCACGATGGCCTTGGCCGCTTCCAACGAAGTGGGGTACATGTAGATGGGCTTGCCCTCCAGAAGCCTCTTGGCCTCCTCCTCGGCGGTGCCCGCCACCCGCATCACCACGGGCTTGGTGAGAAGCCCCTCCTCCAGCGCCCGGATAACCCCCTTGGCCACCTCATCCGCCCGGGTGATGCCCCCGAAGATGTTGATGAAGACGCCCTTCACATCGGGGTCTTTGAGGACCACTTTCAGCGCGTTGTAGACGACGTCCGCCTTGGCTCCACCCCCGATGTCCAGGAAGTTGGCGGGCCTTCCCCCAACCCGGTTGACCAGGTCCAGGGTGTACATCACAAGCCCAGCCCCGTTTCCAATGATGCCGATGTTGCCCGAAAGCTTGACGTAGGCGAAGCCGTAGTTGCCGGCCTCCACCTCCAGGGGATGCTCGGCCTCGATCTCGCGCAGCTCCGCCAGGTCCGGGTGGCGGAAGAGGGCGTTGTCGTCCAGGACGATTTTGGCGTCCGCGGCTACGATCTGCCCGTCCGGGGTCACGACCAAGGGGTTGATCTCGGCGATGGAGGCATCGATGCCCTCATAGGCCCGGTAGAGCTGGACCAAAACCTGGGCCAGCCGGTTCAGGTTGCCCTCCAGGCCCGCCTTTTTCACGATCTCCCTGGCCTCAAAGGACCTCAGGCCCTTGAAGGGGTCCACGGGGTACTTGAGGATGGCCTGGGGGTTCCTGGCCGCCACCTCCTCGATGTCCACCCCACCCTCCCTAGAGACCATCAGGACCACCCGCTGGCTCGAGCGATCCAGGATCAGCCCTGCATAGTACTCCCGGGCGATCTCCACCGCCTCGGCCACCAGGACCTTCCGGACGGTGAGGCCCTTGATGTTCATCCCCAGGATGGCCTGGGCCTTTTCATAAGCCTCCTGAGGGGTGTCCGCCAGCTTCACCCCCCCGGCCTTGCCTCTCCCGCCCACGTGCACCTGGGCCTTGATGACCACCCGCCTCCCGAACTCCTCGGCGATGCGTTTGGCCTCGTCCGGCGTGTAGGCCACCTGACCCTTGGGCACGGGGACCCCGTAGCGCGCCAGGATCTCCTTGGCTTGATACTCGTGTAGGTTCAACGCCCACCTCCTCGGGGTTGCCCCCGGGGCATTATACCGCTATGCGCCCGCGGGCCGGCCGAAAAAGAGCCGGCCCACCTGGGTCTGGATGGCCTGGGTGATGACCACCTGGATCTCCTGTCCCTTATACCGGATTCCCTCGTCCACCACCACCATGCTCCCGTCCTCCAGATACCCCACCCCCTGGTGGGGCTCCCGGCCCTCCTTCAGAATGGTGAGGCGGATGACCTCTCCCACCTGGATCTGGGGCCTCAGGGCCTGGGCCAGGGCCTGGATGGAGAGGGTCTTAAGCCCATAAATGCGGGCCATCTGCGAAAGGGCCAGGTCGTTCGTCACCAAAGCCGCCCCTCGGGCCTTGGCCAGGAAGATCAGCTTTTCGTCCACGCTCTCCCCTGCGGGGGTTTCCTCCAAGACCTCGAGGCCCGCCTCCCCCTTAAGCCGCTCCAGGGTTTCCAGGCCCCGCCGGCCCTTGGCCCGGTTTAGGGGGTCTGGGCTGTCCGCGAAGTGCTGGAGCTCCTTGAGGACCAAGTGGGGCACATAGAGGGGGCCTTCTAGAAAACCCATCCCCGCCACCTCGGCCACCCGGCCGTCGATGAGGACGCTGGTGTCCAGGATCTTTCCGCCCTGGGGCCTGCTCCGAGGGAAGCTTTGGCGGAAGGCATCCCGGTAAAGCAGGGCCAGATAGGAAAAGAGGAGGACGAGCAAAAAGGCGAGGAGGAGGGAGTGCTCTGGTCGGAAGCCCGGAACCTGCGCCAGGAGGCTGTTGAGAAGGACCGCCAAAAGAAGCCCCACCGTGGTGCCCAGGGTGAGGGCGAAGGGGATCTCGGGGGGGAGGCGCCGGAGGGCGTCCAGCCTCGGCAGGAGGCGGGCCTCGAGGCGGGGCAGGAGGAGGAACCCAGAAAGAAGCCCCGCCAGGGCCAGATAGATCCGGTTCAGAGGGGCGCTTTGCGGGGGAAGCCAGCCCGCTTTTTCTAGACTCAGGGCCAGCCAGTACCCCAGGAGGGCGAAGACCAGGTAAAAAAAGAGCCTCATCCCAGACGCTCCACCGCCTCCAGGAGGCTTCTGGTGTTCCCAGGGTGGAGAAAGTGGGAAAACCCCGCCCGTTCCCCCTCTTTAAGCCTCCGGGAAAGCCCCTCCACGCTCCGGACCTCTCCGGCAAGCCCCACTTCTCCCACCACAGCGAGCTCTGGGGGAAGCGGACGCCCCACCACCGCAGAATACACCGCCAGGGCCACCGCCAGGTCCAGCCCCGGGTCGGAAAGCCTAAGACCCCCCGCCAGGTTCAGGTAAAGGTCTAGGTGGATCAGGCTAAGCCCGAGCCGCCGTTCCAAGACCGCCAGCACCACGTCTACCCGTCTTCCGTCCAGCCCTTGGGCCACCCGCCTTGGGGCGGGGAAGGGGGTTTTGGCGGCCAGGGCCTGGACTTCCAAAGCCAGGGCCCTTTCCCCCGAAAGCCCCAGGGCCACCACGCTTCCCGGCACCCCCAAGGGTCGTTCCATCAAGAAGGCCTCTGAGGGGTTTTCCACCTCCAGAAGCCCCTTTTCCCCCATCCGGAAGACCCCGAGCTCCCCCACGGGGCCGAACCGGTTCTTGGCGCTCCTTAAAAGCCGGAACCCCCCTGCGCTTTCTAGGAACAAGGTGGCGTCCACCGCGTGTTCGATGGCCTTAGGGCCCGCCACCACCCCCTCCTTGGTCACGTGCCCCACTAGGATCGCGGTCATCTTCTGGGCCTTGGCGAGCTGGACCAAGGCCATCGTGGCTTCCCGGACGCTCACCAGACTTCCTGGGCTTCCCCCTGCCTCGATGGTTTGGATGGAGTCCACGAAAACGACCTCGGGCCGCTCCGCCTGGAGGAGGTGTAAAAGGGCCTCGAGGCGGGTCTCCCGGGCCAGGAGGAGGTCCTTCACCCCCAGCCGGTTCGCCCGGAGCCGGATCTGGCCCGGCGACTCCTCCCCGGCCACGTATACGCTTTTTTTGCCCAGCCGGTCCGCCACCTGCAAGAGGAGGGTGCTTTTGCCCACCCCCGGCTCCCCACCCAGAAGGACCACCTCCCCGGCCACGAATCCCCCGCCCAGGACGCGGTCCATCTCCTTGAAGCCCGAACTGAACCGGGCCTCCCCCCCCTCTTCCACCTCGCTCAGCCGGACCAGGGGCTGGGGATGGGAATGGGGGAAGGGCGGGGGAGAGGGAGCCTCTTCTTTAAAAGAATTCCAAGATCTACACCCCGGGCACCGCCCCAGGGGCTTTGGGGTACGGTAGCCGCACTCCACGCACCGGTACTGGGCTTTGGCCATTAGACCAGGCTGACTTCTTCGAGCTCCTCAAAGGAGAGCGCCCCGTCCCTCACCCCCACCCGGAGCCGGCCCCTGGGCTTCTTGAGGAGGGCCATGGAAAGGGGGTCTTCTATCCGGTCACGGATCACGCTGCGCAAGGCGCGGGCCGAGCCGGTCTTGGGGGCCTGCTGGACCACCCAACCCGCCACCTCTGGGGTAAAGTCCACCTCCACCTCCCGGGTCCGGAGTTCCTTCTGGATTTCCTCCAGCATCATCCCCGCCACCTGGACCAACTCCTCCTCGGTAAGGGGCCGGAACCGGATGACCTCGTCCAGCCGATCCAGAAACTCCGGCGTGAAGAGGGCCTTCAAGGGGGACTCGGTGTCCACCTCCTTGCCGGTGAAGCCAATGGCGGGGCCCACGTTGAAGCCCGTGTTGGAGGTCATGATGAGGATGACCCGCCGGAAGTCCACGGTGCGGCCCAGGCCGTCGGTGAGCCGGCCTTCGTCCAGGACCTGGAGGAAGGTGTTGTAGACATCGGGGTGGGCCTTCTCGATCTCGTCCAGGAGGACGACGCTAAAGGGCTGCCGCCGCACCGCCTCTGTGAGCCGCCCCCCCTGCTCGTACCCCACGTAGCCTGGCGGAGCCCCGATGAGCTTGGAGACGGAGTGGGGTTCCTGGAACTCGGACATGTCAAAGCGGATGAGGGCCCTTTCCGAGCCAAAGAGAACCTCAGCCAAGGCCTTGGCCAGCTGGGTCTTCCCCACGCCCGAAGGCCCCACGAAAAGAAAGCTCGCCGCCACCCGGGTCCGGCCTCCAAGACCCACCCGGGCCCGGCGGAGGGCGCTCGCCAGCGCCTTTACTGCCTCCTCCTGTCCCACCACCCGCTTGCCGAGCTCTTCCTCGAGGTGCATGAGCCGCTCGTCGTCCTTGTCGTCCGCGTAGACCCCGCCCCAGGAATCCACCACCGCCTCCACATCCTCCCGGGTGACGATGGGGGTCCCGTCCTCCTCTTCGGCCACGACCAGGCCCAAGGAGGCGTTGAGGCGGACCCGGCTTGCCGCTTCGTCGATGAGGTCGATGGCCTTGTCCGGGAAGTTCCGGCCGGGAAGCGACCGGATGCCGATCCGGACCGCCAGCTCCAAAACCTCGTCCGGGATGACCACCCCGTGGTGGGCTTCGTAGCGGGGACGGAGGCCCTTCAGGATCTCCAGCGTCTCCTCCGGGGAGGGCTCCAAGACGATGACCGGCTGGAAGCGGCGCTCCAAAGCCGCGTCTTTTTCGATGTAGCGGTGGTACTCCCCGGTGGTCGTGGCCCCGATGACCTGGATCTCGCCCCGGGCCAGAGCGGGCTTCATGATGTTGGCGGCGTCCAGCGTCCCCTCAGCCCCCCCGGCCCCAATCAGGGTGTGAAGCTCGTCGATGAAGGCGATGACCTTGGCGTTTTTGAGCTCCTCGATAATCTGGCGCAGCCGCTCCTCAAACTCCCCCCGGTACTTGGTCCCCGCCACCACCCCC
>NZ_PSMQ01000018.1:0-32054 GCF_040290245.1 Thermus sp.
AACCGGACCTCTCCTGGCACCGCCTCCCCCTCCCAGAGCTCCGCCGCAAGCCCCATGCCCCGGGCCTTTTCCAAAAGGCGACGCGCCCTTTCTAGGCCCCTTCCCCGCACATAGACCCGGCGTATGGTCAGGCCCTCGCAAAAGGCCTCCAGATGAGCCTCCGCCTGCCGACCCGCCCCCACCAGAAGGAGCGCCCCCTCCCTTTCCGGGGCCAAGGTCAAGGCGGCCAGGAGGGAGAGGGCGGCGGTCCTTTTCTGGGTGAGTTCCTCGGCCTCGAGGTGGTGCACCCTTCCCGTCCTCAGATCCTTCACCCAAAGCTCGGCAAAGACGGAGGGCGTCCTTTCCGGCTCCACCGTGACCAGCTTGCACAGGGCAAACCGGTCATCCGCCGCGGGCATGGTGAGGAAACTGCCCCCGGGAATGGGGAGAACGGTCCGCTTTGGAGGCTCGAGACCCATAAGGAGAAGCCTTCTGATCTCCTCCGCGATCTTCAGGTACACCTTTTATACTAAAACCATGCTGGTCTATCCTGAACTTCCCCTGGGTAGCCCCCTGATTGACGCGGAGCTTCCCGACTACACCGGGAGGCCCCACCGGCTTTCGGCCTTTCAGGAGCCCCTTTTGGCCGTGGTCTTCATGTGCAACCACTGCCCCTACGTCAAGGGGTCCATCCAGGAGCTGGTGGAGCTGGCCAAGACCTACCGAGGCCGGGTGGCCTTCGTGGGCATCAACCCCAACGACTGGGAAAGATACCCCGAGGACAGCCCCGAAGGGATGGCCCGGTTTGCCGAGGAGAACGGCCTCTTCTTCCCCTACCTGGTGGACGAAACCCAGGAGGTGGCCAAGGCCTATAAGGCCCTGCGCACCCCAGAGGTCTTCCTCTTTGACGAGAAGCGCCTCCTGCGCTACCACGGCCGGGTGAACGACAACCCCAAGTTCCCCGCTGAGGTAAGGGAACACACCTTGAAGGAGGCGATTGAGGCCCTCCTGGCCGGGAAGGAGCCCCCCTCCCCTGTGGCCCAGGCCATCGGGTGCACCATCAAGTGGCGGCCGGGCAACGAACCCGAGGTGGCGATTCAAAAATCCTAGCGGTGGCCCGGTGCGGCCGCGAAAGGCGTGAAGGAGGTTGAGAGGCCTGGCCCTTGGCTCGGTCTAAAGCCAGGGCCTAAGGGTGGCTTGGCATGGGCATCCCTGGCGGTAGAATGGCCCAGGTCTCTCGGGGAGGAAGCCCCGAAGGAAAGGAGCGTATGCGCGTTCTTGTCACCGGTGGAGCTGGGTTTATCGGGAGCCACATCGCGGAGGACCTGTTGAGAAGGGGCCTCGAGGTGGCGGTATTAGACAACTTCGCTACAGGCAAAAGGGAAAACCTCCCCCAGGGCGTGCGCCTCTACGAGGTGGACCTAAGGGACAAGGAGGGGGTCCACAGGGCCTTTAAGGACTTCCGGCCCACCCACCTCTCCCACCAGGCGGCCCAGGCCTCGGTCAAGGTCAGCGTGGAGGACCCCTACCTGGACTTTTCCATCAACCTCCTGGGCGGGCTTCACCTTCTGGAGGCGGCACGGTCCTTTGGCGTGGAGAAAGTGCTCTTCGCCTCCACCGGGGGGGCGCTTTACGGGGAGGTTCCGGAAGGGGAAAGGGCCTCGGAGGACTGGCCCCCGAAACCCAAAAGCCCTTACGCGGCCAGCAAGGCCTCCTTTGAACATTACCTCTCGGTGTACGGACAGAACTACGGTCTAAAATGGGTCTCCCTCCGCTATGGGAACGTCTACGGGCCCAGGCAGGACCCCCATGGGGAGGCGGGGGTGGTGGCCATCTTCATCGGGAGGCTTCTCGAGGGGAAGCCCGTCACCCTTTACGCCCGCAAAACCCAGGGGGACGAGGGGTGCGTGCGGGACTACATCTACGTGCAGGACGTGGTGGAGGCCCACGCTTTGGCCCTTTTTGAGCTCGAGGGGGTCTACAACGTGGGCACGGGGGAGGGCCGTACCACCCAGGAGGTCCTCCGGGCCGTGGCCAAGGCCTTGGGCAAGGATCAAAAAGGGATAGAGGTCCATCCCGCCCCACCCCGGAGCGGCGACCTGGAACGAAGCGTGCTCTCCCCCGCCCGCCTTATGGAAAAGGGCTGGCGGCCCCAGGTGGCCTTCGAAGAAGGGGTGGCCCGGACCGCCGCCTGGTTTAAAGGGCGCTCGGCCCCTTCCCCAGGGTAAGGAGAAAGCCCCGCGCCCTTTTGATGCGGGCCCTGTAAGCGGAAACCGCCTTCAAGTCCTCCTTGAGGCGCTTTCTCGCCCGCTGGAGGCTCGCTTGTTGGGCCGGCCTGGAGGCCCCTCCTAAGACCCTCCTCCGCTCGAGGAAGGCCTCTAAGGAGAGCATCTCCTTCCATTCCCCCTCCGAAACCCCCAAGGCCTCGGGGCGAAGATCGGGAAGGGCCCGGCGCACCCGGGCGTAGGCCTCGTCCAGAGGAAGGCCCTTCCGCACCAGGAGGTCCACCGCCTCGGAAGCAAAAAGCGCAGGCTCGAGGCCCAAGACCAGGTTCTCCGGCACAAAGGCGCTCTCCTCCAAGGCCACCCTAAGGAGCTCCAGCGCCCCTTCCCCCACCTCCAAAACCTCATCCAGGGGCTCCAACACCCCGGTGCTGTGGTCGTTTAAATCGGTAAAGGGGGTGTTGTGGACGAGGGCCAGAAGGGTCTGAACCCCCCCCAGGAGCCTTCCGGCATAGATGCGGGCGTGCTCCAGAACCACCGGGTTGTGCTTCTGGGGCATGAGGCTCGAGCCCTGGGCCACCTGCTCCCCCACCAGAAACCCTCCCCGTTCGGCCCAGAACAGGAGGTCGTGGATAAGGCGGGAAAGGCTGGAGCCCAGAATCGAGAGGGCGGCGGCGAGCTCTGCGGCGTAATCCCCCGCGGCCACCGCGTCCAGGGTGTTCTCCACGGGGCCCTCAAACCCCAGAAGCTGGGCCAGGTAAACCCGGTCCACCCCATAAGGGTTCCCCGCCAGCGCACTCGCCCCCAAAGGGGATCGGTTGAGGGTGGAAAGGGCGGAGAGAAGCCGGTGAAAGTCCCGGGCAAGGAGGCCTTCTACCCCTAGGAGGTAGTGGCCCAAAGCGGTGGGCTGGGCCGGCCGGTGGTGGGTGTAGACCACAATGGGGGTCCCCAGGTGCTCCCCCGAGAGGCGAAGGAGCTGCCGCCTGAGCCGGAGGAGGTCCCCTAAAAGGGCAAGGAGTCGGTCCCGGAGGTAGCTCCGGAAGACGGTCATGTCCAGGTCGTTCCGGGAAAGCCCCCGACGGACCGCTCCCGCCACCTCCTTTCCCCAGTGTTCCTCGAGCTGGACATAGATGGAGAAGAAGACGTCCTCCACCTCGCCGGTGAAACTGGGAAGGGGCAGGGTGCGAAGCTCCCTCAAGGCCTCTGCCGCCTCGTTCGCTTTTTCCACGCCCAGCCTGGCCAGACCCAGGGCGTAGGCGGTGAGGGCATCAAAGAAATAGGGGGCGAGCTTCTCCCTGGCCAACCGGTACTGGCGGGCAAGGACCCAGCGGCGGTACGTCGCGTGCCAGCGGGGCATGCCCCCATGGTACTTGACAAAGGTCGGGGCCCTCGGATACGGTAAGCTTACCAACCGGTCGGTAATATGCCCTCGCGTCCTCTGGGGGCTTGCCAGACGGTGGAGCCGTGTTATACTGGGTGCAAATCAGAGGAGGTGTGGCATGAAACGCAGGGAGGTCTTGAAGACGGGTATCGGTGTCGCAGCGGCCTTGGGTATTCCGCACATCGCCTTTTCCCAGGCCAGGCCGGTCAAGGTGGGTCTGCTTCTGCCCCTTACCGGCCCCTTTGCCTTTGCAGGCCAGGCGGGCCTCGAGGGGTTTCGGGATGCGGCGGAGTACGTGAACGAGGTCCTTGGGGGCATCGGGGGTAGGCGGTTCGAGCTCGTGGTGGAGGACACGGGCTATGACGTGGCCAAGGCCACCGCCGCCTTTAACCGGATCGTCTCCCGGGAACGCCCCGAGGAACTCCTCTTCGTCTACGGAGACTCCACGGGCACGGCCAAGGCCCTGGCCCCTGAGGTGACCCGGCTGGGCCTTCCCTTTTCCGCTACCAGCTTTTCCAGCGAGCTGGCCGACCCGGAGAAATACCCCACCATCTACGTCTTCGGTCCCACCTACAACGACATGTTTGAGGCCCTCCTCCGCCAGATCCGGCGCACCAAGGGCCGGGCCCGGGTGGCCCTGGTCTACTCCAACACCGAGTTCGGCCGCGACCCCATCCCCTACGCCAAAAAACGGGCCCCGGAGCTCAAGATGGAGATCGTCCACGAGGAGGTCACGCCTCCGAGCCTCACCGACGCCACCCCCATCGTCTTGAACCTGCGCCGGGCCAATCCCGACTTTGTCCTCCTCCAGGGGTACGCCCTTTCCGCCGAACCCCTCATCCTGCGCACGGCGAGGGAACAAGGCCTAAAGGCCAGCTTCATGGGCACCTACTACTCCGCGGAGCTCGCCCTCATCCAAAGGGCGGGGCCTGCGGCGGAGGGTTTTATCGTCACCTACCACAACCCGTACTGGTACGACAGCCTGAACCAGGGTGTCCAGGAGCTGAGGCGGTTCCGTCAGAGCAAGGGGCGGGATGTCTCCTACCGGACCACCTACTACATGGGCGGCGCGGCCGCCATCTTCACCATCGCGGAGGCCATGCGCCGGGCGGCCCAGGCGGGGAAGCTGAACCGGGCCGGGTTGGCGGAGTATCTGGAGAAGATCTCCGACTATACGGCTTTTGGCCTTTCCCAAGGGTACAGGTTCGTCAACCACCGTCTTCCCTACACCAAGCTCTACCGGGCCAACGTCAAAGACGGGCGGTTTGACGCCATCACCGACTGGATCACCCTGGGCTAATGGACATCCTGCCCTACCTCCTTGGCGGCCTAGGCAACGGGGCTTTATACAGCCTCTTGGCCCTGGGGTTTGTCCTGGTCTACCGGGCCACCAGCGTGGTGAACTTCGCCATCGGGGAGTTTTTGTTGGTGGGGGCCTACCTGACCTACACCCTCTCCCTCCGCCTGCCCCTTTCTCTGGCCCTCCTCCTCGCCCTGCCCTTGGCCTTCCTCTTCGGCCTTCTGGTCGAGCGGGGGTTTGTCCGGCCCCTCCTGGGTAGGAACGTGGTGGCGGTGATCATGGCCACCATCGGCCTGGCCGCGGCGCTGGACGGAGGGGTCCTCCTCGTCTGGGGGGCGGACCTCAAGTACTTCCCCACCGGCCTGCCCGAGCTGGGGTTCGGGCTTGGAGGCCTCTACCTCTCCTCCCGGGCGGTTTGGAGCTTTCTTTTAGGCGCCCCCACCGCCCTTTTTCTCCTTTGGCTCCTCCAGAAAAGCCGGTACGGGGTCCTGGTCCGGGCCATCTCGGAAAGCGAGGTGGCGGCCCTGGCCTTGGGCATCCCCACCCGACGGCTCCTCGCCCTGGTCTGGGGGCTCTCCGGCGCTCTGGCCACCTTGGCCGGGGCGATGGTGGCCGTGGCGGGAGGGCTTGGGCCCAACCTGGTCCTGATGGGCCTTAAGGTTTTTCCGGTGGCCATCTTGGGCGGGCTGGACTCCGTGGGGGGTGCGGTGGTGGCCGGGCTCTTCCTGGGGGTGATCGAAGCCCTCTCCCAGCGGTTCCTCGAGCCCCTCCTTCCCGGCTTTACCGAGGCCGTCCCCTTCCTCCTGGTTTTCCTGGTCCTCCTCGTGAGGCCCTACGGCCTTTTCGGCCAACGGGAGATCGAACGGGTCTAAAGGGGGGCGGGATGCTTTTTGTAGAAAATCTGAAAATAGTCTACCAGGGGGTGATCCTGGCCCTCCAGGGGGTCTCGCTTCGGGTGGGGGAAAAGGAGGCGGTGGCCCTTCTGGGGCCGAACGGGGCGGGGAAAAGCTCCCTGGTGCGGGCGGTGGCCGGGCTTCTGCCCAAGTTTGAGGGAAGGGTCCTGGACGGGCATATCCGGTTTTCCAACCAGGACACCACCCACGCCCCGGCGGAACGGGTCTCGGCCTTGGGGCTCACCACGGTCTTGGAGGGCCGGCCCCTCTTCCGCCACCTCACCCCGGTGGAAAACCTCATGGCGGCCGGCCACAGGCTCCCGGCCCGCGAGCTCAAGGAGGGGATCGAGGAGGTCTTCACCCGGTTTCCCAGGCTTTATGAACGGCGCAAGGAGCAGTCCGGCTACCTTTCCGGTGGGGAGCAGCAGATGCTCCTTCTGGCCATGGCCCTTCTCACCCGTCCCAGGCTTCTGGTGGTGGACGAGCCCTCCTTGGGCCTCGCCCCCAAGTTGGTGGAGGAAGTGATGCGCACGCTGGACGAGTTAAGGAGGGAAAAGGGCCTAAGCCTCTTGCTGGTGGAACAAAACGCCCGGGCGGCTTTGGGCCTGGTGGAACGGGTCTATGTCCTGGAGCAAGGCCGGGTGGTCTTTGAGGGAAGCCGGGAAGAGGCGCAAAAGGACCAGGATGTGATGGAGTTCTACCTGGGCAAGGAAGTGGTAGGGTTCCGCCAGGCCAAACGCTACCGCAGGCGCAAACGCTGGGTGTGAGGATGGGTACGATTCTCGAGGTCAAGGATCTCCACCTCTCCTTCAAGGGGGTCAAGGCCCTCTCGGGGGTGAGCTTCTCCGTGGAGGAAGGGGCGTTTTTCGCGGTGATCGGGCCCAATGGGGCGGGCAAGACGAGCCTTTTGAACATCCTCTCTGGGGTCTATTCCCCAAGCCGGGGGGAGGTCCTTTTCCAAGGCAGACCCCTTAGGGGCCTTTCCCCCCAGGCCCGGGCCCGGCTGGGGCTGGGACGGACGTTCCAGGGCCTTGAGCTCTTCCGGGGGATGAGCGTTTTGGACAACGTCAAGCTGGGGGCGGAGCTCGCCCTGCCCCCTTACCCTCCGCTTTTTCCCAGGGCCCAGGTGGAATGGCGGCTCAGGGCCTGGGCGGAGGAGGTTTTGGATTACCTCCATCTTTCACCCTACCGCCACACCCCTGCGGGAATGCTGCCCTACGGCCTGCAAAAGCGGGTCGAGATCGCCCGGGCCTTGGCGGGGCGGCCCAGGCTTCTCCTTTTGGACGAGCCCATGGCCGGCCTCTCCCTGGAGGAGAAGCAGGACCTGGCACGGTTCTTGCTGGATGCTCGGGAGGAGTGGGGAATCACCCTTCTCTGGGTGGAGCATGACCTAAGAGCGGTCTTGGAGCTTTCCGACCAGGTCTTGGTCCTCTCCTACGGGGAGGTCCTCTATCTCGGAGGGCCCGAGGGTGTCAAGAAAAGCGCCAAGGTGGCGGAGGCGTACCTGGGAGGTGCGGTGTGAAGGGAACGCTTTTGGAATACCTACAGACCCACGCCCAGACCCACCCCGAAGCCCCCGCCTTAAGGGTCAAACGGCACGGCATCTGGCAGAAGACGGGCTGGCGGGAGCTTTGGGAAAAAACCCAACGCCTGGCGGCGGGGTTTAAGGCCATGGGGCTTAAGGAAGGGGAGGTTTTGGCCATTCTGGGCCACAACGCCCCCGAATGGGTGCTGAGCGAGCTTGCCGCCCAGGCGCTTGGGGCCTACCCCATGGGCATCTACGCGGATGCCATGCCGGAGGAGGTGGGGTATTTCCTCGAGTTCACCAACGCCCGGGGCATCGTCCTCTCGGACGAGGAACAGCTGGATAAGGTCCTGCCCCACCTGCACCTTGTGGACTTCGTTCTGGTCTGGGAGGAGGCGGGGATGAGCCGGCACTTTGAGGGGAAGATCCGCCCCTTCAGCAAAGCCTTCGGCGAGGCCAAGGAGGTGGCCGAAGACCTGAAGCGCCGCCACCCAGACGAGGTCGCTCTCCTGGCCCCCACCTCGGGCACCACCGCCCGGAGCAAGCTGGCCATGCTCACCCACCGCCAGCTCATTGCGGGCCACCTCGCCCTGGGGAACGCCTTGGGCTTCCAAAAGGGAGCCTGGATCTTCAGCTACCTCCCCATGGCCTGGATCGGGGAGCAGATGCTCACCGTGGTCCAAACGGTGGTGGAAAGAAGCGTGGTCCACTTCCCTGAGGAACCCCTTACCCTACGGGAGGATCTTAAGGAAGTCCAGCCCGAGTTCTTCCTTGCCCCCCCCCGGCTTTGGGAGGAGATGGCCAGCGGGATCCAAAGCCGGATGCAGGACGCGGACCCCCTAAAGCGGTCCGTCTACACCACGGGGATGAGGGTCCTCCTGGAGGGGGCCCGCCGGGAGTTTCGCAAGGAACGGGTGGGGGTCCTCCTCAACCTGGCCCGGGCCCTCTTCTACCCCCTGGTGGCCCGGCCCCTCCGCGCCCGGCTGGGCCTGGCCGCCTGCCGGATCGCCGTCACGGGGGGGGCCCCCTTGGGCCCAGAGGTCTTTACCTTTTTTCGCGCCTTGGGGTTGGATATCCGCCAAGTCTACGGCCAGTCGGAAACCGCCGCCGCCACCTGTGCCCACCGCGAGGAAGCCCCCCCGGAGACCGTGGGCCCACCCCTTCCGGGCACAGAGGTGCGGATCAGCGAAGAAGGGGAGGTCCTGGTCCGGGGGCCCCAGGTCTTCCAGGGGTATTTCAAAGCGGAAAAGGCCACCCAGGAGGCCTTTACGGAGGACGGCTGGCTCCGGACGGGAGACGCGGGTGTGTTGGATGAGCGGGGGCATCTCATCATCCTGGGAAGGCTCAAGGAGGTGGGGGCTCTGGTGGACGGAACCCGGTTCGCCCCCCAGTTCCTAGAAAACCGGCTCAAGTACTCCCCCTATATCCGGGAAGCGGTGGTGCTGGGGCACGGCCTCCCTTTCGTCACCGCGCTCATCGAGATAGACCCGGAAAACGTCCAAAACTGGGCCAGAAGGCGGGGCATCCCCTTCACCACCTACCAAAGCCTCACGGAGCAGCCCGAGGTCCGGGCCCTCATCGCCGAGGAGATCCGCATGGTCAACCAGGCCTTGCCGGAAAGGCTTCGCATCCAACGCTTCGCCGTTCTGCCCAAGGAGCTCCACCCCGACGACGAGGAGGTCACACGCACCCGCAAGGTGCGCCGCCAGGTGGTGGAAAGCCGTTACCGCCCGCTGATCGAGGCCCTTTACGGCCAGGGGGGACGGGTGGGCCTCAGCCTGCCCATCCGCTACCTCGAGGGCGAGGGCCGCCTCGAGGCCGAGGTAGAGGTTCAGGAGGTTTAAATGTACGCCCTCTCCAAAGCACTGACCGATGCCTTCAGCCGTCGCTTCGCCCGGGCGGTGCGGGAAACCTACCGCGAGGACGAAGCCTACGCCAACACCCCCTTGGGCCGGGTTGCCCTCTGGGGGTTTCTACTCTTCCTCCTCCTTCTTCCCGCTTTTCTCTCCCCTTACCTTATGTACGTCACCCTCCTGGTGAGCATCGGGGCCCTGGCCGCGCTGGGCCTTCACCTTTTGGTAGGGGGAGCGGGGCTGATCTCCCTGGGCCACGCCGCCTTCTTGGGCCTAGGGGCCTACACTGCAAGCCATCTGGCAGGACCCCTGGCCCCCTTGGGCATCCTCCTCGGCGGAGCGGTGGCGGGGGCCGTGGGGCTCGTTTTGGGCCTGCCCTCCTTGCGCATCAAGGGGGTTTACCTGGCCATCGCCACCTTGGCCTTCCAGTTCTTGGCGGATTACGTCTTTAAAAACTGGGAGGGGTTTACCGGAGGGATCCGGGGAAGAACCCTACCCCCACCCGAGATCCTCGGGATCAAGCTGGCCCGTCCGGAGGAGCTCTGGTACCTTGTTCTCCTCCTGGCCCTTCCCCTCTTCTTCTACGGCAAACGCCTCCTTTCCACCCGGGCTGGGCGGGGGTGGTTCGCCGTACGGGACAACGACCTTTCCGCCCAGGTGGCCGGGGTGGACCTGGTGAGGGCCAAGCTTTTCGCTTTTATGCTTTCCGCCTTTTACGCAGGGGTGGCCGGGGGGCTTTTGGCCCAGCTCTACCGGGCGGTAACCCCGGAGTACTTCCCCCTCACCGTGAGCATCCAGTACCTGGCCATGGTCATCGTGGGAGGGGCAGGCACCGTCTTGGGGTCGGTGCTGGGGGCCCTCGCCATCCTCCTCGTCCCCGAGCTTCTAAACGCCCTAGTGGGCGCCTTCGGGCCGGCGTACGCAGCGAGCCTCGCCGCCTGGCGAAACGTGGCTTTTGGTGGGCTTATCCTCCTCTTCCTCATCCTCGAGCCCCGAGGCCTGGTGGGGCTTTGGGGCCGGGTGAGGGACTACTTCCGCACCTGGCCCTTGCCCTACTAAGAGGGGGTGGACGGATCGGCTAAGCGGCCCGGTTCCTTGGGCCGATCACGCCGGGCCACCGCCCCGACCTAGGGGAACCGGCCGGCGCGACCCTGCCCCGAGCATCCCACTGGCCCGCGATCTCCTGAATCGCCTGGAACCCTGGGTCCGGCCCGTGCCCTAACGGACCTCTATCCGGCCCTCCATCGAGGGATGGATGCGGCAGAAGTAGGTGTAGCTGCCCTTTGTGGTCAGAAGGATGGGGGAAGAGGTCTGGCCCTGCTTGAGGGTCCCGGTGTCAAAGGGGGCTGGGGCATCCCGGCTGGTTGCAGTATGAGGCGCCGCATCCTGGTTGACAAAGCGGATCTGCCCGCCCGCCCTAACAAAACAGCGGTTTGGATGGAAGGCAAAGTCCCGGATCTCGATCACCTCGGGGCAGGCCGCCACCCCTCCTTGCTCAGAGGTTGCCTCCCCGTAGGACTCCCCCACCACCTCTACGTCCCCACACGCGATGCTTCCCCCCACCGGCGTAGGGGCATTGGCATGAACGTTCACATAGGTGCTCCCCTTGGGGTAGGCCACGCTGACCGAAAGACGGGTGTAGGCCACCGCCCGGCCATTGGCATCGGGGACCAAAGGGGATAACCCCAGGAGTTTGTCGCCGTTTTGCGCCTTGCAGTTGGCGTTGCCGGCCTCGTTGTAGTGAATGTGGTTGGCATAGCTCCCTGAGCCCGGCTTCAGGCCTTCCAGATAGACAAAGACCTCTATCCCCCGGCCGGGCCAGGCCAGGATCGCCGCCGTACCCTTAAGGCCTTGCCCCGAAAGGGCGGCGTACCGGACCTCAGGACCCCCTTTCCCGTGGGCCCAGACCAGCAACCCCACGATACCGGCCAAGACGAGCACCAAACCCCAGAGGCGCCTATACATGGTTTTCCTCCCATCTAATATTACCTAATATTACGTGCCCACGCAACCCTTTGGATGTCGGACGGTGTAGAATGAAGGCCTATGGTGGTCCTGATCAGCGGAGCCAGCCGGGGCATCGGGCGCGCCATCGCCCAGGCTTTGGTCAAAGAGGGGCACCGGGTGGGGCTTCTGGCCCGGAGCGAGGAAGTCCATAAGGTGGCCCAGGAGCTGGGTTCCCTTGCCCTGCCCCTTCTTGGGGACGTGCGGCGCCTCGAGGACTGGGAAAGGGCCGTGGCCCAGGTCGAAGCCCATTTCGACGGCCTGGATGCCCTGGTGAACAACGCCGGAATCGGGATCTTCCGCCCCGTCCATGAGCTCTCCCCAGTAGAGTGGCGGGAGGTTTTGGAAACCAACCTCACCGGGGCCTTCTACGGGATCAAAGCGGCCGTGCCCGCCCTGCTTAGGCGGGGCCAAGGGGTGATCATCAACATCGGAAGCCTTGCCGGGAAAAACGCCTTCAAGGAAGGGGCGGCGTATAACGCCAGCAAGTTCGGCCTTCTAGGACTGTCCCAGGCGGCCATGCTGGATCTGAGGGAAAAGGGCATCCGGGTGGTCTCCATCCTTCCCGGCTCGGTGGATACAGGCTTCGCTGGGAACACCCCGGGCCAGGCCTGGAAGATCCAGCCCGAGGATGTGGCCCAGGCGGTGCTCTATGTCCTCTCCACTCCCAGCCGGATCATCCCCAGCGAAATCGAGCTCCGCCCCACCCAGCCCCGGTGAGCCAGGGAGGCATGCCGAGGGCGTGAAAAGGCTACGCTAAGCTTATGCTGCCCAAGCGCCTGGAACAAGCCATTCAGACCCTGGCCGCCCTGCCCGTCCCCCTCAAGACCGAGGCCCTCCTCGAGTACGCCCGCCGTCTCCCTCCGGTCCCCGAGGAGAAGCGGGGGAGGCTGGAACAGGTGCACGAATGCCAGACCCCCTTCTTCGTCCGGGCGGAGCTGGAGGAGGGGCGGGTCCGGCTCTACTTTGAGGTTCCTAAGGAGGCCCCCACGGTCCGGGCCTTTGCTGGGCTCCTGTTTGAGGGGCTAGATGGGGAAACCCCGGAGGCCATCCTTGCTGTGCCCCCAGGGTTTTACCGCGGGGCCGGCCTCGAGGCCATCCTCACGCCCTTACGGCTTAGGGGCCTCGAGGCCGCCCTCCTGAGGCTTCAAAACCAGGTGCGCACCCTCACTCCTCCCCCTTAGCGATGGGGAGGCGGACCGCATTCCCCCACTCCGTCCAGGACCCATCGTAGTTCTTCACCTTGGGGTAGCCGAGGAGGTATTTGAGGACGAACCAGGAGTGGCTGGACCGTTCCGCGATGCGGCAGTAGACCACCACCTCCTTGTCCTTGCTCACCCCCAAAGGCTCGTACAGCGCCTTCAGCTCCTCCGCGGTCTTGAAGGTGCCGTCTGGATTCACCGCCCGGGCCCAAGGGATGTTCTTCGCCCCTGGGATATGCCCCGCCCGCAAGGCCCCCTCCTGGGGGTAGTTGGGCATGTGGGTGAGCTCCCCCCGGTACTCCTCGGGGCTCCGTACGTCCACCAAGGCTCCCCTCCCCTCCTTGACCTTGAGGATGTGTTGCAGGACCTCATCCCGGTAGGCTCGGATGGACTCATCCCGGTAAGGAACCTCGTACTGGCCCGGAGGGTAAGAGGGCACCTCGGTGCTCAGGGGACGCCCCTCTTCCACCCACTTCTGCCGCCCACCGTTCATGAGGCGGACATCCGGATGACCGTTGTACTTGAAAAACCAGAAGGCGTAGGCCGCCCACCAGTTGTTCTTGTCCCCGTAGAGGACCACCGTGGTGTCGTTGGAGATGCCCCACTTTTCCATCAGCCGGGCGAAGGCCTCCTCGTCGATGAAGTCCCGCACCACAGGGTCCCAGAAGTCCTTCTGCCAGTCCACCTTAAGCGCCCCGGGGATATGCCCGGTATCGTAAAGGAGGATGTCTTCGTCGACCTCGAGGACCCGCACCTTTGGATCGTTTAGGTGCTCAGCCACCCAGTCTGTGCTGACCAATACCTCAGGGTGTGCGTAGCCCATCCTTCACCTCCCAAAGGCATTATACCCCTGAGTCTTTTCATATCAGGATTTGGGTCACACTTGCCCCGCTTCCCCTTTTCTGCTATAAAGGAAGACGGGGAGTAGCCACCCGGAAGGGCTGGCCGATCGTCAAGACGGGCCTTGGGCCCCGGTCGGTCAGGAGCGCGAAAAGCGCTTTGGCGAGACCGCAGGACCCCATACGGGTCAGGCGGTCTCGCCTTTTGGCTGTACCCCCGAAAGGAGGGACGATGACGACGTTGGCTTTGGTTCTGATGGCGCTGGTCTTCCTCGCAAGCCTAGCGATTCAGTGGTGGCTCCAGTCCACATACGGCCGGTTCAGCCAGGTGGCGAACACCCGGGGGCTTACGGGGGCGGAGGTGGCCCGGGCCATCTTGGATGCCCACGGCCTCACCGGGGTGCAGGTGGAAATGACCCCAGGGGCCCTTACCGACCACTACGACCCCATGGCCAAGGCGGTCCGGCTTTCCGAGCCCAACTTCCACTCCCCAAGCCTCGCCGCCTTGGCTGTGGCCGCCCACGAGGTGGGGCATGCGGTTCAGGATGCCCAGGGGTACACCTGGCTGAGAGTTCGCCATAGCCTCCTCCCCGCGGCCAACATTGGCTCTAACCTGGGGCCCATCCTGGTCCTCCTTGGCCTGGCCATGGGAGCCTTGGGCCTGGCCCAGCTGGGGCTCTACCTCTTCTTGGCGGTGGCCCTCTTCCAGCTCATCACCCTGCCCGTGGAGTTTGACGCGAGCCGGAGGGCTTTGGGCTTCCTCCAGAGGATGAGCCTCCTCAACCCCAAGGAGATGCCCGCCGCCCGCCAGGTCCTGACCGTGGCTGCCCTCACCTACGTGGCCGCCTTGGCCAGCACCCTCGCCACCATCCTCTACTACGCAAGCCTTCTAGGCTTTGGCCGCCGGGAGGAGTGATGCCCCTTCTAACCTGCCCCATCTGCCAAGAACCCATGCGGGAGGTGGTGCGCCAAGGGGTGGGGATAGACCTCTGCCCCCGGTGCGGCGGGGTTTGGCTGGACCGGGGGGAATTGGAAAAACTCCTAAAAACCGTGCACCAAGAAGTAGAAGTCTACGAGAAGGAAAGGGAGGAGTTCTACCGAAAGGAGCACAAGCCCTACGCGAAGAAGCGTAAACTTTTCGACCTTTTCGATATCTTCGATTAGGGCACTCGAGAGCAAAGCCCCCGGGAATCCGGGGTCTTTGCTCTGCTCTAGAGATTGGCTTAGAGAGCCAGGGGAGCACGAGGGGGCTGTAATCCCCCCTAATTCCAGTTATCGGGGATATAGAGTTCTTGCAAAATTATTGCTATCGGTCATCCCCACTGCCTTTCAAGGCTCCTCTGGCTTTACGGGAGGCAAGCTTTCTCAGGTTTCCCTCAGCCACCGCCTCGAGGGAAGCCCCCAGATCCCGGGCCAGGAGGGCCACGTACCAGAGCACATCCCCGAGCTCATCCAAAAGGGCCTCCCTGAGGTCAGGAGGAAGAGCTCCCTCATGGTCGCGAAGGATCTTCTTCACCTTGTTGGCCACCTCTCCCGCCTCGCCCACCAGGCCTAAGGCAGGGTAAAGAACCCGGTAAACCTCGGGGTAGAGGGCGGTCTTTTCCGCTGCCTTTTGGTACTCCTCCAGAGTCATACCTCCTCCTTCCGGATCGCGTAGACGCGGGAAACGCCGCTTTCCATGGTCACGCCATAAAGGGCCTGACAGGCCTCCATCGTGCGCTTCTGGTGGGTGACCAGGATGAACTGCCGCCCCTTTAAAAAGGAGGCGAAGCGGATGAGATTGGCCTCGTCTAAAGCCGCGTCCACCTCGTCTAAGACGGCGATGGGAAGTCCTCCCTGCACTTCTCCCAAAGCAAAGAGAAAGGCCAAGGCCCCGAGCGTCTTTTCCCCAAGGGAGAAAAGCCGTAGGTCCTGGACGCGCTTTCCCCTCGGTCTCAAGCGGAGCTCGAGGCCCCTCTGCCCCCTTTCCGCCACCCCCTCCGCCCCTAGAAGGGCCTGAGCGTAGTGCGCAAAGGCCTCTTTGAAGCGCAAGAAGGCCTCCTCCAGGGCCTTATTGTAGGCCTCGCGGGTCCTTCTGGCCTCCTCCTTTAGGCGGGAGGCGGCGATCTGCACCTCCTGGATCCCCATCTCCTCGGACTCCAGGGTCCGGGCCAGCTCCTCCTCCTCCCGCTCCGCCAGAGGGTTGACCGGCCCCATCTGGGCCAGGGTGACCTCCAGGCGGGCAAGCTCCTGGGCAAGCTGACGGGAGGTCCCCTCCAAAGCCTCCCCCTCGGGAAGAAGGGAGAGCTCGGCCAAGACCCCCTCCAAAGCCGCCTCCTTCCGGGCCAGGGCCACCCGCAAGTTTTCCCGCTCCGAAGCCAGCTGGTTCCGCCTGAGGAGAAGGGTGGTCTCGGCCTCGGAGATCTCCTTAAGCCGTGCGTCAAGGCCCCTGAGGCGCCTCTCCTTTTCCTTGAGCCCTTCCTCCAACGGGCGAAGGGCCTCGAGGCTATGGGCGATCTCCGAAAGCCTTTGGCGCACCCGCTCCGCCTCCGCTTTAAGGAGCAGGTATTCCTGGTGGTGCCTCTCGGCCTCCCGGTGGCGTTCATAGGCCAAAGCCTGGGCAAGAATGGCCTCCAGGCGCTCCTTTTCCTCCTCGAGCGCCCGGAGCCGCGGCCGGGGATCAGGCAAACGGGGCGGCTCGGGCAGGGACGGCAAGGGGGGCAAGGGGCGGGCAAGCCTCTGGCGCAGGCCTTCCACCTCCGCCCGTAGAGCGGAAAGCCGCACCTCAGGGAGGGCAAAAAGGGCTTCCTGGACTTCCTTCATCCTCGCCTTAAGCCCCTCCTCTTCCAGGAGAAGGCTTCGCAAGCGGGCCCGGAGCCTCAACCGTTCCCCGCCTCCCTTAAGCCGGCCGCCGGTGAGGGCGCCAAGGCGCTCCAAAACCTCTCCCTCCAGCGTCACCAAGCGGGGCGGGTTCTTCTCCCTCTTGAAGAAGGAGAGCGCCTCCTCGAGGTTCGCAAAAAGCCAGGTCTCCCCGAAGAGGGTGTAAAGAAGGGCCTCGTCCTGTAGACCCCTGATCCGCACCAGGCGATACAAAGGGCCCAAGGCCCCCGGGGCCTGAAGCTGAAAAAGGCGCGGGGGAAAGAGGAGGGTGAGGGGCAAAAAGGTGGCCCGCCCGCCCTCCTCCTTCAGCCGCTGGATGGCCCTTTGGGCCACCTTTTCATCCTCCACGATGACCCACTGCAGCCTGGGGCCCAGGGCCGCCTCCACCGCCACCTCATACCCCGGGGGGACCTCCAGAAGGTCCACCACCACCCCCAAGATCCCGGGAAGCCCCCTGACCCGCCGCACCCCCTCGGAAAGGTCCGTCCCCTCGGCCAGGAGGCGTTCAAGCCGGGCCCGCTCCCTTTCCAGGGCTTTGATCTCCCCCTCGAGGTCCCTCAAGCGCGCCTCCAAGGCCCGGCGCTTCTGGAAGAGGGCCTCCTGTTCCCTTAACGCCTTCTCCTTTTCGAGAAGGGCCTCCTCGGCGGCCTCCCGCTCCATGAGGGCCTGACGGTGGGCCTCCAAGGCGGCCTCGTACCGCGCCTTCTCCTTCTCATAGGCGAAAAGCTGGGCCTCGGCCTTGGAAAGAAGCGCCCGCAGGGCCTTCTCCTCTTCCCGGATGGCCTTCTGCCTCTTCTGCACCTCGTCCAGCGCCAAGGGGGGTCTAGGGGGAGGGGGTCCGGGATCTGGAACCTCGGGGCGCTCCAGGCGGGCAAGGAGCCCTTCGAGCTGGGCCTGTTCCCGCTTCAAGGCCGAAAGGGCCTGGGCCTCGGCCTGGAGGGCGCGCACCTCCTCCTCAAGGGACCGCTTCTCCTCAGCAAGGCGTGCCCTTTCCCCGATCAGGCGCTTCTCCGCCTCCAAAAGGCCCTGGGCTTCCTTCTCCAAGGCCTCGAGCCGCCGGTGGGCCGCCTGGGCTTCCTCCTCCACCTCCCTCTTCCGGGCCAGATAAAACCCCCGGCGCACCTGGAGGAGCCTGGCCTGAAGCCGACGCGCCTCCCTCACCCGCCTGGCCTCCTCCCGGAGGAGGTCAAGCCTTTGCCTTAGGGACTGGAGCCTCTCCCCCTTTTGGAGCAAGAGGCCCTCCGCCTCCTTTAGGCGTTCCTCGGTCTGGCGGAGCGCCTCAGCCACCGGCCTGAGCCCCGCCGCCTCCTCCAAGGCCATGAGGAGGGCCTCCGGCCCCGCCTCCAAGACCTGGCCCACCTCCCCCTGGCCCACCACGGCATACCCCCGGACCAGGCCCGTGCCCGCCAACGCCAGCCCCACCTGGCGCCAGGTGGCCACCCGGCCGTTCAGGCGGAGGAGGCTTCTTTCCCCCTCCAGCCGCCTTTCCAAAACCAGGCGCTCCTGCTTCCGTGAAAACTCCAGCCGCACCTCTAAAACCCCAAGCCGCCCCCGTTCCCCTTGGAAAAAGAGCGCCTCCTCTCCGCCCCGGATCTCCCGGAAGCGGGCCCCGGTGGCAAACCGGATGGCCTCCACCAAGTTGCTCTTCCCAGAGCCATTCGGGCCGATGATCCCCGTGACCTCCTCGGTAAAATCCAAAAGGGTCCGGTCCCTAAAGGACTTGAACCCGTGTACAACCACGCGATCCAAACGCCAGTTCATGGAAGCGAGATGGGCTCAGAAAGGTCCAGATGGGCAAAGCCCAAGGAGGGCTGCCCATCCACGAGAAACCGCACGCTTTTGCCCTCGGGGAAGGTGTACAAAAGGGTGTAGGCCAGGCCGTAGAGCAAGAAGACCTCCCCCTCCACGTCCAGATCCCTGGGGGGGGTCTGGAGGTTGACCACGAACCCCTCCCCACGACGGAAAACCTGGAGGGAAAGGGTTTTCCCCGTCTCCTTAAGCCAAAGCTCCAGGGCCTTCTGGTAGGCCTCCTCCCCCAGGGCAAGCTGGACCTCCTCCATCTTCTTCATAAACCCCTGAGGCGGGGTGGGCAGGTACAGGTTCACCGCCACCCTTTTAGGGGCCCGGGCCTCGAGGGCGGGGGGAAGGGGCAGGGGTTTGGAAAGGGTCTCCTGGCCGCTTCGGAGGTAAAAGAGCGCCCCCAGGAGAAAGACGAGCGCTCCGAGGAGATTCCACGTGCTAAGCCAACGCCTCATCGCAGGTACTCCCGGACTGCCTTGGCCAGGGCCTCCGCCAAGGCCTCGCGCATGTCCTTTGAGGCCAGGGTCTGAAGCCCCACCTCCACCACCACCCCCGCCCCGGTGACGCGGGCCATGGCGTAGGGCCCGCGGGCCTCGGCCACGGGTAGGCCCAGGGCCGCCAAAGCCGGGGTCAGGAGCTTGGCCAGGGCCTCGCCATCCCCCGCCTGGGCCAGGAGGAGGGCTTTCCGCTCCGGGGGAAGGTTGGGCAGAAGCTCCCGGACCGCCTGGGCCAGGCGGGTGGGGGGGCGGTCGGCCAGGTACAAGGTAACCCCTTGGCCTCGTTTGGCGTGGAGGGAGAGGACCACGGCCGCCCCTTGCGCAAGCCTCCGCCGCTCCTCCAAGGGGACCGCCCGGTCCTCCTTCCGGGTCAGGCGCACCTCCATCTGGGGGTTCGGCGAAGCCGCCGAGAGCCTGGAGGCGACCCGCAAAGCGAGGTCCAGAACCAGGGCCTTCTCCTCCCCTACGCCCGTGTCCTGCCCCCCGTGGCCTGGGTCTAGAAGAACCGTGGGCCTAGGCCTCGGAAGCCCTCCCCACTCCAGCACTACCTGGCCCCCGCCTGGGTAAAAGAGCCGGTCAGGGGGGGTGTCCAGGGGGAGGAAAAGCCCCCTAGCCTCTCCCTTAACCCCCTCTCCCGAGCCCTGGGCAAAGGGGAAAAGAAGCCCTCCCTGGTACGGGACCGCGTTGACCTCCCGGGAAAACCGCAGGACCATCCGTTGCCTCCCCTCCGCCTCCACCTTTTGCACAGAAAGAAGCTGGGCCCAGGGCAGGCCAAGCCGGATGCCCTCGCCCGCCACATAGGAAAGCCCTAGGGCTTGGGCCAGCGGCCTAAGGGGCAGGTACACCCTGTCCCCATTCAGCCAGGCGGCCTGGGCCCGGACCGCCCTCGCCTCCTCCTTTACGATGGGGAACCGCTCCACCAAGGCCCCCAGGGAAAGGGCCACCTCACTTCCCCCCTGCCATAGGCCAAGCCCCAACCCCTCGGCCACGAACCTGGCCCCTCCGTAAGCCACCCCGGCCCCCGCGGGGTAGAGCGCCTGGCCCGAGAGCGCCCCCACAAGAAGGGGTTTGGGGGCCTGGGCCAAAACAAAACCGAGCCAGCAAAGCCCTGCCAGAACGCCTCTCACCACTCCTCCAAAGCGCGGCGCACCGCCTCCTTCTTGTCCTCCCGCTTTTTCTCGTAGGCCTTGCGGCCTCGAGCCAGCCCCAGAAGCACCTTAGCGTAGCCCCGTTCGTTGAAGTAGATCTTCAGGGGCACCAGGGTCAGCCCCTTCTGCTCCACCTTTCCCCGGAGCCTATTCAGCTCATGGCGATGGAGGAGAAGCTTCCGTTTCCTACGAGGGTCCACGTTGGTGTAGGAACCCTTCTCGTAAGGAGCAATATATAGATTTTCCAAATAAAGCTCGCCGTCCTCAAACTTGGCAAAACTCCCCGTGAAGTCCACCTTCCCCGCCCTTAAGGACTTCACCTCCGTCCCCTTAAGGGCGATTCCTGCCTCATGGGTTTCCAAGATCTCGTAATCGTGCCGGGCCCGCCGGTTCTCTAGCGCCACGGCCCATAATATACTCGGCTGTGGCATGAGGGGCTACCCGCTTTACCTCCCCTTAAGCCTGGGGGGGCTTACCTATTTCAGCCTGGGCCTGGGCACCTTGGGCCTTATCCCACCCTGGCCGGGGTTCGGCCTTGCGCTTTTGTACGGAGCCTCCAGCCTACTCTTCTGGCGGAGGCCCCGGGTGGTCTTCCTCCTCCTTTTGGGGCTTCTGGGCCTTCTCAACCCCTGGCCCTGGGGGGGGCTGCTCTTCTTCCTTGCCCCCATCTTGGCCTTTTTCAGCCTAAGGGAGGTCCCGGAGAAGGCGGAGGCCGCCTTTTACGGCTGGCTTTTTGTTTGGCCAAGCCTCCTCCTCTTCCTTGCCTGGCAGGTCTTCCCTGCCCTTTTTGCCGTATGGCTCTCCCTTCTGGACCGGTTCAACTTCCTGGGAGAGGCCAGGTTTTTCGGGCTTGGCAACTACGCCATCCTCCTCAAGGACCCCCTTTTTCACCGGGCGCTGGGCAACACCTTCTGGTTCGTGGTCTTTACCGTGCCCACGGGCCTTTTTCTGGCCTTCTGGCTCGCGGTGCTCCTCAACGAGCGGATCGCCTTCCGGGGCCTTTACCGGACCCTCATCTTCCTCCCCTACATCACCGCCCTCACCGCCGCTGCCGCGGTCTGGCGGTGGATCTACCACCCTGAGTTCGGCTTTTTAAACTGGCTCCTCCACACACCGGGGCTGGACTGGCTGAACACGCCCAGCGGGCTTTTCACCTACCTCCTTAAGCCTCTTGGCCTCGAGGTCCAAGGGTTCTGGGCAGGCCCGAGCCTGGCCTTCACCGCGGTGATGGTGGTGAGCGTATGGCACTTCCTGGGCTACCAAACCGTCATCCTTCTGGCGGGGCTACAAAACATCCCCAAGGAGTACTACGAGGCCGCAGCCCTGGACGGAGCCAGCTGGTGGCAGATGCATCGGCATATCACCTGGCCCCTTCTTTCCCCCACCACCTTTTTTCTCTTCACCTTAGGCCTCATCGGGGCCTTCCAGGTCTTCACCCAGGTCTACGTCCTCACCCCCACAGGGGGGGTTTTGCAGGACACCCTCACCCTGGCGATGTACCTTTACAACAAGGGCTTCCGCGACTCGGACTTCTCCTACGCCTCCGCCTTGGCCATGGTGACCTTCCTCCTGATCTTGATGGTCACCATCGTGCAGCGGAGGATCCTGGAAAAGCGTGTGAACTATGAGGCTTAGGCAACTCCTGGGGCGGTTCCTGATCCACATCCTCCTCCTTTCCGTAACCACGGTCATGGCCTTCCCCTTTTACTGGATGGTCTCCACCAGCCTCAAAAGCCCCCAGGAGGCCCAGCAAGCCCAGCCCGTCTGGGTGCCCGAGCGGATGAAGCCGCAAAACTGGCTGGCCGCGGCCCGGATCGGAGGGATGGGCCTAGGGGGGCTGGCCCCCCAAAAGACCCGGGTCTTCCCCCTGGGACCCGGGCCCACCCCTCCAAAAGCCTTCATCCCCATGGCCTTGGGGGCGCTCGTTGACCCCAGGAAAGAGCAGGTGCGGGTGGAGGTGAGGAAGGGCGAAGGAGGCTTTGAGGTTGTTCTGGAGAACACCGGACAGACCCGCTTCCAGACCGTGCCTCTCGTGGTCCTCTGGCCCAAGGAGGCTCCCTTGCGTCTTTCCTTGCCCCCGGACCTCATCCGTTCCCAGGGAGCCTACTGGCGGCTCGAGTGGATGAACGCCACGGCAGGGGCTTTAGGATACGTGTTCCACAACTACCTCGAGGCCTGGCGGGCGGCGCCTTTCGGGCGGTACTTCTTCAATAGCCTCATCACCGCCTCCATCCAGGTGGCAGTGGGGCTTTTCCTAGCCGCGGTGGCCGCTTTTGCCCTGGCCCGGATCCCCTTCCCGGGCAAAGAGGGAATCTTCCTCCTCATCCTAGCCACGATGATGGTGCCCGGAGAGGTCCTCCTCATCCCCAGCTACCTCCTCTTGGCCAAACTCAAGTGGCTGGACACCTACTACGCCCTCATCGTCCCCTGGCTGGCCAGCGTCTTCGGCATCTTCCTCCTGAGGCAGTTCTACCTCTCCCTCCCCCAGGACCTCTTTGACGCGGCCCGGATAGACGGGGCCGGGTACCTGACCCAGCTTTTCAAGATCGCCCTGCCCTTGGCGGTGCCCGGGCTTGTCACCTATGGGATCTTCACCTTTCTAGGGGCCTACAACGCCCTTCTTTGGCCATTGATCGTCACCCAGAGCCCAGAGATGCGCACGGTCCAGCTCGGCCTCCTCGCCTTCATCGGGGAAGCCGGCTCGGACTACGGCCAGCTCATGGCCGCTTCCACCCTGGTCATCCTTCCCATCGTCCTAGGGTATTTCCTGGCCCAGAAGCAGTTCATCCAGGGGGTGGCGCGGAGCGGGTTAAAGTAAAGGTCTTGACCTCTCCTTGATCCACCCCGGGTATACTGGGAACGGTATGAATCGAGCCGTTATCCCTCTCCTAGCCCTGGCCAGCCTGGCCCTGGCGCAGCAGAAACCCGAGGATGTGATCAAGGCCCAGTGCGAGAAGGCCCAGGTGGTGGCGGAGCTCTGGCACGGCTTCACCGGAGGAGCCCCTAAGGCCGCCTTGGAAACCCTGGTCCTCGAGTTCAACAAAACCCAGGGGGGCAAGGCCTGCGTCCGGCCCGTTCCCCAGGGGAGCTACCGGGACCTGTCCACCAAGATCAAGGCCGCCTTTGCCGCAGGCACCCCTCCTGCCATGGCCCAGGCCTATGAGAACAACATCGCCCTCTACCTCCAAGCCCAGGCCCTCACCCCCATCCAGAACCTCGGGGTGGACCTCTCCGGGGTCAACCTGGCCTTCCTGAACGCGGTTCGGTTTGGAGGCCTGGTCTACGGCGTCCCCTTCAACAAAAGCATCCAGGTGCTTTACTACAACAAGGACCTCCTGAAAAAGCACGGTCTTAAGGTGCCCACCACCTTGGACGCCTTGATCGCCACGGCCAAAAAACTCTCGCAGGCCGAGGGGGGTCCCGTCTACTACTTCCAGCCCGACGCCAGCACCTTCGCCTACTGGTTTTTCAACCTGGGTGGGAATTACCTCAAAGACGGCAGGCTCGTCCTGAACTCCAAAGAGGCGGTGGAGGCCTTAAGCCTCCTGGCCAGCGGGGTCAAGGAAGGGTGGGCCAAACCCATCACCTCCGGCTACATCAACCAGAACCTGGGCACCGGCCCCTACGCCTTCAGCGTGGACACCTCCGCGGGGTACACCTACTACCTCCAGGCGGCCAAGTTTGATCTGGGCGTGGCCCTCCTTCCCGGGAAGACCAGCAGGCAGCCCGGATACGGCCTGGTCCAGGGGACGAACCTGGTGGTCTTCCGGGGCCTTAAAAAGGAACAGGAAAGGCTCGTGGCCCAGTTCCTCCAGTACGTCATCAGCCCCAAGGCTCAGGCGGCCTTCTCCCGGGCCACGGGGTACGTGCCCGTGCACGAGAAGGCCCTCGAGGACCCGGGCTTCAAGCAGTATTTGGCGGAGAACCCCGATGCGGCCATGATCGTCAAGCAAGCCCGCTACGCCAAGTTTGAGCCTGCCCTGGCTGAATGGGAACAGATCCGGTTTGACATCCTGGGGCAGGCCATCAAGGAGGTCATCGTGAACAGGGCCGACCCCAAGGCCGCCTTGGACAAGGCCCAAAAGCAGGCGGAGGACCTTCTGGCAGGGCGGACCCGCTAAGGGCGCCCCGCAGCGGGGGCACCCCACTGAAATCCCACCCCAGGGTGGGATTTTTCTTATCCAATCCTGGGGCGGAGGCTTATCAGGCCAAAGGTATACTTAGGGAGGAGGCTTCCCTTCGGGAAGCGAAAAGGGGGCGGAGTATGAAGATCGGCATCAACGGCTTCGGACGCATCGGCAGGCAGGTCTTTCGGATTCTCCATCAAAGGGGGCGCGAGGTCGCCCTCATCAACGACCTGACGGACAACAAGACCCTGGCCCACCTCCTCAAGTACGACTCCGTCTACGGCCGCTTCCCAGGAGAGGTGGCCTACGACGAGGAGAACCTGTATGTGGATGGAAGGGCCATCCGGGCCACGGCCATCAAGGACCCGGCCCAACTCCCTTGGAAGGAGGCCGGGGTAGATCTGGTCATCGAATCCACCGGCGTCTTCACCGACCGGGAGAAGGCGGCGCTCCACCTCGAGGCGGGGGCGAAAAAGGTCATCATCACCGCCCCAGCCAAGGGGGAGGACATCACCGTTGTTCTGGGGGTCAACCACGAGGCGTACGACCCAGCCCGGCATCATATCCTCTCCAACGCCAGCTGCACCACCAACTCCCTGGCCCCGGTGATGAAGGTTCTGGACGAGGCCTTTGGGGTGGAGAAGGCCCTCATGACCACCGTCCACTCCTACACCAACGACCAGCGGCTTTTAGACCTCCCCCACAAGGACCTTAGGCGGGCCCGTGCGGCGGCCATCAACATCATCCCCACCACCACCGGGGCGGCCAAGGCCACCGCCTTGACCCTGCCCCAGCTCAAGGGGAGGTTTGACGGGATGGCCCTCCGGGTGCCCACCCCCACGGGGAGCATCTCGGACATCACCGCGCTTCTCAAGCGGGAGACCAGCGTAGAAGAGGTGAACGCCGCTTTGAAAGCCGCGGCGGAGGGTGCCCTGAAGGGCATCCTGGCCTATACGGAGGATGAGATCGTCCTCCAGGACATCGTCATGGACCCCCATTCCTCCATCGTGGATGGAAAGCTCACCAAGGCCATCGGCAACCTGGTCAAGGTCTTCGCCTGGTACGACAACGAGTGGGGGTATTCCAACCGGGTGGCCGACCTGGTGGAGCTGGTCCTGAAGAAGGGGGTCTAGATGCGGACGCTCAAGGACCTGGACCCCAGGGGCAAGCGGGTCCTGGTGCGGGTGGACTACAACGTCCCCCTCAAGGATGGGCAGGTCCAGGACGAGACCCGGATCCTGGAAAGCCTGCCTACCCTTCGGCACCTTCTGGCCGGGGGGGCCTCCTTGGTCCTCCTCTCCCACCTGGGAAGGCCCAAGGGGCAGGACCCCAGGTACTCCCTGGCCCCGGTGGCGGAGGCGCTGAAAAAACACATCCCCTCGGTCCGCTTCGTGCCTCATACCCCAGGCTCGGAGGAGGCTCACCGAGCGGTCCAGGACTTGGCCCCGGGAGAGGTCGCCCTGCTGGAGAACGTCCGCTTTGAGGCAGGTGAGGAGAGGAATGACCCCGAGCTTTCCGCCCGCTATGCCCGGCTGGGGGAGGCTTTTGTTCTGGACGCCTTCGGAAGCGCCCACCGGGCCCACGCCAGCGTGGTGGGGGTGGCCCGGCTTCTGCCCTCCTATGCGGGCCTCCTCATGGAGAAGGAGGTGCGGGCCCTCTCCCGCCTCTTGCACGAGCCCGAACGCCCTTACGCCGTGATCCTGGGAGGGGCCAAGGTCTCGGACAAGATTGGGGTGATCGAGGCCCTCCTTCCCCGCATCGACCGGCTTCTCATCGGCGGGGCCATGGCCTTCACCTTCCTCAAGGCCCAAGGGGGCGAGGTGGGGAAAAGCCTGGTGGAGGAGGATCGGCTCGAGCTGGCCAGAAGCCTGCTCGAGCGGGCCGAGGCACAGGGGGTGAGGGTCCACCTGCCCCAGGACGTGGTGGCCGCGCAGGGGATAGAGGCTGGAATCCCCACCCAGGTCTTCCCCGCCGACGCCGTTCCCCAGCCCTATATGGGCCTGGACATCGGGCCTAAGACCCGGGAGGCCTTCACCGAGGCCCTGAAGGGGGTAAGGACGGCCTTCTGGAACGGGCCCATGGGGGTGTTTGAAGTCCCCCCCTTTGACGAGGGGACTTTGAGCGTAGGCCGGGCCTTGGCGGCCCTCGAGGGCGCCTTCACCGTGGTGGGGGGTGGGGACTCGGTCGCGGCGGTAAACCGCCTCGGCCTCAAGGACCGGTTCAGCCATGTCTCCACCGGGGGCGGGGCTAGTCTGGAGTTTTTGGAAAAGGGCACGCTGCCGGGGGTGGAGGTCCTGGAGTAATGCGGCGCCTGCTCATCGCCGGAAACTGGAAGATGCACAAGACCCCTTCGGAGGCCAGGGTCTGGTTCCGGGAGCTCAAGCGCCTCCTTCCCCCTTTGGCAAGTGAGGTGGCCCTCCTGCCCGCCTTTCCCATCCTCCCCTATGCCCGGGAAGCCTTCCAAGACACGCAGGTGGCCTACGGGGCCCAGGACGTCTCCGCCCACCGAGAGGGGGCCTACACGGGAGAGGTCTCCGCCCGGATGCTTGCCGACCTGGGCTGCCGGTACACCATCGTGGGCCACTCGGAAAGGCGGAAGCACCACCAAGAAACCGATGCCCTGGTGCGGGAGAAGCTCCTCAGGCTTCTCGAGGAGGGGATCACCCCTATCCTCTGCGTGGGGGAGCCCCTGGAGGTGCGGGAAAGGGGGGAGGCGGTCCCCTATACCCTGGGCCAGCTCGCGGCCGCCTTGGAGGGCGTGGACCTCCAGGACCCCCGCCAGCTGGTGGTGGCCTACGAACCCGTCTGGGCCATCGGGACTGGAAAAAACGCCGCCCCCCTGGACGCGGAGGAGATGCACCAGGCCATCCGAAGCGCCCTATCCAAAAGGTACGGAGAAGGATTCGCGGCTAGGGTGCGGATCCTCTATGGGGGAAGCGTAAACCCGGGGAACTTCGCAAGCCTCCTCTCCATGCCCAACGTGGACGGCGGGCTCGTGGGGGGGGCTAGCCTCGAGCTGGAGAGCTTCCTGGCCTTGGTTAAACTTGCGGGTTAAAGTGAAGCCATGCGCGTTCACCCCCGGACCCGGGTGGCCAAGGAAAGCATCTTCGCCCGGATGAGCCGCCTGGCTCAGGAGACGGGGGCGGTCAACCTGGGCCAGGGCTTCCCCTCCGAGCCCCCCCCTGCTTTTCTTCTCGAGGCGGCCCGCAAAGCCCTGGGCCGCCACGACCAGTACGCCCCTCCCGCGGGCCACCCCCTTTTGCGGGAGGCCCTGGCGGAGGAGTACGGCCTGAGCCCGGAGGAGATCGTGGTAACCAGTGGGGCCACGGAGGCCCTTTACACCCTTCTCCAAGCCCTGGCGGGGCCGGGGGATGAGGTGATCGTCTTAGAGCCCTTTTTCGACGTCTACCTACCGGATGTGGCCCTGGCGGGGGCGGAGGCCAGGCCGGTCCGGCTGGACCTCGAGGAAAAGGGGTTCCGGCTGGACCTCACCCGGCTCCAGGCGGCCATCACCCCAAGGACCCGGGTCCTCCTCCTCAACACCCCCATGAACCCCACCGGCCTCGTCCTCCAGGAGGAGACCCTTAGGGCCATCGCTGCCCTGGCCCGGAAGCACGATTTCTACATCGTTTCCGATGAGGTTTACGAGGAGCTGGCCTTTATCCCCTTCCGAAGCCTGCGCGCCTTCGCCCCGGAACGAACCTTCACCGTGGGCAGTGCGGGCAAGCGCCTAGAGGCCACAGGGTGGCGGGTGGGTTGGATCCTCACCCCCAAGGGGTTTGCACCCGCCCTGGCGGGGATGCGCCAGTGGACGAGCTTCTGCGCCCCCACGCCCTTGCAGGTGGCGGTGGCCGAGGGGCTTAAGGCGGCGCGGCGGGAAGGGTTTTACGATCTCCTCCGGGAAAAGTACCGTACCCGAAGGGATCTCCTCCACCAGGGCCTACGCGGCCTGGGGTTTACGGCCTTCCTCCCCCAGGGGACCTACTTCCTGATGGCCCGCCTCCCCCAGGGCCCGTTGGACCTCCTAAAGGCCGGGGTGGTCGCCATCCCCGGGGAGGCCTTTTACCTGGAGGCACCGCCAGAAGGCCTCTTCCGCTTCGCCTTTTGCAAGAAGGAGGAGGAGATCGAGCGGGCCTTGGAGCGGCTTTCCCGGTTGAGCCGGGAACAGGGGTCATGATAGACTCCGGGCCGTGAAAGCCAAACCCGTCTCCTATCTGGACAGGGGCGAGTTCCCCCTAGGCGAAAAGGAGGCCCTTTCCCTGTACCGGGCCATGCGCAGGGCCCGGTTTTTTGATGAAAAGGCGATCACCCTCCAGCGCCAGGGCCGGCTGGGGGTCTACCCCCCCTTCCTGGGCCAGGAAGCGGCGCAGGTGGGGGTGGGGATGGCGCTGAGGCGGGAAGACTGGGTGGTCCCCAGCTACCGGGAGTCCGCCCTCCTCCTCACCCACGGCCTCCCCATCCGGACGCTGATCCTCTACTGGCGGGCCCATCCCGCGGGCTGGCGATTCCCCGAGGAGGTCCGGGCCCTCAACCCCTATATCCCCATCGCCACCCAGATCCCCCAGGCGGTGGGCCTGGCCCTGGCCGGACGCTACCAGGGGGAAAACTGGGTGGTGGTCACGAGCATCGGGGACGGGGGAACGAGCGAGGGGGATTTCCACGAGGGTCTGAACTTTGCCGCCGTCTTCAACGCCCCCGTGGTCTTTCTGGTCCAGAACAACCAGTACGCCATCAGCGTGCCCAGGTCCAAGCAGATGAAGGTGGACTACATCGCAAAAAGAGCCGAGGGCTACGGGATGCCCGGGGTGGTGGTGGATGGGAACGATGCCCTTGCCGTATACCTCGAGGCCAAAAAGGCCGTGGAGCGGGCGAGGAAAGGGGAAGGGCCCACTTTGATCGAGGCCCTTACCTACCGCCTGGCCCCCCACACCACCTCCGACGACCCGAGCCGTTACCGGAGCGAGGAAGAGGTCAAGGCCTGGGCAGCCAAGGACCCCGTGGTGCGCCTGAAAACGGCCCTGGAGGAGCGGGGGCTTTGGGACGAACAAAGGGAAAAGGCCCTCCTTCTCGAGCTTGAGGCCGAGTTTGAGGCGGAGCTTAAAGCCGCGGACCAGGCCCCGGAACCCCGGCCCGAGGAGATCGTGGAACACGTCTATGAAAAGATGACCCCCGATCAAAGGCGGGCGTGGGAGGTGCTCCGTGCGGGCGCTTAACCTGGTGCAGGCCATCAACGAGGCCTTGGACCTGGCCCTGGCCAAGGACGACCGGGTTCTGGTCTTTGGGGAGGATGTGGGCCGGCTCGGAGGGGTCTTCCGGGTCACGGAGGGGCTCCAGAAAAAGCATGGGGAGGACCGGGTCTTCGACACCCCCTTGGCGGAAAGCGGGATCCTGGGCATGGCCATCGGCCTGGCCTTGGGAGGGATGCGGCCCGTGGCCGAGATCCAGTTTGCAGGGTTCTTGTACCCCGCTTTGGACCAGATCCTCTCCCACCTGGGCCGGTGGCGGCACCGCTCCCGGGGCCGGTTCCACGTACCCCTGGTGGTCCGCGCCCCTTATGGGGGCGGGGTCCACACCCCAGAGCAGCACGCGGACTCCCCGGAGGCCATCCTCTGCCACGTCCCCGGGGTGAAGGTGGTGATCCCGAGTAGCCCCGAGCGGGCCAAGGGGCTTCTCCTTTCCGCCATCGAGGACCCGGACCCCGTCTTCTTCCTCGAGGCGATCAAGCTCTACCGGGGCAGCCGGGCCGAGGTCCCCGAGGGGTACTACACCCTTCCCTTGGGGAAGGCCCGGGTGGTGCGGGAAGGGAGGAGGGCCAGCCTCTTCTGCTACGGAGGGATGGTGGAGGTCTGCCTCCAGGCGGCGGAGGTGGCCGCCAGGGAAGGGGTGGAGCTCGAGGTGGTGGACCTGGAGACCCTGGTCCCCCTGGACACGGAAACTGTTCTGGAATCTGTTCGAAAGACCGGCCGTGCGGTGGTGGTCTACGAGGCCATGCGCACCGGGGGCTTCGGGGCAGAGGTGGCGGCCCGCATCGCCGAGGAGGCGATCGATCACCTCGAGGCCCCCGTGGTCCGGGTGGCGGGCTGGGACGCCCCCTACCCCCCCTTCAGCGCGGTGGAGCACCACTACCGTCCGAACGCCAAAAGGGTCTTGGAGGCGGTGCGCACGGTTCTCACCCACTGAGGCGTGGTACCTTAAAGGGCGTGACGAACGCCGAGCTTTTCCAAGAGGCGCAAGCGCACATCCCGGGAGGGGTCTCGAGTCCGGTCCGGGCCTTCAAGGCCGTGGGGGGGACCCCACCCTACCTGGTCCGAGGGGAAGGGGCCTACGTCTACGACCTGGAGGGGAACCGGTACCTGGACTACGTCCTGAGCTGGGGCCCCCTGATCCTGGGCCACGCCCATCCAAAGGTCCTAAGCCGGGTGCGGGAGGTGATGGAAAGAGGCCTCACCTTTGGGGCCCCCCACCCCTTGGAGGTGGAGCTGGCCAAGGCGGTCAAACGGGCCTACCCCGTGGACCTCGTCCGCTTCGTGAGCTCGGGAACGGAAGCGACCATGAGCGCTTTGCGGCTCGCCCGGGGGTACACGGGGCGGAGCCTCATCGTCAAGTTCCGGGGCAACTACCACGGGCATGCGGACGGCCTTTTGGTGGAGGCAGGCAGCGGGGCCCTCACCTTTGGTGTGCCCACGAGCGCCGGGGTCCCCCAGGAGTACGCCCGGCTTACCCTGGTCCTGGAGTACAACGACCCCGAGGGGCTCAAGGAGGTGCTGAAGGCGCGGGGGGAGGAGATTGCCGCCATCATCTTCGAGCCGGTGGTGGGAAACGCCGGGGTCCTTATCCCCACGGAGGAGTTCCTTAAGGCCCTCCACGAGGCCAAGGCCTACGGGGTCCTCCTCATCGCCGATGAGGTGATGACCGGCTTCCGCTTGGCCTTCGGGGGGGCCACGGAGCGGTTCGGCCTTAAGCCCGACCTCATCGCTTTGGGGAAGATCCTGGGCGGGGGGCTTCCCGCGGCCGCCTATGCGGGCCGGCGGGAGATCATGGAAAAGGTGGCCCCCCTGGGGCCGGTCTACCAGGCGGGGACGCTCTCCGGGAACCCCCTGGCCATGGCCTCAGGCCTTGCCACTTTGGAGATCTTGGAGGAAAACCCGGGCCTCTACCAGGCCCTGGAGCGCCTAGGCCAGCGGCTGGAGGAAGGCTTGAAGGCCCTCTTGCAGGAGACCGGCACCCCGGGAACGGTAAACCGGGTGGGGTCCATGCTCACCCTCTTCTTCACCGAAGGCCCCGTGCGCACCTTCCTGGAGGCAAAAAAGACCGACACAAACCGGTTCAAAGAGGTCTTCCACGCCCTCTTAAAACAGGGGGTTTACTGGCCCCCATCCAACTTTGAGGCCGCTTTCCTCTCCACCGCCCACACGGAAGAGGAGATCGACCGCACCCTCGAGGCCTTCCGCAAGGCCCTTTGAGATGCGCCGCCTCGAGCCCATCTGCGCCATCGCCACCCCCTCTGGCAAGGGGGCAATAGGGGTGGTGCGGCTTTCCGGGGAAGGGGCGTTGGAGGTGGCCGCCCGGGTGTGGCGGGGGAAGGACCCCAGGCGGATGAAGGGGGGCCGGTTCACCCTGGGGGAGGTGGTGAACCCAAAGACGGGGGAGGCAATAGACCAGGCCCTCCTCCTTGTCTTCCGGGCTCCTCATTCCTACACCGGGGAGGACTCGGTGGAGTTCCAAACCCATGGGAGCCCCGCCGTCCTCCGGCAGGTCTTAGAGGCCTTGGTCCAGGCGGGGGCCCGGGTGGCGGGGCCTGGGGAGTTCACCTTAAGGGCCTACCTGAATGGAAAGATGGACCTGGCCCAGGCGGAAGCGGTTCTGGCCCTGGTGGAGGCGGAAGGGGAGCTGGCCCGAAGGCAGGCCTTAAGGGGGCTTTCCGGGGCGCTTTCAGAAAAGATCCGCCGCCTCGCCGACAGGCTCCTGGACCTTCTAGCCCACATCCAGGCCCTTTTGGACTATCCGGAGGAGGGGGTGGAGCCCCACCGGGCCGAACGCGTCCTTCGCGATGCCCTAGAGGAGGTCCAGGCCCTTTTGGCCTCCGCAAAGGCGGGCCGGCTCGCCCAGAAGGGGGCACGCCTGGCCCTCCTCGGAGCCCCAAATGCGGGCAAGAGCAGCCTCTTAAACGCCCTTTTGGGGTATGAACGGGCCCTGGTCGCCCCCATCCCCGGCACCACCCGGGACTACCTCGAGGCCCCCCTGGAGCTCTTCGGCATCCCCCTCATCGCCATCGACACCGCCGGGATCCGGGAGACGGAAGACCCCGTGGAGCGGGCCGGGGTGGAGCGCGCCCTAAGGATTGCGGAAGAAGCGGACCTGATCCTCTTCCTGGCGGACCGGGCCGCCCCTAGGCCCACCCCGCCCCCCCTCCCTCCGGAGCGGA
>NZ_PSMQ01000100.1:0-3575 GCF_040290245.1 Thermus sp.
TGGGTGATCTGCGTATCCGACCAGCCGGCGGCTTTCAGCCTCGGGTCAACAAGGTTCGCACGGGTGTCGGCCTCGTTCTTGGACATTCGCGCACCCTTTTCAATGGCAAGTTGTAGGCTTGATGCCGTTGCTCCCGCACCTCGGCGTGGCAGAAGCCTTTGACTTTAGCTTCCGTTTCCTGCATCTTGCACTCCTCCATAATAACCTGCAGGCCGCGTCAAGGCGTACCGCTTCCAGGGCAGTCCCCTGGGGATAACCCCGCGCCCTCTACCAAGGTCACGCGCAAGCGTACCTTGGGGCGCCGGGGCTATGGGCTACACCGATTGCCGGGCCCACGGGTTGGTTTGCGGAGCGAACACCGAAGGAGCATGTCCGGGGCGGTCTTTGCCTGGGGTGTACGCTGGAAGGGTGAAGGGCTTTGAGGCGGCGCTCGACCTTTGGCTTTTGGAGGACCTGGGGGGAGGAGACCTGACGAGCACCCTCCTCATCCCGGAGGACCAGAAGGGACGAGGGGTGATCCTGGCCAAGGAGGAGGGGGTTTTGGCGGGCCTCGAGGTGGCCCAGGCGGTCTTCCATCGGGTGGATGGCCGGATCGCCTTTACGCCGCTGGCTAGGGACGGAGACCCCCTCCTTCCGGGCCTCGAGGTGGCCCGGCTGGAAGGGCCCTTGCGGGGCATCCTGGCCGGAGAAAGGCTGGCCTTAAACCTCCTCCAGCGCCTAAGCGGGATCGCCACCTTGACCCGGAGGTACGTGGAGGCGGTGCGGGGGACCCAGGCCATCATTCTGGACACCCGGAAGACCACCCCAGGCCTTCGGGCCCTGGAGAAGTACGCGGTCCGGGTGGGGGGTGGGCGGAACCACCGCTTCGGCCTCTTTGACGGGATCCTGATCAAGGACAACCACATCCGGGCGGTGGGGGGCGTTAAGGAGGCGGTGCGCCGGGCCAGGTCCCAGGCCCCCCATTACCTAAAGGTGGAGGTGGAGGTCACCTCCATAGAGGAGCTGGAAGAGGCCCTGGAGGCGGGGGCGGAGCTTATACTATTGGACAACATGGACCTCGAGACCCTGAAGGAGGCGGTTGGAAGGGCGAAGGGGCGGGCCCTTTTGGAGGCGAGCGGAAGGATGAGCCTGGAAAGGGTGCGGGAGGTGGCCGAGACCGGGGTGGACTATATCTCCGTGGGCGCCCTCACCCATTCGGCCCGGGCGCTGGACTTAAGCCTCGAGCTAGAATGAGAGGATGGAGGTCCTTGTCCAGGAGCACAGCTTTCTTGTGGGCGAGATCCAGAGGTTGAAGGCGGAACGAAACGCCGTCATCCTCGCCCACTCTTACCAGCGCCCCGAGGTTCAGGAGGTGGCGGACTTCGTGGGGGACTCCCTGGGCCTGTCCCGGGAGGCGGCCAAGACCAAGGCCGAGGTGATCGTCTTCGCGGGGGTCCACTTCATGGCCGAGACCGCCGCCATCCTGAACCCGGAAAAGACCGTCCTCCTCCCGGACTTGGCGGCGGGCTGCTCCTTAGCCGACTCCATTACCCCGGAGGATGTTCGGCGCTGGAAGGAGGAAAACCCGGACGGGATCGTGGTGGCCTATGTGAACACCAGCGCCGAGGTCAAGGCCTTGGCGGACATCTGCGTGACCAGCGCCAACGCGGTGGAGGTGGTGGCCAGCCTGCCCGAGGGGCGGCCCATCTTCTTCCTCCCGGACATGTTCTTGGGGGCCCACGTGGAGCGGGTGACCGGGCGGAAGATGGCGCTGTGGCCCGGGGAGTGCCACGTACATGCGGGCATCCGGGCGGAGCATATCGAGGCCCTGGTCAAGGACCGTCCGGCCGCGGAGTTCCTCATCCACCCCGAGTGCGGCTGCGGTTCCAGCTGCCTTTACCTTAAGCCCGATGCCAAGATGCTTTCCACCGAGGGGATGGTCCGGTATGCGGCGAAAAGCGGTGCCCCGGAGTTTGTCATCGCCACCGAGGTGGGCATCCTACACCGGCTGAGGAAGCTGGTCCCGGGGAAGGAGTTTATCCCCGTTAAGCCCGATGCCGTCTGCGAGTACATGAAGACCATCACCTTAGAAAAGGTCTACGAGTCCCTCCGGGACTTGAAGCACGTGGTCCGGGTGCCTGAGGAGGTGGCCGAGAAGGCGCGGCGGGCCCTTTCGGCGATGCTCCAAGTGGGATGAAGGTGGACCTCCTCATCCTGGGCGCGGGGGTGGCGGGGGTCTACGCCGCCCTGGCGGCAGAGGAAAGGGGGGCCCGGGTCCTTTTGGTGAGCAAGGACCCCCTGCCCGCGGGCTCCACCGCCTGGGCCCAGGGGGGGGTGGCCTTTCCCCTGGACGAGCGGGACCTGGAGGACCACCTCCAGGACACCCTTACCGCGGGCCGGGGCCTGGTGGAGGAGGCGGTGGCCCGGTCCATCCTGGAGGAGGCTTTCCGCCACCTGGAAAGGCTCAGATCCCTAGGGGTGCGCTTCGAGGAACCCCCGGCTCGGGAGGGGGGGCATTCCCGGGCCCGGGTCTTCCACCTGGGTGGGGATAAAAGCGGCCTTCTCCTGCTCCAAGCCCTTCTGGCCCACCTGAAAAGCCCGGTCCTCGAGGGGTATATGGCCCTCTCCCTTCTAAAGGGCGACCGGGTGGGGGGAGCGGTCCTTTGGCATGAAAAGGAGGGCCTTATCCGGGTGGAGGCGGGGGCAGTCCTCCTGGCCACGGGGGGGCTTGGCCGGCTCTTTCCCGTGACCACCAACCCCCCTGGGGCCACGGGGGATGGGCTGGTCCTGGCCTGGCGGGCGGGGGCGGTGCTCCGGGATTTGGAATTCATCCAGTTCCACCCCACGGCTCTGGAGGACGGGAGCCTGGTCACCGAGGCGGCCCGGGGGGCGGGGGCGGTGCTCTTAAACGCTTTGGGGGAGCGGTTCATGCCCCGGTACGACCCCTTGGCCGAGCTCGCCCCCCGGGACGTGGTGGCCCGGGTCATCCACCAGGAGCGGGTCAGCACGGGCCGGGTGTTCCTAGACCTGAGGGGGATTCCTGACCTCGAGCGCCGCTTCCCCACCGTGGTGGCCTCCGCCCGGGCCCTGGGCCTGGACCCCCTTAGAGAGCCTCTTCCCGTGGCCCCCGCGGCCCACTACCTGGTGGGAGGGGTGCGGACGGACCTTTGGGGCTTTACGGGGGTTCCAGGGCTTTACGCGGCGGGGGAGGTGGCCAGCACGGGCTTCCACGGGGCGAACCGGCTGGCCTCCAACAGCCTTCTCGAAGGGCTGGTCATGGGGGAACGGGCTGCCCTTAGGGCTCTCGAGGACTTGGCCTGGAAAAGGGGAGAGGTTTTGCCCCTTTTCCGGATGCCGCCAGCGCTTCTTGATGGGCTCAGGCGGTGGATGGGCCTCGAGGCGGGGGTGGTGCGCAGGCGGGAGGGCCTTTTGGCCGCCTTGCAGCACGCTAAGCTCCTTCCCCTTTCCGAGGGCCTACCGGAAAGGGGGCTCACAAGAGGAGAGGTGGAGGCGGGCAACCTGGCCTTTCTGGCCCGCCTCCTCCTTTCCGGAGCCCTTCTGAGGGAGGAGAGCCGGGGGGTCCACTTCCGCGAGGA
>NZ_PSMQ01000101.1:0-3547 GCF_040290245.1 Thermus sp.
AGGTCTGGGCGGAAGAGGCGGGGGAGGTGGCGGAGGTGGACGCCTACCGGGTGGGCCTGGCCGTCTTGGCCCTGGGGGGCGGCCGAAGGAAAAAGGGGGAGGCCATAGACCCGGCGGTGGGGGTAGAGGTGCTCAAAAAACCCGGGGAGCGGGTGGAAAAGGGCGAGCCCCTCTTCCGCGTTCACCACAGGGGAAAGGGGGTGGAGGAGGCGCGTGCCCTTCTCCACGCCGCTGTTCGCCTAGGCTCGGCCTCGGGGAAGGGCTTGGTTTTGGAGGTCGTGGTATAGTCCTACGGAGGTGCCGCGGGCTCTGGTCTTCCTCCTGGGAGCGGTCTTGGGCGGAGGGGTGGTCTTTGCCCTCCTCTTCCCGCGCCTCTTGGCCCTAGGGGAGGAGGTAAGAGGGTTGAAGGGCGAGGTGGAACGCCTCTCCTTCCGCCTGGAGGCCCAAGGGGCGGAAAACCGGGTCCTTTTGGAGGAGGCCAGGCGGGCCAAGGAGGAGCTTCGGCGGCTGAAGGAGCTTTTGGAAAGGCTCAAGGAGAAGGTGGGCCTTCCCACCGAGGGCCAGGGCGGGGGTCAGCCCTCCGGAGCCTCGGACTGGACGGAGGTGTACGCCCTGACCCTGGACCTGACCCTCCAGGCCTACGAGGTGGAGGCCGCCCTTTCCCGAAGCGAGGAGGCCAGGTCCCACGAGGGATGGTGGCGGGAAAGGCTGGCCCAAGGGATGCGGCCAGGCTGGCCCTTGGCCGTTCCCTTCCGCATCTCCTCCCCCTTCGGGTACCGGATGAGCCCCTTTGGGGCTGGGATAGAGTTCCACGAGGGCCTGGACCTGGCGGCCCCTCCTGGTAGCCCGGTTCTGGCGGTCAAAGACGGGGTGGTGGAGGCCGCGGGGCCCATGGGCCTCTACGGTCTCGCGGTTCTCCTCGCTCACCCGGACGGGTACAAAACGCTCTACGGCCACCTCGAGGCCCTGGCCGTCCGACCCCACGAGGCGGTTTCCCGGGGCCAGGTCCTGGGCTACGTGGGCTCCACGGGGCGCTCCACCGGCCACCACCTCCACTTCGGCCTCTATCGGGATGGGGTGGCCCTGGACCCCTGGCCCTATCTCGCGGAGGGTAAAGCATGGCGTTAGAACGGCTTTTCAGGCGCAAAAAGCCCCAGGGCGGGGCCAAGGATGTCCCTGAACTTTGGACAAAGTGCGAGGCCTGCGGGGCCCAGCTTTACAAAAAGGAATTATTGCAGAACTTAAAGGTCTGTCCCCGCTGTGGCCACCACCACCGGCTTTCCGCCCTCGAACGGGTGGAGATGCTGGCCGATCCTGGGACCTTCCAGGAGACCACCCGGCTGGCCCCCCTGGACCCCTTAGGCTTTGTGGACACCAAGCCCTATGCGGAGCGCCTTCAGGCCTACCAGGAGGAGACGGGGCGGAAGGACGCCATCCTGGGGGGGCGGTGCACGATTGAGGGGGTGCCTGCCGTCCTCATGGTCATGGACTATGCCTTCGCCGGGGGCTCCATGGGGAGCGTGGTGGGGGAGGAGATCGCCCGGGGGGCGGAAAGGGCGGCGGAGGAGGGGCGGGCCTTGGTCATCGTCGCGGCCTCAGGGGGGGCCAGGATGCAGGAGGCGGCCCTTTCCCTCATGCAGATGGCCAAGACGGTGATGGTCCTGGACAGGCTTTGGGAAAAGCGCCTGCCGTACGTTTCCGTCCTCACCGACCCCACCACGGGAGGGGTGACGGCCAGCTTCGCCGCCTTGGCGGATGTGATCTTCGCCGAGCCGGGGGCACTCATTGGCTTCGCCGGCCCCCGGGTCATCCGCCAGACCATCCGCCAGGAGCTTCCCGAGGGCTTCCAGCGCTCGGAGTTCCTCCTGAAGCACGGCATGCTGGACCGGGTGACGGACCGGCGGCGGCTTAAAGAGGAGGTGGCCCATGTCCTTCACCTCCTCCATCCGGAGGGCCTGACCCTGGGGGGGCGGGATGCCGCTGGAGTTTGAGCGCCCCATAGAGGAGCTGGAGGCCCGCCTGGCCGAGCTCAAGAAAACGGCGGAGTCCACGGGGGTGGACCTCGAGGCCGAGATCCGCGCCCTGGAGGAGCGGCTCCAACGCCTTAAGGAGGAGACCTACCGGGGCCTTACCCCCTGGCAAAGGGTTCAGCTGGCCCGCGTCCAGGGGCGGCCCACCACCTTGGACGTCTTGGAACACGTCTTTAGTGGGTTCTTTGAGCTCCACGGGGACCGGGCCTTCGCCGACGATCCCGCCATCGTGGGGGGGCTGGCCCTTCTCGAGGGGCAGAGGGTGGTGGTGGTGGGCCACCAGAAGGGCCGGGACACCCGGGAGAACCTCCAGCGCAACTTTGGTATGCCCCATCCGGAGGGGTACCGGAAGGCCATGCGGATGATGGAGCTGGCCGACCGGTTTGGCCTTCCCTTCATCAGCTTCATAGACACCCCGGGGGCCTACCCCGGGGTCTCTGCGGAGGAGCGCGGCCAGGCCTGGGTCATCGCCCAGTCCATCCAGAGGATGGGCCGGCTCCGGGTGCCGGCCCTGGCGGTCATCCTGGGGGAAGGGGGAAGCGGGGGGGCTTTGGCCATCGGGGTGGCCAACCGGGTCCTCATCCTGGAGAACGCCTGGTACTCGGTGATCAGCCCTGAGTCCTGCGCGGCCATCCTCTGGCGGGACGCCAAGGAAGCCCCTAAGGCGGCCCAGGCCTTGAGGCTTACGGCCCAGGATCTCCTGGCCTTTGGGGTCGTGGACCGCGTCATTCCCGAGCCCCTGGGCGGGGCCCACAAAGATCCGGCGGCCACCTATCAGGCCCTGAAAGAGGCCCTCCTCGAGACCCTAAGCGAGCTCATTCCCCTTTCCCCGGAGGCCCTCTACCAAGACCGCTACCGCCGCTTCCGCCGCCTGGGGGCCTGGCGGGAAGGTTAAGGAGGCTTGGGCTTTTTCCCTCATCCTTCTCACCCGCCTCGCCCATCCTAGGGATGGAGGTGAAGCATGAAGAGACCATTCTGGGTGCTTTTCGCCGCGCTTGGAGCCCTGGCCTGGGCTCAGAGGATCACGCCCCAAGGTATCATCGTGAACCCGGTGCCCACCGACCTGAAGGTAAAGGTCTGGGTGGACAAGGACCCGGCCAAGACGGGGCAGGCGGTCTACCAGGTGGGAGAGCCCATCTACATCTATGTGAACGTCAATCAGGATGCCTACGTCTACCTCTTTAACATCAACGCAGATGGGGAAATCAACCCTATTCTGCCCAACGCCCACGAGCTGGACAACTTCCTGCGGGCGGGGGAGACCCGGCGTTTCCCCCCGGAGTGGAGGCGGTACCCCTACACCGTTACCGGACCTGAGGGACGGGACATCGTCCTTGCTGTAGCCAGCAGGAGGCCCCTGTCCTTAGGACAGATTCTGGATGTGGAGCGCAACCAGGTTCGCGTCCGGGGGGCCGAGGGCCTGGCCCGGGCCCTTTCCATTGTGGTGGAGCCCCTTCCGGACAGGGATTGGGTGACGGATGTGGCCTTCTACTTTGTGGGCCGCGCCGCTTTGTCCC
>NZ_PSMQ01000019.1:0-31449 GCF_040290245.1 Thermus sp.
CTACCGGGCCACAGACGGGCTCTTGCGGCAAGCCGGGGTGGCTTACCAGGGGGAAAAACCCCTCCTGACCCCGGAGTTCGAGACGAGCCGGAGGGGGCTTTTTGCCATCGGCTCCTGCGCCTTTGGTCCGGACACCCGCTCCGTTTTCATCGAAAACGGCCGTCTTCACGCCAGGCTTGCCCTTTCCGCCATAGGGGAGAGGGCTTGACAGGCGGGGCCTCCCCCTCTATCCTTAAGGGCAGGATGCGTGCGGTGGTCCTTGCCCTCGGCCTAGTCCTAATCGTAGGGACGGGCGGGGGGTAGGGTGTAGCGCAGTTCGCATCTGATCCCCCCCGGAACCCCCGGGGGGTTTTCGTTTAAGGAGGCGGGGATGAAGGGAGCGGAGGTCCTTTTGAAGGCGATGGAGCGGGAGGGGGTGGAGGTCATCTTCGGCCACCCGGGCGGGGCCATCATGCCCACGTATGATGCCTTGTACGACAGCCCCATCCGTCACATCCTGGTGCGGCATGAACAAGGAGGGGTCCATGCGGCCACCGCCTACGCCCGGGCCTCGGGCCGGGTGGGGGTGGTGATGGCCACCTCGGGCCCCGGGGCCTTGAACCTGGTCACGGGCCTCGCGGACGCCTATATGGACTCCACGCCGGTGGTGGCCATCACCGGGAACGTGCCCCGGGCCCTGATCGGCACGGACGCCTTCCAGGAGGCGGATGTCACCGGGGTGACCATGCCCGTCACCAAGCACAACTACCTGGTCCAGGAGGTGAACGACCTGCCCCGGGTCGTCAAAGAGGCCTTTTACATCGCCCGCTCAGGCCGGCCGGGGCCGGTGCTCATCGATGTGCCTAAGGATGTCCAGCTGGCCGAGTTCACCGGGGGTTTGGATGTGAGGCTGGACCTTCCCGGGTACAAGCCCACCCTCAAGGGCCATCCCCGGCAGATCGAACGGGCCCTCGAGGCCCTGGAAAAGGCGGAGTGCCCGGTCCTCATGGTGGGTGGCGGGGCCCAGGACGCCCACCAGGAGCTTCTGGCCTTTGCGGAGAAGACGGGGATCCCTGTCATCACCACCCTGATGGGCCTCGGGGCCTTCCCGGGCACCCACCCCTTGTGGCTCGGGATGCCGGGGATGCACGGCACGGTAGCGGCGAACCGGGCGATCTACCACGCGGACGTGATCCTGGCCATAGGCCTCCGGTTTGACGACCGGGTCACGGGGAAGGTCTCCCGCTTTGCACCCCATGCCCACACCATCATCCACGTGGACATTGACCCTGCGGAGATCGGCAAGATCGTCCGCACCCAGATCCCCATCGTGGGGGATGCTAGGCTTGTGATGCGGGAGTTTTTGCGCGGGGCGAAGCCCTTGAAGCTGGCCAGTTGGTGGCGGGAGCTCGAGGAGTGGCGCACCCGTCACCCCCTCACCTACCGGCCCCGGTCTTACCTGCAAAGCCAGGAGGTCATCCGGGTTTTCTATGAAGCCACGGGGGGGAACGCCATTGTGACCACGGGGGTGGGGCAGCACCAGATGTTCGCCGCCCAGTTCTTCCGGGTCTCCAGGCCCCGGAGCTTTATCACCTCCGGGGGGCTTGGCACCATGGGGGTGGGGCTGCCCTTCGCCATCGGGGCCCAGGTGGCGAGGCCCGGTGAGCTGGTCATCGACTTTGACGGGGACGGTTCCTTCCAGATGACCCTCCAGGAGCTGGCCACGGTGGTCAAGTACAAGCTCCCCGTGAAGGTGGTCGTTCTGAACAACGGCTTTTTGGGCATGGTCCGGCAGTGGCAGGACCTCTTCCACGCCAAACGGTACAGCGAGGTCTACCTGGCGGACTCCAACCCCGATTTTGCTCGTCTGGCCGAGGCCTACGGCATCAAAGGGGTCCGGGTGGAGCGGAAGGAGGACCTTAAAAAGGCCGTGGACACCGTCCTCGAGGCGGATGGGCCGGTGGTGGCCGAGTTCAGGGTGTATCAGGAGGAAGGGGTCTTCCCCATGATCCCCTCCGGGGCCTCGGTGGAGGAGATGATCACCCAGGACCCCCGGGAGGAGGTGGAGGCGTGAGGCACGTCATCTCGGTTCTCGTCCAGGACCATCCCCGGGTCTTAAACCGCATCACCAGCCTCTTCGCCCGGCGGGGGTTCAACTTGGAAAGCCTGGCCGTGGGCACCACACACGTTCCCGGGCTTTCCCGCATCAGCCTGGTGGTCTTTGGGGACGACCACACCCTGGAGCAGGTGGAAAAGCAGCTCAACCGGCTGATTGAGGTGTTGAAGGTTACGGACCACTCCGAGCCCCATGTGGAGCGGGAGCTGGCCTTGGTCAAGGTCCATGTGGGGGGAGTGGAGGAGCGCTTGAGCATAAAGGACATCCAGGAGGCCTTCCGGGCCCGGGTGGTGGACGTGGCCAAGGAGAGCCTCATCCTCGAGCTCACTGGGGACACGAACAAGGTCAATTCCTTTATAGAAGCCTTACGGCCCTTTGGCCTCCTCGAGGTCATGCGCACCGGGGCGGTGGCCATGAGCCGGGGGGACCGGGTCCTGAAGGTGCGGGAGAGGCAGGAGGAAGCGGTATGAAGATCTACTATGACCACGACGCGGAGATCGGATTTCTTTCCGGGAAGAGGGTGGCGGTTTTGGGCTTCGGCTCCCAGGGGCACGCCCACGCCCTAAACCTTAAAGACTCAGGGGTGGACGTGCGGGTAGGCCTGCGCAAAGGGTCTAAAAGCTGGAGCAAGGCCGAGAGGGAGGGGCTTCGGGTTCTTTCCGTGGCCGAGGCGGTGCGAGAGGCGGATCTGGTCATGATGCTTCTTCCCGATGAGGCCCAGGCCCAGGTCTACCGGGAGGAGGTGGAACCCAACCTCAAGGAAGCGGGGTCTTTGGCCTTCGCCCACGGGTTCAACATCCACTTTGGCCAGATCCGGCCTCGCAAGGATCTGGACGTCTTCATGGTGGCCCCTAAGGGGCCGGGGCATCTGGTCCGCTCGGAGTACCAGAAGGGGAGCGGGGTGCCCGCTCTTTTGGCCGTGCACCAAGACGCCACAGGAGCGGCCTTCCAGACCGCCTTGGCCTATGCCAAGGCCATCGGCGCCACCCGGGCCGGGGTGATCCCCACCACCTTCAAGGACGAGACGGAGACCGACCTCTTCGGGGAGCAGGCGGTGCTCTGCGGGGGGCTGACCCGGCTCATCGCCGCTGGGTTCGAGACCTTGACCGAGGCAGGCTACCCCCCAGAGATGGCCTACTTTGAGGTTCTCCATGAGGTCAAGCTGATCGTGGACCTCATCTACGAATCGGGGCTTACCGGCATGCGGTACTCCATCTCCAACACCGCTGAGTACGGGGACTACACCCGGGGGGATCTGGTGGTGCCTTTGGAGGAGACCAAGCGGCGCATGCGGGAGGTTTTGCGCCAGATCCAGACCGGGGAGTTCGCCCGGGAATGGGTGTTGGAAAACCAGGCGGGCCAGCCGGTCCTTCAGGCGGGCCGCAGGCGCTGGCAGAGCCACCCCATCGAGGAGGTGGGGGCAAGGCTTCGGGCGATGATGCCCTTCATCAAGCCCAGGATCAGCAAGGAAGAGGTAGGAGGGTAGGTATGCGGCATATCCGGATTTTTGACACCACCCTTAGGGACGGTGAACAAAGCCCAGGCGTGGCCCTTTCCCTGGACCAGAAGCTGGAGATTGCTCACGCCCTGGCCCGGCTCAACGTGGACATCCTCGAGGCGGGCTTTCCCGTGTCGGGGCCCTTGGAGTTCGAGGCGGTGCGGCGCATCGCCGCTGAGGTGAAGGGGCCCGTCATTGCCGCCTTGGCCCGGACCGCCACCTTGGACATAGACCAGGCGGCTAAGGCCTTGGAGAAGGCGGAGAAGCCGAGGATCCACGTCTTCACCTCCGCCTCCAAGATCCACCTGGAACACATGCTGAAGAAGACGGAGGAAGAGGTCTTGGAGATGGCAGACAAAATGGTCCGCTATGCGAGATCGTACGTGGACGACGTGGAGTTCTCCGCCCAGGACGTGATGCGGGCGGACTGGGACTTCGTAAAGCGGCTTTATGAGGTGGCGGTGGAGGCGGGGGCCACGACGATCAACATCCCGGACACCACCGGCTATGGCACCCCGAGCGAATACGGCGCCCTGATCCGCCGCATCCGGGACGAGGTGGTCCGGGGGCGGGACGTGATCATCTCCACCCACACCCACGACGACCTGGGCCTCGCCACCGCCAACGCCCTGGCGGGGATCGAAAACGGGGCGGGCCAGGTGGAGTGCACCATCAACGGGATCGGGGAGCGGGCGGGAAACACCGCGCTGGAGGAGGTGGTCATGGCCCTCTACGTGCGCAAGGACCACTACCAGGCCTACACCCGGATCAACACCCGGGAGATCTACCGGGTGAGCCGCCTGGTGGAGCGGTACACCGGCATGCCCGTGCCCCCCAACAAGGCCATCGTGGGGGACAACGCCTTTGCCCACGAGTCGGGCATCCACCAGGATGGGGTCATCAAGCACCGGGCCACCTACGAGATCATGGACGCTGAGCTCATCGGGAGGCGGCCTGCCGTCTTGGTCCTCGGCAAGCACTCGGGCCGGGCGGCCTTCAAAAAGGCCCTGGAGGATCTGGGCTATTCTTTCCCCGAGGAGAAGCTCACCCAGCTCTTCCGCCGCTTCAAGGAGATCGCCGAACGAAAGGGTCCCCTCTCCTCCGAGGAACTCGTGGCCCTGGTGGAGAGCGGGGAGCCCATGCCCCACTTCTTTGAGCTCGCCCACGTCCAGTTCCTTTCGGGTTCGGGGCTTCTGCCCACGGCCACAGTCCGGGTCCGCACCCCTCAGGGGGAGAAGACCGCCACCGCCACCGGGGATGGGCCTGTGGATGCGGTTTTCAAGGCCATCCAGGAGGTCATCGGCTTTAAGCCGGAGCTCGAGACCTACCGGGTGGAGGCCATCACCGGAAGCACCGAGGCCTTGGGCCAGGTCACGGTCCGCCTGCGCCACAAGGAGCTCCAGGCGGTGGGGATAGGGGTTTCCCCAGATATCGTGGAGGCCAGCGCCCTGGCTTTTCTGGACGCCGCGGGCCGGCTGGCGAGCGGCCAGGCCACCCGGCACCCACCCACCCTCGAGCAGGTCCAGAAAGAATTGGGGTAGGCCATGGTGGAGATCCTCGACACCACTCTGCGGGACGGGACCCAGGGGGAGGGGTTCACCCTCTCCGTGGACGACAAGGTGGCCATCGCCAGAAGGCTTGCCGAGTTCGGTGTCCACGTGATCGAGGGGGGCTGGCCGGGCTCCAACCCCAAGGATAGGGAGTTCTTCCACCGGATGAAGGGGGTGGACCTGGGTGGGGCCCAGCTGGCCGCCTTTGGCTCCACCCGGCGCAAGGACCTCCGCCCGGAGGAGGACCCTTCGGTCTTAGCCCTCCTCGAGGCGGAGACCCCGGTGGTGGTCCTCTTCGGCAAGACCTGGACCCTGCACGTCCACGAGGCCCTGGAGACCAGCCTGGAGGAGAACCTCCGCATGATTGAGGAGACGGTCCGCTTCTTCCGGGAAAGGGGCCGGCGGGTCATCTACGATGCGGAGCACTTCTTTGACGGCTTTAAGGAGGACCCCGCGTATGCCCTTTCCACCCTCGAGGCCGCCTTAAGGGGTGGGGCGGACACCCTGTGCCTTTGCGACACCAACGGGGGAAGCCTCCCCGAGGAGGTCTACGAGGTGACCCGGAAGGTGGTGGCGCGGTTTCCTAAAGTGCGTCTCGGGATCCACCCCCACAACGACGCAGAGCTCGCGGTGGCCAACGCCTTGGCGGCGGTCCGAGCGGGGGCCACCCATGCCCAGGGGACCATCAACGGCTACGGGGAGCGGTGTGGGAACCTGAACCTTACGAGCTTCATCCCCACCCTGGTCTTCAAGCTGGGCCTCGAGGTCCTCCCCCAGGAAAAGCTCCGGGAGCTCAAAGCCCTTTCCCATTTCGTGGACGAGCGGGCCAACCTCACCCCCAACCGCCGCGCCCCCTATGTGGGGGAGGCCGCTTTTGCCCACAAGGGTGGGGTTCATGTCTCCGCGGTGTTGAAAAACCCCCGCACCTACGAGCACATCCCGCCGGAGTGGGTGGGGAACACCCGGCGGTTTCTGGTCTCGGACCTCTCGGGCCGCTCTAACCTTTTGGCCAAGCTCCAGGAGCTGGGGGTGGACCTTTCCCAGGAAGAAGCCAAGCGCCTTCTGGACGAGGTCAAGGCCTTGGAGTACGAGGGGTATGCCTTTGAAGGGGCGGAGGCCAGCTTCTACCTTCTGGCCCACCGGATGAGGGGCGGAAGCCTCCCTTTTAGCGTGGAGGGGTTCAGCGTCTTTGTCCATGGCTCAGGCCTGGACACCGCCTGGGCCGAGGCCACCGTCCGGGTCCGGGTGGGGGAGGGCCTCCAGCACACCGCCGCCGACAGCCCCTTCGGGCCGGTTTCTGCCTTGGACCGGGCCTTTCGCAAGGCGGTCTTGCAGTTCTACCCGGAGCTTGCCGAGGTGGAGCTCACCGACTACAAGGTGCGGATCCTCTCCGGCAAGGAGGCGGGCACCAACTCGGGGGTGAGGGTGATGGTGGAGATGCGCTGGAAGGAGGAGCGTTTCGCCACCGTGGGGGCCAGCGTGAACATCCTCGAGGCCTCCTTGAAAGCCCTTACCGACGGGTACGCCTACGCCCTCCTCCTGCCCCTTAAGGAAAAGGCTTACGCCCCCTGGCCCGAGTAGCGGTTTAGCCCGAGCCGCCAAAGCGCCCGCCCCAGGAGGAAAAAGGCGCTCATCCAAAGAAGGAGGACCCAAAGTCCTGGGAAGAGGCTTGTTTTCTGACCTGCCAAGAAGGCAGCGGGAAGGTAGACCAGGTAGGGAAAGGGGGTGAGGAGGGCCAGGGTCCGAACGGGTTCCGGGAAGACCTCGAGGGGCGCGATGAGCCCGGAGAGGAATAGGTAGAGGACGAACCAAAGCTCCTCCAGCTTGATGGCCCGTTCCGTCCAGAAGGCGAGGAGGGCGAGGGCGTACTGCATCAAAAACCGAGCGAAAAAAGCCAAGGCGGTAAGCCCTAGGCCCATGAGGAGGTCAGGGGCCTTGGGGAGGAAGCGGGCCTCGGGGTAGAGGAAAAGGAAGAGGGTGAGGAGAAGGAGGACGAAAGGGAGCCGGGCCGCCTGTTCGGCCAGGTGAGCGAGGAGGTACTCCCAAAAGGGGTCCAGGGGGCGGAGGAGCTTGTGGGAGAGCTTTCCTTGGACCAGGTCCTCCTCAAACTGCCAGACCACCCAGACCACGGTGAGCTGGCGCACCAGAAAGACCATGAGAAAGTAGCGGGCAAACTCCGCCTGGCTTAAGGGAAAGGCGCCGCTTCCCGCCGCCTCCTGCCAGACCCCTAGGAGGATGAGGGGGAGGGCTCCGGATAGGGCCCAGAGGAAAAGCTCTGCCCGGTACTCCAGCATGTAGGCAAGCCATACGGAAAAGAGGGTCAGGGCCTTCCTCATACCGCTCCTTGAAAGATCTTCCCGATAACCTCTTCCACGGGGGGCTCCTTCACCTCCAGGTCAGCCACGGGAAGCTGATCCAGCATGGCCCCCACCGCCTCGAGGAGCCGCTTTCTTGGGACGATGAGCCGGGCCTCGAGGCCCTCTAAGGACCTCACCTCGCCAAACCGGGCGAGGAGGCCTGCTTCCACTGGCCTTTCCAGGCTGAGCCGCACCTCCTTGTAGGGGGCGAAGCGGAGGAGGAGGGCCTCGAGGCTTCCGTCAAAGAGGAGCCGCCCCTTGTGGATGAGCAAAACCCGGTCCGAAAGTGCGGTGATGTCCGCCATATAGTGGCTGGTGAGGAGGAGGGTGGCTTTGTACCGCCGGTTGTACTCCTTGAGGAAACTTCGGACCGCGGCCTGGGCGTTTACATCCAGGCCTAAGGTGGGCTCGTCCAGGAAGAGGACTACGGGCCTGTGCAGGAGTGCGGCCAGAAGCTCCGCCTTCATCCTCTCCCCTAAGGAGAGCTTCCGCACCGGCTGGTGGAGCTTATCCTCGAGGCCGAGCATTTCAGAAAGCTCCCCCACCCGCTTTCTGAACTCCCTTTCAGGGATTTCGTATACCGCCGCATTCAGCCGGAAGGAGTCCCAGGCGGGGAGGTCCCAGATGAGCTGCTGCTTGTTGCCCATGACCAGGGTGATCTTCCTAAGGAAGGCCCCCTCGCGCCGGTAGGGGGTATGCCCCGCCACCACCGCCCACCCTTCCGAGGGGTGGACTAGGCCGGCCAGCATCTTCAAAGTGGTGGTCTTCCCAGCCCCATTCGGCCCCAAAAACCCCACCACCTCCCCGGGCTCGATCCGGAAGCTTACCCCTTTGACCGCCTCCACCACCTTGTAGGATCGGAGGAAAAAGTGGCGTAACTCCCCTAAAAACCCAGGGGGTTTCTGGGCCACCAGGTACCGCTTGGTGAGGTTTTCCGCCAGAATGATGCTCATCCCTACCAGGGCTTCCCAGCCCCATCCTAGTAGTTTACCCTGAGAGGGTGCGTTATCTGCGCCTGCTCCTGGTCTTCCTTCGCACCTCCTGGGCGGCGGAGATGGAGTACCGGAGCAACTTCCTCCTAGGCCTCCTTTCCTCCTTGGGTATGCTTTGGGGAAGTCTCCTGGGCCTTTCCCTTCTCTACCAGGGGGGCTACCGCCCAGGGGGCTGGGCCTTTGAGGAGGCACTTTTGGTCCTTTCCGCCTTTACCCTTCTGGAAGGGGTTTCCTCGGTGCTCTTTGCCCCTAACCTCAGCAAAATTGTGGAGCATGTGCAGAAAGGGACCCTAGACTTCGTCCTTTTGAAGCCCATAGACAGCCAGTTCTGGGTCTCCTTCCGAGCCTTCTCCCCCTGGGGGCTTCCCGACCTCCTTCTAGGCCTTTTGCTGCTTGGGTACGCAGGGCAAAGGCTGGGGTTTGGCCTGGGGGAGTACGCGGCCTTCCTGGGGGTTTGGGGCCTGGCCCTGGTCATCCTCTATAGCCTTTGGTTCGCCCTAGGGGCCACCTCCATCTGGTTTGTGAAGATCTACAACGTCACAGAGGTCCTAAGAGGGCTTCTCGAGGCGGGGCGGTACCCCATAGGTGCCTACCCCGTGGCCTACCGGTTTTTCTTCACTTTTATCGTTCCCGTGGCCTTCCTCACCACCGTTCCTGTGGAGGTGGCCCTGGGCCGGGGAGGCTTCTTCTTACTCCAGATGCTCCTTTTGGCCTTGGGCCTTTTTCTTTTCGCCCGCTCCTTCTGGCTCTTCGCCCTTAGAAGCTACACCTCGGCGAGCAGCTGAGGCTTTAAGATGGGGCCGTGGAAGGGTCTTTGGTCTTTGTCCTTCTCCTTGCCTACCTGTTTGGCTCCATCCCCGCTGGGGTCTTGGTGGCGAAGACCTACGGCGTGGAGATCCGCAAGGTGGGTTCGGGGAACATTGGGGCCACCAACGTGCTTAGGGCCTTGGGGCCAGGGCCAGCCCTGGTGGTGGCTTTTTTCGACGTCTTCAAGGGGGGGGTTGCGGTGCTCATAGCCCGGGCGGTGGGTATAGAGGGCTGGCTTCTGGGGGGGGTAGCCCTGATGGCGGTTTTGGGCCACAACTTCTCGGTCTTTCTCGGGTTCAAGGGGGGGAAGGGGGTGGCCACGAGCTTCGGGACACTCCTTTTCCTGGACCCGATCCTTGCCCTGTACACCTTTCCCATTGGCGTGGGGACGATGCTCCTTACCCGGTACGTCTCCGCGGGGAGTATGGTGGGAGGCCTGGCGGCCCTTGTCCTGGTCTTGGCGCTCAAGCGGCCTTTGTGGGAGGTGGGAACGGTCTTCCTCATGGCCCTTCTCATCTTCTGGACCCATCGGGAAAACCTCGAGCGGCTCCAAAAGGGCACGGAAAGGCGGCTGGGGGAAAGGGTGGGCTAGGAGGGAGGCCATGCTTGACCTCTTGGTGGTTGCGCCCCATCCGGACGACGGAGAGCTGGGGTGTGGGGGCACCCTGGCCCGGGCCAAGGCGGAGGGGCTTTCCACGGGGATTCTGGACCTGACCCGGGGGGAGATGGGCACCAAGGGCACCCCCGAGCAGAGGGCCTTAGAGGTGGAGGAGGCAAGCCGCATCCTGGGGTTGGACTTCCGGGGCAACCTGGGCTTCCCCGACGGGGGGCTTGCCGATCTGCCTGAGCAGCGTCTAGCCCTTGCGGAAGCGATCCGTAAGCTCCGGCCGAGGATCCTCCTCGCCCCCCTCGAGGCCGACCGTCACCCCGATCACACCGCGGCAAGCCGCCTCTCGGTGGCGGCGGTGCACTTCGCGGGGTTGTCCAAGGCGCCTTTGGAGGGTGAACCGCACCGGGTGGGGCGGCTTTTCTTTTATCCGGGAAACCTGCCCGCTACCCCGAGCCTTCTGGTGAAGATCTCTGCCTTTATAGGGCACTGGGAGAAGGCGGTGCGGGCCTATAAGAGCCAGTTCGAAGGGGAGGATGTCACCGAGACCGTGGGGCCCAAGGGGGTCGAGGCCAGAAAGGCGCTTCGCCGCTACTGGGGCAACCTGGTGGGGGTGGACTACGCGGAGGCCTTTGTGAGCCCCCTTCCCGTTCTGGCCACACCCTGGGCCCGTTAGCGGGCTTTTAGAGGAGCGCCCCGTCGCAGGCGTCTTCGCTGGGCCCCGGGAGGGGTTGCATATTCTTGCAGAAGAAGGTATTCTTAAATCCTCATGCGGGGCGCCGTGACCAAGAAGGACCTTCTGAACTTTCAGGGCCTTACCCGGGAGGAGGTCTTCGCCCTTTTAGGGGAGGCCCGGCGGATGAAGGAGGAGAACTACCGGGGTCTCGAGCTTTCGGGCCGGGTGATCGCCCTTCTTTTCGAGAAGCCCTCTTTAAGGACCCGAACGACCCTCGAGGTGGCGGCGGTCCACCTTGGCGGCCATGCCGTCTACCTGGACCAAAAGCAGGTGGGCCTTGGGGAACGGGAACCGGTGCGGGATGTGGCCAAGAACCTGGAGCGCTGGGTGGACGGCATCGCGGCCCGGGTCTACCGGCACGAGACGGTGGAGGAATTGGCCCGCCACGCCCGGGTGCCGGTGGTCAACGCCCTTTCCGACCGGGCTCACCCCCTGCAGGCCTTGGCCGACCTTCTCACCCTTTGGGAGGCCTTTGGAACCCTGGAGGGCCTGGAGGTGGCCTATATTGGGGATGGAAACAACGTTTTGAACTCCCTTTTAGAGGTGGCCCCCCTGGTGGGGCTAAAGGTGCGGGTGGCCACCCCTAAAGGATACGAACCGGAAAAGGTGCTTCTCTCGTGGTCAGGGGCGGTTTTCACCCATGATCCGGCAGAAGCCGTCCAAGGAGCCCATGCCCTTTACACCGATGTCTGGACCAGCATGGGCCAGGAGGCGGAAAGGGCCAAGCGCCTGCGGGATTTCCAGGGTTTCCAGGTCACGCCGGAGCTTTTAAACCTCCTCCGACCCCAGGGGATCTTCCTCCACTGCCTTCCCGCCCACTACGGGGAGGAGGTGGTGGAGGAGGTGGTTCACGGACCGAGAAGCCGGGTCTTTGATCAGGCGGAAAACCGCCTTCACACGGCTAAGGCCGTTCTTCTTCATCTTTTGGGGTAGGCTGGGTTTGGGGTCTTGGGAGTAGTCTAAAGGCGTATGGTCAGGGTAGGCATTCTCGGGGCCTCGGGGTACGGCGGGGGTGAGCTCATCCGGCTTCTCAAGCGCCACCCCGAGGTCCGGCTGGTGGGGTTTTCCAGCCGCCGGCATACGGATAAGGCCCTGTTTGAGGTCTGGCCCCAGCTGGTGGACGAGCGGATGTTTAAACCCCAGGAGGAGGTGGTGGCCGAGGCGGAGGTGGTCATTTTGGCTCTGCCCAACGGGATCGCCATGGAGCTTGTTCCGGGCCTTCTCGAGGCGGGCAAGTGGGTCATCGACCTCTCCGGCGACTACCGGCTACCCCCTGAGGTGTACGAGGCCTGGTACGGTCTTCCCCACAAAAGCCCTGCCCTTTACCGGGAGGCGGTCTACGGTCTGCCCGAGCTGTTTAGGGGGGAGATCCCGGGGGCGAGGCTTTTGGCCAACCCGGGGTGCTATGTGACCGCGGCGACCTTGGCCCTGGCCCCTTTGGCGGCAGGGGGCCTTTTGGAGGAGGCCAGTTTGGTTGGAATGAGCGGGGTTTCTGGGGCGGGGCGGGAGGCGGAGGAGACCTTCTTTGCGGAGGTCAATGAGAACCTCAAGCCCTACAGGCCGGGGGGCACCCACCGGCACATCCCCGAGATGGAGTTGAACCTGGCCCGCCTCCGGGCCCAGGGGCGTTGGCCCAGGACCCACGGGGCCCAAAAAGGGGTCCGGCTCTCCTTTATCCCCCATCTTGTCCCCATGACCCGGGGGATCCTGGTAAGCGCGTTTGTCCGTCTGAACGAGGACCTTTCTGAGCTCCGCCTCGAGGCCCTTTACCGGGAGTTCTATCAAGACGAGCCCTTCGTCTTTTTCACCCGCGCCCTACCCCAGACCAAGGGCACCTTCGCCTCCAACCGGGTTTGGATCAGCTTGCGGAAAGACGAGCGGACGGGCCTGGTCCAGGTCTTTTCCGCCTTGGATAACCTTGGTAAGGGCATGGCCTCCCAGGCGGTGCAGAACCTCAACCTGATGCTGGGCTTCCCCGAGGGCCTGGCCTTAGACCGGGAGGGGGTATGGCCCTGAGGCTCCCTTTGGGGTTTAGGGCCGGGGCCGTTCGGGCGGGCATCAAGCCTTCCGGTAAGCCGGATCTGGCCCTTTTGGCCTCAGGCCTGCCCGCCCTTTGGGCCTTGGCCACCACCCAGAACCGGGCCGCCGCGCCCTCGGTCCAGCGGGGGCGGCGGCTTTATGAAGGCCAAGCCCCCTTGCGGGCGGTGGTGGTGAACGCGGGCAACGCCAACTGCGCCACCGGCCAGCGGGGGGTTCTGGATGATGAACGCATGGCCCAAACAGCCGCTCTGCGGCTGGGGGTCTCCTTGGAGGAGGTCCTCACCGCCTCCACCGGGGTGATCGGTGTGCCCTTGCCTGTGGAGAAGATCGAGGCGGCCCTGCCCCAAATAGAGCTTACCCCCTTTGCCGATGCCTTCGCGGAGGCCATCTTAACGACGGATCTGGCGGTGAAGACGGCCGAGGCCCAGGTGGGGGCAGCCCGGATCGTGGGGGTGGCCAAGGGGAGCGGGATGATCCACCCCAACATGGCCACCATGCTGGCCTTCCTGGTCACGGACGCGGCCTTGCCCCAGGAGGCCCTAAGGGCGGGGTTCCGGCGGGTGGTGGACCGGACCTTCAACCAGGTTACGGTAGACGGGGATACCTCCACCAACGACCTCGCCCTCCTCATGGCCAACGGTGCGGCGGGTCCGGTGGAGGAAGGGGCCTTCTTTGAGGCCCTGGAGGGGGTGGCCCGGTCTTTGGCCCGCCAGATCGCCCGGGACGGGGAGGGGGCGACCAAGCTCATGACGGTGCGCGTCCTTGGCGCCGCCACGGAGGAGGAGGCGCGGCAGGCCGCCCGGACCGTGGCCGCGAGCCCCTTATGGAAAAGCGCCCTTTACGGGAACGATCCTAACTGGGGCCGGATCCTGGCTGCCTTGGGCAACTCGAGGGCCCATTTCGACCCCTTAAGGGTCCGGATCGTCCTCCAGGGCATTCCTTTGTACGACGGCGGGGCGTTGCCTTTTGACCGGGGGGCGGCAAGCCAAGCGATGCGGGCCGAGGAGGTGGAGGTCCTGGTGGATCTGCGCCAGGGCGGGGCCCAGGGGGAGGCCTGGGGGTGCGATCTGACCGAAGGGTACGTGCGGATTAACGCGCTTTATACAACGTAAAATGGGGCCTGCCAGGGGTGACGGAAGAAGATCGATAGGCGGGGTGCCGTTCCACCGCATTGAAAACGCGGGAAGATTGGAGCCAGTTGCCTTTTCGGGCCGGGTGTGGTAGCTTGAGGGGGGAGGTGTTCATGCAAAAGCTTCTATTGGGTATCGGGGTTGGGATCCTGCTCTCCTTGGCCTGGGCTCAATCCCCTGGGTTTGGCGTGTACTCGGGATACCCGGAGTGGATTGGGGTCCAGTATCAGGATGGATCCTCTAATCTACGCTTTGGCCTCGGGTTTGGATCCGATGGCCTTGGAGGAAGTGCAGATCTATTTTTGGGCAAGATGCCCTTGCCGGCCACTGGAATAGATCTGGCCTGGTATTACGGCCTTGGAGCTAGGCTGGGGCTTAGCTCCGAAGGAAAGATTCTCGTCTTCCCTCATGGACTTGTGGGCGTGGAGTGGGCGGGGCCGGCACCCGGCTTCAAGGTTTACCTTGAGGCTCAGGCGGGGGTGAGTATAACCGGGGCGGGGGTGAACCCGGGTTTTGCGGGTCGTCTGGGCGTGATTTTCCGTTAAGTAGCGGGAAGATCTATCTTGAGCCCTCACCCGGGCCCTTGCTGCGGTGGGGGCTTTTTCTTGGTATATTTGGGCCGTGACCCAGGCGGGGATGCGGTGGCTTTTCTATCTCACGGCGTTGCTCTTCCTTGGGGGGTGTGAACGGAAAGGGGCCCTCCCCCCAAGCTTGGGCCTAACCGAGCCCACAGGGGGCGGGGTGGCGCCGGGGAAGGAGGTCCTGGCCCAGGGGTATGCCTTCGACGAGGTGGGGGTGAAAAGCGTCCGCGTTCAAGGCAAGGAGGTCCTGCCAGCGGAGGAGGTGGGGAAGCGGCTTGTGGGGTTTCGCTTCCGCCTCAAGGCCCCCACCTCGGGCCGGGTGGAGGTGGTCCTGGAGGCGGAAGACCTCCAGGGCCAGGTCCGCACCCTCCGCCTCCCCCTTATCCTGGATGCGTCTCCACCGAGGATTGTGGTGGAAGGGAAGGAGGAAAAGGACGGCCTTTTCCGGGTGTACGGCCGGGTGGAGGACGACGTGGGCGTGGAGCGGGTGGTCCTCCAGGAGGGGAAACGGTTTTCTACGTTGGCCCTTCCCAGAGGGGCCTCGGTGCCGTTTGCAATCGAGGTTTCCAGTCGGGCCGTACTGATTGCTATAGATGCTGCAGGAAACCGCTCGAGCCGTTCGCTTCCATGATATACTTTCCCTCGTGCGGGAGGCTTGGGAGCGTGCGGTTTTACTTTTGCAGGAGGCCCGGCCCACGGGCCAGGACCTTCCCCGCCTCCGGGAGGCCGCGCGCCTTTTGGAGGCGCTTAGGCCGGACCTGGAGCGGGACGCGCTTTTGGCCCTTGCCTACCTCAGGATGTACCAGGTGGTGCGGAAGGAGGAGTACTTCTTGAGGGGGTACAGTTACGCCTGGACGAGCCAGAAGGAGGAGGCGCTGGCTTTGGCGGAGCGGGTGAAGGAGGAGGCGTGAAAGAGGCCCTGGGTCTTCTGGCGGTCTGGTCCATCGTCCTTTCGGGGTTGGCTCTTCTCGTGGGGCTTTACTTTATCAAGCGTGGGCGGAGGGAGGCCCACCACCGGTCCATGCTCACCGCCACAGGCTTGGCCCTCTTGTTCTTGGTGTTCTACCTCCTGAAATGGGCTTTGCACGGCACCACCGCTTACGGCGGTCCGGGGGCCTGGCGGGGGGCGTACTACCTCCTCCTCATGACCCACACCCTCCTTGCGGCCTTGAACGGTCCCCTGGCGCTTTACGTGATCTACAACGCCCTTAAGGGACGGTTTTCCGCGCATAAAGCCTGGGCCAGGTGGCTCGTCCCCATCTGGCTTTATGTGGCCCTTTCCGGCTGGGTCATCTACCTGGTTTTGAGGAAGTACGGGGTGGAGGCGGGCACTATCGCTTTTTAGCCCAGGCCTCGAGGACGATCCGCCCCTCCACCACCCGGGCCCGCTCGGGGCCCCGGGGTGCGCTGGCCTCCTCGGGGGCCTGGGCCAGGTGGTGGGCGATGCGGAGCTGCTTGGCCTCGAGGGAAAGAGCCCAGATGGCCCGTTCCTCGTCCCCAAGGGCCCCTGCGTGGGCAAGGCCCCGGAGCTTGCCCACCACGATCACATCCCCCCCCGCCACCACCTCTGCCCCTGGGTTGACATCCCCTAAAACGACCACGGTTCCCGGGCTTTCCACCCTCTGGCCCGCTCTTAAGGTGTGGTCCACCACCAAGGTGACCGGGATGGGCTTTTCCCGCCTGGGGGGGACCAGGCGAAGGGGGCGGCCGAGGCGGAGTAGGGCCTCCAAAACCTCCTGGCTTACGGGCCCCGCCACCTCTACTTCCAAGGGGAGGTCCTCGGGAAGGCTGAGCCGGGCGATCTCCTCCGGGGTCTCCCCCCCGTCTAAGCGCAGGGCCAGGGCGTCCTTTGTGGCTCTGAGACGCATCGGGCCTATTCTACCTTCCAGTAGGCGGCCATGACCTTCTTCGCCGCCGGAAGGGCCACCCGGCTTCCCTCCCCACCGTTCTCAAAAAAGGCCACGACCACCAAAGGCGGGTAAGGGCTATCAGGCTCCGTTGGCCCGTAGCCCATGTACCAGGCGTGCTCGAGGCCCCTCCGCTTCCCAGGGGTTTCCGCCGTTCCCGTTTTGCCCCCGGTGGGAACGGGGAAGTCCTTTAAGAGGAAGCTGGCCGTTCCTTCTTTGACCGTGAGCCGCAGGCCTTCTTGCAAGACCCCCCAGGACTGGCCAGGAACCCTTTCCGGCTCGTAGCGAACTTCCTCCTGGCCGATCCGCTTCACCAGGTGGAGTCTGGGCTTTAGCCCTCCGCTTGCGATGGTGGCGAGCATCCGGGCGATCTGGGCGGGGGTGGCCAGGACGTACCCTTGGCCGATGGCGACGGAGAGGGTCTCCCCCGGGTACCAGGGCTCCTTTAGGGCCTCCTTTTTCCAGGCCCGGGTGGGCAGAAGCCCTGTTTTTTCCGGGACCTCGAGGCCCGTCCCTTCCCCCAGGCCCAGAAACCGGGCCCTTTGGGCCAGCTGGTCCACGAAGCCCAAGGGGTCTTTAAGCACCGCCTGGTAGTACCAGGTGTTGCAACTCCAGGCAATGGCTTCCCTTACCGTCATGGGGCCTAGGTCCCGGGTGGTCCAGTTCCGGCGCACCAGCCCCCCATGGACGATGAAGGGGCTACAGCGGTAGGTGGTGGTGGATGAGGCGTAGCCCTCTTCCAAAAGGGCGTAGCTGGTGGCCAGCTTGAAGGTGGACCCCGGGGTATAGGCCTGGGTGGCGCGGTTCAGAAGGGGAAGATCGGGATCCGTGAAAAGGGCCTGGGCCTCCTTGGGGACAGGCCTTTGACTCAGGAGGTTGGGATCAAAGGAAGGGGTGGTGGCCAAAGCCAGTACCTCCCCGGTCCTGGGGTCCAGGGCTACGATCGCCCCCTTCACCCTTTGGGCGGGGGGGAGGCCGTTTAGGGCCCGGCCGCGGTTGATGTCCAAAAGGGCCTCTTCTAACGCGTTTTCCGCAGCCTTTTGTAAGTCTAGGTCCAGGGTCAAAACCACGTCCTCGCCCGGGGTGGGTTCCTTCAAGATCTCCTCCCTGAGCTTTTCTCCCCGGACGTTCACCTCCACCGCTTTGATCCCCCGGACACCCCTTAGGAAGGGCTCTAACGCGGCCTCGAGGCCCGCTGCCCCCACCTCTTCGTCAGGGCTGTAGCCCCGCTTGACCTCCTCCGGGCCTGCCCGCCGGACATACCCTATGACGGGCCCAGAGATGGGTCTGGGATAGAAGCGCTCGATCCGTTCCACCAGGTGGATGGTTTTCTGCCCGGCGGTAAGCTCGGCCAGGGTGGGGATGAGGGCCTCGGGAACCCCGGCCTTCAGGATGGTGGGTTCCTTGGTCTTGGGGAGCTCAGAAAGTCCTAGAAGCCCCAGAATGCGCTCCTTGTAGCGCACCTCACCCCCTTCGTAGACCAAGTCCACCGCCACTCGGTCCTGGGCCAGGATTCGCCCCTTCCGGTCCAGGATGCGCCCGCGGGGTGCGGGGATGCCCTCGGTCTTCAGGTAATTGCCCTGGCTTTTGGTGGCGTACTTCTCGTACTCCACCACCTGGAGCTGCCAAAGCCTCGCCCCGTAAAGGGCGAAAACCAGGGTAAAGAGGAGGATGAGGGTGTAAATCCGCGTTTTCATCGCCGCGGGTCGCCTCGAGCCAGGACCCATAGGAGGTAGAGGCCCAGGGTGAGAAGGAGTTCGCCCAGGAATAGGCCGGCCAGGGTCTCGAGGTGGAAGAGTTTAAGCCGGAGCCAGTAGGCCGTGAAAAGGAGGCCCGCCCACTTGCCCAAGTAGGCCCAGAGGAAGGCCAGCGCTCGCCCCACCACCTCGGGGGAGACCCAGCGCTGGGCGGCATAAAAGGCGTAGACCCCCAGCAAGAGGCCTGCTCCGTGGAGGCCTAGATACCCCAGGCCCAAAAGATCCTGAAAAAGGCCCAGGAGAAGCCCCAGGGGGAGGCCTAGAGGATAGGGCCTTTCCCCCGCCAGGTAAAGGGCGAAGAGAAAGTAGAGGTCTGGAGGAGGGAGGCCATCTGGGAGGAGGCCGGAGAGGAAGGCCTGGGCGAAGACCGTTAGGAGGAAAAGGCCGATCGTCTTCATAAGGCCCTCAGCACCACCACCTCCTCCAGGAGGGAGAACTCCACCAAGGGTCGGGCAAGGGCTCGCTTTTTAAGCCCGCCTTGGACGGTTTCCACCCGCTCGATCTGGGCCACGGGGATCCCATCTGGAAAAAGGCCCAGGGGGGTTCCCGTAAGAAGGCGCTCTCCAGGGGTGAGGGTCACCTGAGGGGGGAACTCGGCCAGAAGGCGGCCTGGGGGGAAACCCTGGGCGATGCCCCGACCGGGAGCGTGTTCCGGCCTTACCCCCACGCGGCTTTCCGGGTCCAGGACGGTGCGGACCACCGCGGTCTTTTCCGTGGTCTCCACGATGAGCCCCACTAGACCCTGGGGGGCGGTGACGGGCATGCCCACCCGGAGGCCATCCTTTTCCCCCAGGCCCAGGATGAGGCGGCGGAAGAGGCCGCTCTGGTCTTCCCCGATCACGGGGGCCACGGCCACCACTCCAGGGGCCTGGGCTTCCTTGACCGCCAAAGCGCGTTGCAGGCGTTCCACCTCGAGCCTGAGCCGGGCGTTCTCGCTTCTTTCCGCCTCTAAAGCCGCCTTGAGCGACCGGTTCTCCGCTCGGAGGTCCCTCCGGTCCAAAAACGCCCCCCAGGCGCTTTTCAGGTTCTGCCCCAGCCGGTGGCCGAGGGCCAGTAGAGGAGCGGTACGGGCAGAAAACTCCGCCGCCAGGCCCAAGGCGGTGGGCCGGGTTAGGCTGGAAAGGGCAAGGGTCAGAAGGAGAAGAAGGGCGAGAAGCCCCCGGCGGAGCCCACGCTCGCTCACGGCCTGAACCCCCAGGCCCAAAGCCAGGCGAAGACCCGGGAGACGGGCAGGCCCACCACGGTGTAAAAATCCCCCTCTATGTCCTCGAGCAGGACCATTCCCAGCCCCTGGGCCCCGTACCCACCCGCCTTGTCCAACCCCTCGCCGCTTTGGACATACCAGCGCATCTCCTCCTCGGAAAGGGCACGGAACCGGACGCGTGCGGTGTGAACCTCCAGGACCTCCCCTTTCCCCCTTAGATAGACCCCGGTGTGGACCAGATGGCTTCGGCCAGAGAGCCGCCGGAGGAAGACCAGGTTTTCCTCAGGGTCCCGGGGCTTGCTGAGGACTTGCCCGTCCAGGTCCACCGCCGTGTCTGCAGCCACCGCCCAGCGGTCCTGTACGCTTTGCCCTTTCCTTAAGGCCAGGGTCCGGGCGGGTTCCCTTGGGGGTAGGTCCAGGTCCTCCGCCACCTCCGGGGCCACCACCTTAAGGCGGTAGCCCAAGGCCTTGGTCACGCCCGAAGGGCGTACCTTGGTCACGCCCGAAGGGCGTACCTTGGTCACGCCCGAAGGGCGTACCTTGAGGAAGGCCCGCCGCCTCGGGCTTTTCGTTGCTTCCCGAAGGGAACACCGGGAGGCCAGGACCAGGGTTAAAGGGGTGTTCCCGCTTCCCAAAGCGCCTCCACCTCCTTTTTGTACCTTTGGGCAAGTTCGGGGCTTTTCAGGACAAGCAGGTTCTCGTTGTTGCTTCGCCAGGCATTGTTGGAGAAGTTATAACTTCCTGTGATCACCCAGGTCTCGTCGATCACCATGACCTTGTCGTGCAAGGTGTAGGGGTTGGCGTCCTTACGTACGTCTATCCCCGCCCTTAAGAGCCCTTCCTCTAGGTGTTCGCTTTGCGAAGCAACCTTGCTGCTGGTCAGGTTGCGGCTTTCCAAAACCACCCGGACCCTGACCCCCCGTTCCTTGGCCTGGATGAGCGCTTTGAGGATCTCCGGGTCCGTGAGGACGAAGGCCGCTACCAGAACCTCCTTCCCTGCCGCGCGCAGCCGGGCCAGGATGGCCTCGCGGGCGGCCCGTCCCCCGGCGGGGCTAAAGTAGGCGGTCCCCTCTACCCCTTCCAGGCTAAAGCGGACGGGGAGGCCCAGCCCCTCTTTCTTTCCGCCCCAAAGGGCCTCAAACTCCCGCCCGTACCCCTCGGCCAGGGCAGGGGAGGGCAGGTAAAGGCTGTTCTCGTTGTTCCGGGCGAAGGCGTTCCAGGTGAGGTTGGTGCTTCCCGTCCAAACAGCTTTTCCATCAAAGACCAAGAACTTGTGGTGCATGAAGGGCTCCCGAGCGTCGTAGCAGACGGGAAGCCCTGCCGCCTCCTCGCAGAAAGGCCCCGTGGCCCGGATGTGGACCTCTATCTCTCCTCTTTTCACCTTAGGAGGCTCCTGGGTCTGGCCCAGCCGGGCCGCCACCAGGTACCGGTGCACGTCCTCTTGATAGTCGCTTTCCGCATAGAGCCGCACCCGTACCCCGCGGTCCTTGGCCTTTAGAAGGGCCTTGGCGATGGAGAGATCGCGGAACTCATAGGCGGCCACCTCGAGGCGCTCGTGGGTTTCCTCGATCCGCGCGATCAAAAACGCCTTAGCCCTTTCCCCCTCCTCTGGCATGAAAAAGACCTGGACCTGGCCGGGCCCGGCTGGAGGTGGGGGGGTGGAGCGGAAGGTTTGGTAGAGCCAGAGCAAAAGGAGGAGGACAAGGGGGAGGTAGGAGGGGAGCCCCCCCAGGGGGTTCCGGCGTTTAGTACCCATGCCCGGCTGCCCCTTGGACCAAAGCCACGCCGCTGGAGGTTCCCAGACGGCTGGCCCCGGCCTTTAACATCTCCAGCGCGGTCCTTGGGTCACGGATGCCCCCCGCCGCCTTCACCTGGGCCCGGCCCGCCGCCAACTGGACCAGGAGGCGCACGTCCTCCAGGCTGGCTCCCCGGGGCCCAAAGCCCGTGGAGGTTTTCAAGAAGTCCGCCCCACCCGCTATCGCCGCCTCTACTAGGGAGGCGATCTCCTCCGGCGTAAAGTAGCCCGTTTCCAGGATGACTTTTAAAACGGCCCGAGGCACCGCCTTGCGCACGGCCTGGACTTCGGCTTGGATGTAGCCGTATGCCCCCCCCTTGGCCTGGCCCAGGTGGAGGACGATGTCCACCTCATCGGCCCCTTGGGCGTGGGCCCAGGCGGCCTCGAGGGCCTTGACCTCCATGGCCTGGTACCCCAGGGGGAAGCCCACCACGGTGACCAACCTCACCGGGCTTTCCCCCAGGGCCTCCCTGGCCAAAGGCACGTACGAGGGGGGGACACAAAGACCAAAAAAACGGTGCTGAAGAGCCTCCTGGGCAGCTTTTTGAATCTCCTCCGGGGTGGCCGTGGGTTTGAGGAGGGTGTGGTCAATGAAAGGGGCGAGGTCCATACCTTACCCATGATACGGACCCCGCCCAGCCCTTGCCACGTGCTCGGCCTCTTGGTGTTCCCTTCGGGAAGCAACTTGGTGTTCCCTTCGGGAAGCAACTGGGCGGTAGACTGCCTCCATGAGGGTCCTAGGGCTCCTCGTCCTTTTCCGCTGGCTCATCCTCCTCCCGGTTTTTTCCCTTCTCCTTGGGGCAGCCTACTTCGCGTATCTCGCCCTCTATGAGGTATACAAGGCCTTCGGGGTGGGGAGCTTGGAAAAGGGGCTTTTTTCTGCGGTCTTCCTCCTTTTTGCCCTGGGGCTTTATGAGCTTTTTATCGCCCCCCTCGAGGTGCCCGAGGGCCACCCCTTTCGCCGGGTTCTGGTGGTGGAAAGCCTAGAGGATTTGAAGGGCAAGCTGGCAGCGGTCGTCCTCATGCTTTTGGTGGTGCGGTTTTTCGAGCAGGCCCAGGCGCTGAAGGCGGCCTCTTTTCAGGACCTGGCCTTTTTGGCCTTAGGGGTGGCGCTTCTGGCCTTTGGGCTTTGGATCTCCAAGAAGTCGGGGTAGACTGGAGGATGTGCTTGCGGTCGGGATCGTCGGTCTACCCAACGTAGGGAAGTCCACCCTTTTCAACGCCCTCACCCGGGCGGGTGCCCTTGCCGCCAACTACCCCTTTGCCACCATTGACAAGAACATAGGGGTGGTCCCCCTAAAGGACGAGCGGCTTTTGGCCCTGCAAAAGGTGTTTGCTAAAGGGGAGAGGCTTCCCCCCACTGTTCCCACCCACGTAGAGTTCGTGGACATCGCGGGCCTGGTCAAGGGGGCGCATAAGGGGGAGGGGCTCGGCAACCAGTTTCTGGCCCACATCCGGGAGGTTTCCGCCATCCTCCACGTGGTCCGGGCCTTCCAGGACCCGAATGTGGTTCATGTGGCGGGCCGGGTCGACCCGGTGGAGGATATGGAGACCATCCACACCGAGCTGGCCCTGGCGGACCTTGCCACCTTGGAGCGGCGCCTCGAGCGCCTGCGCAAGGAGGCCCGGTCCAACCGGGAGATGGGGCCTGTTCTGGAGGTCGCAGAGGGTCTTTACGCGCACCTCGTCCAGGGCCAGCCTGCCCGCACATTTCCCCCCTCGGAGGAGGCGCGCCGCTTCTTGAAGGAGACCCCCCTCCTCACCGCCAAGCCCATGATCTATGTGGTGAACGTGGGGGAGGAGGACCTGCCAGACGGGGCCGGCAACCCTTGGGTGAAGGCGGTCCAAAAGCGGGCCCAGGCGGAAGGGGCCGAATGGGTGGTGGTCTCGGCCCGCCTCGAGGCCGAACTGGCCGAGCTGCCCGAGGAGGAGGCGGAGGAGCTCTTAAAAAGCTACGGCCTTTTTGAGTCCGGCCTGAACCGCCTGGCGCGGGTGGCCTATCGGACGCTGGGCCTCATCACCTTCTTCACCGCAGGGGAAAAGGAGGTCAGGGCTTGGACGGTGCGAGGGGGCACCCGGGCCCCCGAGGCGGCGGGGAAGATCCACTCGGATATGGAAAGGGGGTTTATCCGGGCCGAGGTCATCCCCTGGGCCAAGCTCGTGGAGGCGGGGGGTTGGGCCAGAGCCAAGGAGAAGGGCTGGGTGCGGCTAGAGGGCAAGGAGTACGAGGTCCAAGACGGGGATGTGATCCACATCCTCTTCAACGTTTGACAAACCCCGCGCAGGTCCCCTAGAATGCCCTTGGCGCTGGGGCGTCGTCTAATGGCAGGACAGCGGACTTTGGATCCGCCGGTCGTGGTTCGAGTCCACGCGCCCCAGCCATTTTTCACACCGATTTCACGCCCCTTTGGTTACGATGGCCCTGTGGCCGAGCCTTATCCCGGGGTCCTCCTCCTAAGCCGCAACCAGGCGGTAAGGGCCTACCTCGAGCTTCTCCTCGAGGGGATGGGGCTTTCGCTCATGCACTTCGACTCGGCCCGCGAAGGGCTTTTTTGGCTGAGGGACTATACCCCTAAGCTCATCCTCCTGGACCAGGAGCTGGACCTGGACCCCTTTTCCGTGGCGGCCCGGATCACGCACGTGCGCCGGTTGAAGGAGGTGCCCGTCGCGGTTTTGATCGCGCCGGATGAGCGGCTTAAAACCACGGCGGAGGTGGTCCGGGTGCGGGTGATCGAGAAGCCCCTGACCCGGGAGAAACTCCTTCCTCTTGTACACTAGGTTCCGGCATGCGCACCTTGCGCCTCCTCCTTTGGGGTCTCTTGGCGGTCTTGGTGGGGGTGGGCCTGGCCTTGGGCTATATGGCCTATGCCTTCACCCGTAGCCTCCCCGACCTCTCCGCCTTTGAGCGCCTTAGGCTTACCTCCACCTCCACCCTCTATGCCCGGGACGGTTCCTTGCTCGCCCTTTTGGCCAGCGTGGAGGAAGGGCGGGCCATCCACCGGAGCCTTGTCCGGCTTTCCGAGGTCTCCCCGGCGGCGGTGGCGGCCATCGTGGCCTCTGAGGACAAGCGGTTCTTCCAGCACTACGGCCTGGACCCGGTGAGGCTTCTGGGGGCTTTCTTTGCCGTCCTCAAGGGGGATCTCCAGGGGGGAAGCACGATCACCACCCAGGTCATCAAGAATACCCTTCTCAAGGAACTCGCCCAGGAGCGGACCCTGGAGCGAAAGTTCAAGGAATGGGCCTTGGCTTTGGAGCTGGAGCGCCGCTACACCAAGGAGGAGATCCTGGAGATGTACCTGAACGTCGTTCCCTGGGGGGGGAATGCGGTGGGGATCCAGGGGGCGGCGGAGGCCTATTTTGGCAAGGCGCCCGCGGAGCTTTCCCTGGCCGAGGGGGCGTATCTGGCCGTCCTCATCCCCGCCCCCAACGCCCGCTACTTCGACCTGGAGGGGACGCGCAAGCGGATGAGAAGGCTTTTGGACCAGATGGCCGAGGAGGGCTGGATCAGCCCCGCCCTGCGGGACGAGGCCTGGCGCACCCCCCTGGTGCCCCGGGGGTGGGAGGCGAGGTACGACGCTGAGGGAAACCTGGTTTTTGCCCGGCTTGTGGATCCCTCGGCCCGCATCCTGCCCGAGGTTCAGGTCAACCAGGCGCCCCATGTGGTCTACGAGGTTCGCAGCTGGCTCGAGGCCCGCTTTGGCCGGGAGAAGGTCTACGGAGAGGGCGGGCTGAAGGTCTACACCACCCTGGACCCCGCCATGCAGGCCGCGGCGGAGAAGGCGGCAAGAGGGGCAAGGCTTCCTGAAGGGGCGGATCTGGCTATCGTGGGCTTGGACCCTGAGACGGGGGCGGTCCTCGCCTTGGTGGGAGGGATTCGGAAGGAGAAGGACGAGTACAACCGGGCCTTTAGGGCCCTCAGGAACCCTGGTTCGGCGGTGAAGCCGTTTGTTTACGCCACCGCTTTCGAGAACGGTTTCACCCAGGCCAGCCTGGTTCCGGACCGGCCTTTGGAGTTCCCCGACCCCAGCCAGAAGGGGGGGGTGTGGCGGCCTAAGAACTTCTCAGGCCGCTTCCTGAACCAGGAGATCACCGTCCGCTATGCTTTGGATCTTTCCTTGAACCTGCCCGCGGTCTACACCGCAAACGCCATCGGCGTAGAAAAGGTGGCCCAGAAACTCTCCCAGGCGGGCTTTGCAGTGAGGTATCCCACCTTGGCCATCGCCATCGGCGGGGCCTCCATCACCCCGGCGGAGCTGGCCGGGGCCTACGCCGCCTTTATCAACGGGGGGTACAAGGTCAAGCCCTACCTGGTGGAGCGGGTGGAGGACGCGGAGGGGAGGGTTTTGTACCAGGCCAGGCCGGAGCGGGTCCGGATCTTTGATCCCCTGGTGGCCTACCAGGGCTGGGACCTTTTGAAAGGGTACGTCTACGACCTTGGGGGGCAGGGGCTGGCCAAGGGGGCCCGCATCCCGGGCCGGGTGGTGGGGGGGAAGACGGGGACGACCAACGAGGCCCGGGACCTCTGGTTCGCCGGGGTGACCCGGGGGCTTTCCGCGGTGGTCTGGGTGGGCCGGGACGACAACCAGCCGCTTCGCATGGGGGGGCGGGAGCCCAGCAGCTCCGTGGTCAACCCGCCCATCTGGCGCGCCTTCGTGGAGGAAGCCCTGAGGGGGAGGCCAGGTGGGGACTTTCCCCCTCCAAGCGGGCTCGTTCCCGTCCGGGTGGACCTCCTAAGCGGGGCGTTATCCCCCTCTGGGCCCTTGATGTACCTGCCGGCGGGGAAGGAACCCCAGCCGCCCCCTTCCCCTTCCGGCACCGATACGGTGACCCTGGCCCTGGACCGGCGGACGAACTGCCTGGCGGGCCCCGACACGCCTTCTGAGGAGATCCTTTGGCTCGAGGTGCCCAGGGGGGAGGAGGGGAAGTACCGATGCCCGTGAAGGTGGTCTTGGTGGAGCCCGAGGAGCCCATGAACGTGGGGGCGGTGGCCCGGGCGATGAAGAACTTTGGCCTGAGGGTCCTGGCCTTGGTCAACCCAGGGCCCAGGGTAGGCCCCCCTTTCCCCCCCGAGGCCTTCTGGCTGGCCGTCCACGCGGAGGATGTGCTGCAAGGGGCGGTGGTCTACTCGAGCCTTATGGAAGCGGTGGCGGAGGCGAGGCTGGTGGTGGCCACCACGGGCCGGCCCCGGGAGCTCTACCCCGCTCCCCTTCGGACGCCCCAGGAGGTGGCGCAGGAGGTGCTTGGGGTGGAGGGAGAGGTGGCTTTGGTCTTCGGCCGGGAGCGGATCGGCCTGACCAACGAGGAGCTGGACCTGGCCCACCTCATCGGATCCATCCCCGCCGCCCCTGAACAGCCCTCCTTGAACCTGGCCCAGGCGGTGGTGGTCTTTGCGTACGAGCTTTTCCAAGCCCAGACCCAGAAGGCCCCTTTCCCCAAGGAGGAGCTCGCGAGCACGGCGGCGCTGGAGGCCTTGTTTTCCGATCTGGGCCGGTACATCCTCGAGATCGGCTTTACCGACCAAAATCGCTTTCCCTACGCCATGCGCCGCTTAAGACGGATCTTCCACAAGGCCCGCCTTTCCCCGGGGGAGGTCCAGATGCTCCGGGGCCTCCTCCACCAGAGCCGCTACGCCATGGGGAGGAAGGATGGGGACTGAGGGGCTTTACCGTTTGGTCCGGCTGGCGCAGAAATTCCTTCCGCCGGCCATTTTAGTGGTGGTCGTCCTTTTTGAGCTCACCCTTCTTCCTTACCGTCACCAGGACTTTGCCTTCTGGCTCCGCCTGGGCTTTTACGGCCTGGTGGGTCCTTTGGTGACCTTTGCCGTCTTGGAGTGGATCGCTCAGGAGGTTTTGGAGAAGGCCCGGGCGGAAAAGGCGCTTCAAGAGGCGAACCGCCGGCTTTTCGCTGTGGGGCGGGTTTTCCAGGAAGCCCTTCAGGCGGAGACCCTCGAGGAGGCCGTAAGGCGGATTGCCCAGGCCCTCACGCAAGCCCTGGGCCACCCGGTGGCGGTGGAGGTCCAGGGGGTGCGGGGCGGGGGGTGCGCGGGGTGCCAGAAGGTGGCCCTGCCTGGCCTCGAGGGGTTTCTGGAGGCCCCGGTTACGGAGGAGGCGGGGTTTCTGGAGGTCCTGGCCCACGAGGTGGCGAGCGCCCTTCAGACCGTGATGGCCCGGACGCGGGACCTGCTTACCCTTTACGAGGTGGACCAGGCCCTGAAGGCGGAGGCCAACCTGGAAAAGCTTTTGGACGGGCTTCTGGACCGCATCCTCCGCTGGGCTGGGGGAAAGGGGGGTGGAGTCTTTCTCCTGGACGAAGGGGGGTTCTTAAAACCCTGGGCGGTGCGGGGGCTGGACCTGCCGGAGCGCCCCTTTCTGCCCGAAGGAGCGTGGAAGGCGGCCCTCGAGGGGCCGGTCTTTCTAGCCCCGGGCCTTTTGGTCCTGCCCCTCAAAGCCCGGGAGACGGTGGGGGTTCTGGTTCTAGAAGGAGAGGGGCTTTCCGGCCGGATTCCCTTCCTCTCCTTTTTGGCTTCCCAGATGGCCCTGGCCGTGCGGAACGCTCAGGCCTACCTAAGGGCGGAGGAGCTGGCCATCAATGAGGAGCGCAACCGCATTGCCCGGGAGATCCACGACGGCATTGCCCAGAGCTTGGCCTTCATGGCCCTTAAGTTGGACCTGGCGGAAAGGCTTTTGGAGAAGGATCGTCAGGCCGCGCTTAAGGCGCTTTCCGAGATCAAGGAGACCCTAAGGGGCCAGATCCGCGAGGTTCGCCGGAGCATCTTCGCCCTGCGGCCCATTGACCTCGAGCGCTACGGGTTTTTAGAGTCCATCCGCCGTTACGCCCAGGCCTTTGCGGAGCAAGCGGGGTTCCGGGTCCGGCTGGTTCTGCCTGAAGCGGTCCACCTTTCCCAGGCGAGCGAGCTCATCCTCTTCCGCGTCTTGCAGGAGGCCCTGACCAACGCGGCCAAACACGCCCGGCCGAGCCGGGTGGAGGTCGTTTTGGAGCCCCTGGGGTCGCGGGGGGCGCGGCTCGTGGTGCGGGACAACGGGTGCGGCTTTAAGACCCCCGAGGCGGGGGCGTTCGGAGGGTTTGGCCTCACCCAGATGCGGGAGCGGGTGGAGGCCAGGGGCGGGCGGTTTTGGATCCGATCGGAGCCGGGCAAAGGGACGGAGGTGGGGGCGGAGGTGCCGTACTAGGGGTGGGTACCGCAGGGGGCTTTCTGGAGGGCAGTCACGCTCTTCAGAGCGGGGGCGTTAGGATGGAGGGCATGGGGAGGCCTATACGCGTACTTTTCGTCTGCTTGGGCAATATCTGCCGAAGCCCCATGGCCAAGGGAATTTTTCTCAAGCTCCTCAGGGAGCGGGGGCTTTCGGGCCGGTTTGAGGTGGACTCGGCGGGGCTTGGCGGCTGGCACGTGGGGGAGGGGATGGACCCCAGGGCGCGACGGGTGCTGGAGGAACACGGGGCCTTTTTCCCCCACCGGGCCCGGAGGCTCAGCCGGGAGGACTGCGAGCGGTTTGACCACATCCTGGTCATGGATCGGGAGAACCTCGAGGGGGTCTTAAGCCTTTGCCCCAAGGCCAAGGAGAAGGTCCGGCTGGTCCTGGATTTTTCCGACGGGACGGGTCGGGAGGTGCCGGACCCCTACTACGAGGACCTTTGGGCGTTCCGGGAGGCCTATCTGGTTTTGGAGGAGGCCCTGAAGGGGTTTTTAGACTGGGTGGTCAGGGTCCAGGATGCGTCCTGAGGAGCTTCTCGCCCGAGCCGGTCTGCCCTTTTACCCCTTGGTCCCTTTGGTGGGTGGGGATGTGGCCCGGGTGTTTCGGGCGGGACCCTATGTCCTCAAGCTCCACCCAAGCCCCCCGGAGGGGTTCTTCCCCGCAGAGGCCCGGGGGCTCATGCGCCTATCAGGAAAAGGGGTGCGGGTGCCCAGGGTGGTGTATGTGGACGAGGGGGGGCTGGTTATGGAATACCTCTCCCCCGGGCCGCCGGACTGGGAGGGGCTGGGGCGGATGCTGGCCCAGCTTCACAGTCAGAAGGAGGTCCAGTATGGGGGTGACCGGGTCTTCCTGGGCCCCTTGCCTCTGCCGGAGGGGGTTGGCGAGGACTGGGGGCGGTTTTTCTACGAGAAGCGGATCTTGCCTCTCTTGGAGGCCGCGCCCAACCCCAAGGGCTCCTTGCGCCTTGGAAGACTTTTCCTCGAGGTGGAGCGGGCCCCCTGGCATCGCCTCCCTGAGGAGGGGCCGGTTCTAATCCACGGGGACCTTTGGCACGGGAATGTCTACTTCGCCCAGGAGGGGCCGGCCCTCTTGGACCCTTCGGCCTGGGTGGGGGAGCGGGGGGTGGACCTGGCGATGATGCGGCTTTTCGGGGGGTTTCCCGAGGTTTTTTGGCGCACTTATGAGGCCTTGCTCCCCATCCCCGAGGCGGTGAACCGCGCCCTTCCCTGCTACCAGGTCTACTTTCTTCTTGCCCATCTCCTCCTCTTCGGAGAAGCCTACCTTGGGCCTTTAAAGCGGGCCCTTAAGGGGTGCGGATGATGGAAGGGGATTTCCGCCTTCTTTCCCCCATCGACCTCTTGCAGCTTCTCGCCCAAGGGCGGAAGACGGGGGCGTTTTTGGTCCAGGCGGGCCCTTTGGAAGGGGGGGTGTACCTGGAGCGGGGGCGGCCCGTTCACGCCCTTTTGGGTTCCCGCCAGGGGGAGAAGGCGCTTTTGGAAGTTCTGGCCTTGAAGGAGGGGCGGTTTCGCTTTCTGCCTGGGGAGCGGGCCCAGAGGACCACCTTGGGCCTACCCCTCGAGGCCTACCTCCTCCAGGCGGTCCGGGTGTTGGACGAGCGGGTGGAGGTGGGGCCTTTTGACCGAATCGCCTTTGGGGATCGGGTTTTTGCCACCCACCTCACCCTGGCCCCAGAGGAGCTCCAGCTCCTTTCCCACCTGAAGGGGGAGGTGAGCCTACTGGACCTGGTGGACCGGACAGGGCTTTCCCTGGAGGAGGCGGCCCTCCGGGTGGGCCATCTGGCCCGGGCGGGGATCCTCCAGGTCAGGCCCCGCACGCCCCACACGGTCCGGTTGGTGGTGGCCCTAGGGGAAAAGGGGGCAGGGCTGGATGCCCTCCTCTTAAGCGCTTGGCGGAAGCAGTATGGGGCTTTCCAGGGGGTGCGGGTGCGGGGGCGGAAGGAGACGGTCTTGCCCGTTGAGGGGGTTAAAGGGGCGGGGCGGCGTCTCCTTTTGGCCCCAGAGCTCCTCCTCTTCCATGACCTGAGGGTGGGGGAGGAGGTTCTGGTCTGGCCGGAGCTGTAAAATCGGGGCGTGGAAAGGGCAGAGGTAGCCCTGGAGACCGCTCTTTTGACCCATGGTTTGCCCTGGCCGGAAAACCTCTCCATCATGGAAGCCCTTCTCCAGGCGGTGGAGGCGGAAGGGGCCAGGCCAAGGCCCATTGGGGTGGTGGGCGGCCGGGTCCGGGTGGGGCTTAGCAAGGCGGAGATCCTACGGCTGGCCCAAGGTGGAGCGGACAAGGCGAGCCTTTGGAACCTTGCCGCTTTGATCGCCGCTGGGAAGGACGCGGGGACCACGGTGGCCGCCACCGTCCACCTGGCTCACCGGGCGGGCCTCGAGGTCTTGGCCACCGGGGGGATCGGCGGGGTGCACCCTGCTTCCTTTGACGAATCCGCGGACCTTTTGGCCTTAAGCCGCACCCCCATTTTGGTGGTGGCCTCGGGGCCTAAAAGCGTCCTGGACCTCGAGGCCACCCTGGAGCGGCTCGAGACCTATGGCATCACGGTTTTGGGCTTCCGGACGGACCGGATGCCGGCTTTTTTAAGCCCCGACTCCCCTTACCCCCTGCCCGCCCGGGTGGAGACCCCTTTGGAGGCGGCCCGGGTTTACCGGGAGGCGAAGGCCTTGGGCCTGGGCGGGGTCCTTCTTTTCAATCCGGTCTCCGAGGGGCTTCCCTACCAAGAGGTCCAAGCCCATGTGGAAGAGGCGAACCGGGAGGCCCGTAGGCTTGGCGTAACCGGGAAGGACCTCACCCCCTACCTCTTGAAGCGGCTTGCTGAAAGGACGCAGGGAAGAAGCCTCGAGGTCAACCGCCGTCTCCTTGTGGAGAACGCCCGGCTGGCGGCCCAGGTGGCGCGCGCCCTTGCGGGCGTAGAATGAAAGGACATGTGCGAGCTTGGGGAAAGGCTTAAAGCGGCGCGCACCTCCAGGGGGCTTTCCCTGGAGGAGGCCGCCAGGCGGCTTTCCCTTAAGAAGAGCGTCCTCCAGGCCCTCGAGGAGTGCCGCTTTGACCTTCTTCCAGAGCCCGCTTTGGCCAAGGGGTACCTGAGGCGGTACGCCCTCCTCCTGGGCTTAGACCCTAAGCCCCTCCTGGCCCTTTATCCGGCGGAACCCCCTCCCCCC
>NZ_PSMQ01000102.1:0-1954 GCF_040290245.1 Thermus sp.
TTTGCCTTGTCGTAACCAGGGGGGAAAGGTCAGCCTGGATGCGCTGGGCCAAGGCCGTGTCCAGGGGAAGCCCTCCGTGGGAGAGGAGGACCACCGCATCCACCCCCTTGGCCCGAAGCTCATCCACCGCCTTCTGGAGCTCCTTCTCCTTGACCCCGAAGGAGAGCCCCTCGGAAAACTCCTCCGGGTGGGAGACCTTGACGTAAGGGTAGGTGAGGCCGATAACCCCCAGGGTGTACCGGCCCGCCGGGTGGATGGCATAGGCGGGGTAGACGGGGTCCCCGAAGAGGTCGTCCGTGGTGTTGTAGCTCAGAACCCGGGCCTTCAGCTTCTTCTCCAGCTCCTCCACCCGCGCCCGGCCCAGGGTGTACTCCCAGTGGTAGACCATGTGATCCACCCCGGTGAGGTTCATCCAGTCCACCATCACCTCTCCCCGGGTCCTTAAGGAGGGGCCAGAGTTCGTCCAGTTATCCCCCCCATCCAGGACCAGGGCCCTTCCCTCCACCTGCCCCTTCTGAGCCTTGATGAGGGCGGTGAGGCGGGCCGCCCCACCCACGGGGCCGAAGCGCTGGGCCAGGGTCTCAAAGTCCAGATAGGTGGTGATGTAGGCCATGAGGCTTCCCCGCTTTAGGCCAAAGTAGCGGAGGAAAGCCTCCCCCGTGAGGTAGCCGGGGCGGCCCATGAGGGGCTTGGGGGCGAGGAGGTTGGGGGGCTCCATGTAGAAATGGGGCCGGAGCTGGCTGTGCAGGTCGGCGTAGTACAAGAGGGTGTAATCCCCGTAGGGGGGGAGGTTGAAAAGGGCCTCCGGACGCTCCAGGGCCTGGGCCAGCGCCTTGCGGCCCGTCACCCCCAAAGCGGCAAGAAGGGCAAGGAGCTCTCTACGCGTCATCTTCTCCCCGCGGCAGGCTTGGTGTTGAAGTCCGAGTTGGGGTCCAGAAGGTAGGCCACCACATCCGCGATCTCCTCAGGGGTTAAAAGGCCCTGCACGCCGAAGCGGTACATCACCGTGCAGGGGAAGTAGGCCCAGGCGTTGTAGATCACCTCGTAGGTGTAGCGCTGGATGGCCTCGGACTGACCCCGGTTCAGGCCGTACTTCTCCAGGCTCGGCCCCACATCCCCCCCGAGGTTAAGCGGGGAGCCGAAGTGGCAGGAGAAACAGTTGGCCTTGGCCATGTTGTTGAAGATGGCGCCCCCCTTCTTCCAGTCCCCCATGAGCTTGCCGTCTTTGGGGTACTGGATGAGGGCGCGCTGTTCCTCGATGAACTTGGGCAGAAGGTCCGCGGGCAGGCGGTTTTTGTGGATGGAGCAGAGGGCCTGGTCGGGGCGCTGGCCCACCAGGGCTTCCGCATACTTGGGCCCCGAGGCCCTGATGCGCTCGAGGTCCTGCTCGCTAAAGTACCGCTGGGCCAAGGCCAAGCCTAGGGCCAGGAGCAAAAGCAACCAGATGCTGCGCATACCCCCTCCTCACCGTAAAAACCCCGGGAGCTCCGCCTTGGCCCCGTTCGCGTGGTAGGCCATGAAGAGCTGGAGGGCGATGACCGCCGGGGAGTAGAACTCGGGCGCCGGGTGGCCCAGGTTGCCGTAGCAGGCCCGGATGCGGTCCTCCATGGTCCAGCTCTGATCGTTGGAGTAGCGGTAGGCCGGCCAGTGGGTCATGGCAGCGCCTTTCCCCGCCACATTGATCACATCGGCATAGGGAAGGACCCCCGCCCGCTTTCCCAGATAGGTTACGTGGCAGGTGGCGCAGCCGATGTCCCGCGCCCCACTCCGAGCGTAGAAGAGCCTCTCCCCAAGCTCATAGAACGCCTTTTCCGAAGGATAGAGAAGGCGGACCTGGACGGGCATGCCGTCGGACTGGGCGGCCACATAGAAGGCGATGGCCACCACCTCGGAGCGCTTGATCTCCTCCGGCTTGAAGCCCTGGAGCTGGATCATGCAGGTGCGGATGCGGCTG
>NZ_PSMQ01000102.1:1964-3035 GCF_040290245.1 Thermus sp.
CCAGGTCCTCCACCTTGTTCGTATCCATAAAGTACCGGGGAAGACGGACCGAGGCGCCCTTAAGGACCCCTGGGCCCAGGCCGAAATCGCACCCCTCCAAGGAGGCGTTTTTGGGCCCCCGCTTAGCGTAGAAGAGCTCCTTTCCCTGCTCGACGATAAGCTCGCTGGGCAGAACCCCGGCGGTCTGGAGCAAGAGCTCCTTCTGCCGCTTGGCCTCCTCCCTAGGGTCCACCTCCTGGCTCAAACCCCAGGCGAGGAGAAGAAGCATCCCCCAAAGAAGTACCCGCATAAGAACCTCTGTGGTCCAAAGGCGCCCGGGGTTTCCCGGGCGCCTCTCTCAGGCCAGCTCGAGCTTGTTCTGGGCCTCGCCCGTGTCGCCGTTCGTATCCTTGGCCTTGACCGTGAAGGTGCCCGGCTTGTCCGCCTTGAACTTGAGCGCGAAGAGGGGGTTGGCGCTGGTGGACGGACCGGGCCTGATCTCGGCCACCTTCTGCCCCTCAAAGTAGACCTCGAGGAGGTTGATGTAGTTCGCGGGGATGAGGTTGCCCTTGTCGTCCCTGCGGGTCCCCGGCTCCATGGGGTGCTGGGCCACCACCTGGAGCTTGAACTCCTCCCCCACTTTAGGCTTGGCCGGGGTAAAGCGGATGAGCATCCGGATCGCCATCTTCGTACCTCCTTAACCGCACCCGCCCACGGTAACCCGGGTGCTCGCCGAGGCCAAAAGGAGCTTTCCATCCGCGGTCTCCACCACCGCCCGAACCGCCGTGGTCTGGGCTAGCCGGACCCGGGAGGCGTAGTAAGGCAAGGCCCCCATGAGGGACACCGCCACGATGTGGGGAGTGGGGTTCTGGTCCGCGAAGAGGTGGATGGCCTTCACCTGGCTTGCCGGCAGATTCACCTCCACCTCGGCCGGGACATTAGCGCCGCTTTCCGCGATGGCGGGCGTGGTGAGCTTGACCGCATCCGAAGGGGTAAGATCTTTGAAGCCCTTCCCGAGGGCCTGCTGCAGGCCCTTTTCCAAGTTGGCCAGATTCTCGCCCTCCAGGCCCTGGGCCAAAGCGGGTACCCGGG
>NZ_PSMQ01000103.1:0-3012 GCF_040290245.1 Thermus sp.
GGAGGGGGAGACGGTGCCAGGAGAGGTCCGGTTCGTCGTCACCGCCACCACAAGCCCCACCCCGGTCCTGCCCGAGCGCCTGCCCACCCCCCTTTTCATCAGCGCGGTGGGAAGCTTCCGCCCCTGGGAGCGGGAGGTCCCCGAGGGGGTGATGAAGAGGGCGGCCGTCTTTTGCGACACCCCGGATGCCCTCCAGGAGGCGGGGGAGCTTCAGGGCTTAGAAGGGGTCCTCCCCCTCAGGGAGGCCCTTCTCGAGCCGCCCCGGGCGGAGCTTGTGGTTTTTAAAAGCGTAGGCCACGCCCTTTTTGACCTGGCGGCGGTGCGGGCCCTTGCGGAAAGTCTCTTTCCGGGTCTTGGGGAGGGGTCTTTGACCTGAGGCCTGGCCTAGGTGTTTGCAGTCCATCTGGAACCCTTTGGGGAGACCGGCCTCCAGAGATGGCCGAACTGGGCGTTTTGGTTCGGCGCCTGGAGCGGTCCGTGGGTTTTTTTAACCTTTAAGGCCGGAACACCGCCTTGCCCCGGGCGGCGAGGGCCTCCTTCCACCCCTCGAGGGGGAAGATGCCCCCGATGAGGGCCTCGAGGCCCTCCGCCTCCTTGAGGAGCTCCACCGCCTGTTTGAACTCCTCCTCCCGGTAGGTATAGCTTCCCAAGACCCCCACCTCACGAAACCACAGGGGGGAGAGGTCCACCACCTCCACCCCGGGTGCCCCCAGGAGGAGGACCCGGCCCCCCTCCTGGGCCCAGGCCAGGGCCTGGCGGAACCCCCTGCCCGAGCCCGAGGCCTCGATCACCGCCTCGTACCCCCCCCGGTAGGCGGTGAAGCCATAGGCCCTGTAGGCCCGCCCCTTTGGAGCCTCCACCCCCTCGGCCCCAAAGGCGCGGGCCAGCTCCGCCTGGTGGGGGTACTTGGCCAGGGCGTAGATCTTTCCCCCATACCCCAAAAGCCCAAGGGCCCGCACGGCCAGGAGGCCGATCGTTCCCATCCCTACGATGAGGACCTCCCGGGGCCAGGGCCTGAGCTTCCCCAGGCCCCGGAGGACCACCGCCAGGGGCTCGGCCAGGACCGCCCGCGCATCCGGGACCCCATCGGGCACAGGGAAGAGCCGCTCGGGCCGGGCCAGGGTGTACGCCCCCCATCCTCCGGGCAGGTCCCGGTTGAAGCCCAGCATCCCAGGCGCAAGCTCCCCCTTGGCCACGTTTTCGCAAAGCCCCTCCTCCCCTTCCTGGCACCTGGGGCAAAGGGGAAGCCCCCGGTCCTTGCAGGCGAGGAGGGGGTTGACCGCCACCCTTGTCCCATCCACCTCCCCCAGGATCTCGTGCCCAAGCACGGCGGGGAAGGAGAAGAAGGGGGCGAGAAAAGGGGAGTTTTTCCCGTAAAGAAGCCCCAGATCCGAGCCGCAGACCCCGCTTAGACGCACCTTTACCCGGAGGAAGCCCGGCTTTTCGGGAAGGGGATGGTCCACGAGGCTCAGGGGAAGGAGCCCTTTGGGAAAGCGCTTGCCCAGAACCCTGGCCGCGAAAAACCGGGGTAGGGAGGGGGTATAAAGGAGGGCTCTCATACCATGGGCACCGTACGGAGGAGCCTGCCCTCTATCCTTTCCAGGATCTCCTCCATGCTTCTTCCGGTGATGGTGAGGCCGTGGTTCCTAAGGCCCACCACCGCCCGGGCTGGGTCCTTGGCCTGGCGGACCTTTTCCGCCACCGCCTGGGCGAGCTCCCAGGTGCCGCAGGGGTAGTTGAAGGGGGTGGCCTCCACCCCCTCCATCCAGGCGTGGACGTGGAGGATCGCCCCCACCTGGGGGTGCTCCCGGTAGATCATCCAGTGCTCGATGGCGTCCACGCTCACCCGACGGGGCTCCACCTGGGGGGGGACGGAGAGGACGATGGCGTTTTCCACAGGGTCGTAGTCCTTGACCATCAGGATGTCCCGGCCGATCTCCTTGAGGTTGGCCTTGTCCACCCCGCTTGCGGACATCCAGAAGCGCTTCTCGTCCTTCCTGACCGAGAGGTTTCCATACGAAAGCCCTCCGATCCCGTAAAGGCGCTTGACGTGCCGGAGGTCCTCCGGCGGGAGGATCTCCTCGATGGGGAAGGGGGCGGGAAGGAGGTCCCACGCCTTGAGCTTCCTGCCGGCCTCGGCCAGGCTTCGGGTGAGTGCGTCCCCCTCCCAGAGCTCGGGCTCGAGGTCCGGCTCAAACCGGTTCTTGATCACCAGGCGGCTACAGGCCAGGGGATAGATGCGGTCCGCCACCCGGCGGAGGAAGCCCTCGCCCTCGGGTTCGTCGTAATGGCCGAGCTCCAGGGTGAGGAACTTGGCCCCCTGGCCAGGGACGTAGGCCACGAGCTGGTTGGAGAGGGCGCGGACCAGGTAGGGGTAGAGGGCCTGGATGGGGTTTTCCGGGAAGGCCTCGAGCTCCAAGAAGGAGACCACAAAGGTGCCCTGGCTTTTCCTGCGGTAGGGTTTGGGTTCCTCCTTGCGGAGGAGGTTGAAGACCAGGTCTGGAACCTCTCCTTCCAGGATATACCCGCGGGCCTGGAATTCCTCTAAAAGTCCTGGTAGAAGGCGTTCTAGGCCAGGCGTGCCCTCACCGTGGATGCGCAAGACGGGCATGCTTCACCTCCTTGCCCCTTAGTATAAGGCCATGGAACCCGGGCAGAAGAACGCCCTGACGGACGTGGAGGATCTCGAGGTGGGGCTTTGGAGCGACCCGGAGGCGGCCACGGGGTGCGCGGTGGTCCTGGTCCGAAAAGGGGCGGTGGCCGGGGCCAGCCTGGCGGGGCACGCGCCGGGAAGCCGGGAGACGGATCTCCTTCGCTCCGAGGCCTTGGTTCAGGAGGTCCAGGCGGTCTTTCTCACCGGGGGAAGCGCCTTCGGCCTGGCGGTGGGCGAGGGGGTGGTGCGGTTTTTGAAGGAAAAGGGTCTGGGGTTTCCCGTGGGCCAAGGGGTGGTGCCCATCGTTTCTGGGGCGGTGCTTTTTGACCTCTTCCGGGGACGGAAAAACCGCCCTCCCG
>NZ_PSMQ01000104.1:0-2938 GCF_040290245.1 Thermus sp.
CATGGAGCAAAGACAAATTTGCCGAAAAGCACATCCTCTTTTTTGAACAAAGTGACGAGTACGATTACATAAGGTTTCTAGTTGATAGTTGCTTCCCCGTCAGGGGAACACCGAGCGGTTGATCTCCAGCATTCTCTCCAAAATCGTCTCGGGTCGTGTAAGGAATTATGTGTAGGGGTCGGGGTTTGCAGTTGCTTCAAGGTACGCTGCAAGGTACGCTTCGCGTGACCGCGTGACCACGGGAGCGAACAGGTGAAGGCTCAGGGTCAGCCCGGTCAGCCCCGAAGGGGCTATGTTCAAGGGCTACGTTCAGGTGCTGGAGGTGCTTTCCCGTCAGGGAAACAGGTACTAGATGCTTCGTCAGCCCGAAGGCTACCTTGCGGAGCGGTATGCCTCCCTTACCCAGGTCGTTACACAAACTTCTTGACACGACCCGTGAAGGGCCCTGAGAACCCGCTCCATCCGATTAGCAGGATACCACGGTTGCTTTGCGAAGCAAACACCGAGAGGCGGGATAGACCCCCCTTAAAGCACCCCCTGAAGGCATATAATCGTTGCAGGATGAGCCGAACCCTGGAGGAGCGCCTGGCCCGCTGGAGGGAGAAGGGCCTTAATGAAGAAGCCACTCTCCTGGGGCTGGTCCTTCCCGTACTCCAGGAGGCGGGGTACGATCCCTTTAATCCAGATGAGGTCTTCCCCCAGCTTAAGGACACCAACGCCCTTAAGCCCGACTTGGCCCTCTACAAGAAAAGCCCTCTGGAAGGGGGAGAGCCCTGGATGGTGGTGGAGGTCAAGGCCTTAGGAAAGGCTCTGAAAGACCACCACAACCAAGTGGTCCAGTACATGAACGGGGTACACCCGGCCCGGTGGTATGCCCTTACCAACGGAGAGGAGTGGGAGTTTTTCGATCGAGACCAGGGCCTCCCCTTAAAGACCCTTCTTCGGGTCAGGCTGAGCGTCCCGGGGGCCGTGGAGGCCCTTAGGGCCATGCTGGATAAGTCCAACCCAGCACCAAAGGTCGAGGAGGCCCGCCACCTCCTGGCCGAGGCCCGGCTCCGGCAAGCCGCCAAGGAGGTTCCCTGGGAAGAGCAAGTTAAGGCCTACCGGGTCACGGAAGCCCTGCCCCGTAGGGTCAAGGAGGAAGTCGAAGCGATAAGCCGGGGGCTAGGCCTCGAGGTGGAGGGGTGGAAAAAGGCCTACGAGGCCTCCCTGCGCTCCGGCAAGCCGCCCTCATGGTGGGAAGCCGCTTCCCCACCTCTTCTGAAAGACCTCCCCCCTACAGGACTCCCTAGCTCCGGTCCTTTTAAAAGCTGGGCCGAGGTCCTTTACCAGGTGGCCGCCTGGTGCCGCGCCAAGGACCCATCCCGAGCCGAGAAGGTGTTTAGGTTTATGCCCAAGGACTACCAGGGCCCCCTTCATGTTAGGCCACTCCCCAGTGGGGAAGAGGTCGTAAGCGTGAACTACAGCACGAAAGGTGTGCAGCGTCTTCTTGGGAAGGCCGCCCAGCTCTTTCCGGAGCTTAGGGGCCTCGAGCTTTGGGTTAAAGGGACCGTCTGGCGCATAGAATAAGGGGGATGCTCCGGCGCCTCGAGGTGCAGAACCTGGCCGTCATCCGGGAGGCCGCCTTGGACCTGGCCCCCGGCCTGAACGTCCTCACCGGGGAGACGGGGGCGGGGAAAAGCCTCTTGGTGGACGCTTTAGCCCTTCTCCTCGGGGAACGCCTCGAGGGCCCCTTGCAAAGCACCCTCATCACCGCCTTTTTCCAGAAGGACGGGGTGGAGCGCATCCTCTCTAGGCGCATCGGGGCCCGCTCCACCCCGAGGATCGACGGGGAGGTGGTCACCCTAAGGGAGCTCGCGGAGGAGGCGGAGCGCTGGGTCGCCCTCCACGCCCAGCACGCCGCCTTGGCCCTCCTTTCCGCCAAAAGGCAGGAGCGCCTTCTCGATGCCCTTTTGGACCCGGGGCTTCTTCTGGCCTACAAGGAGGCCTACGCCAGGCGGGAGGCCCTTTTGAGGGAGAAGGCCGACCTCTTGGAGAGGGCCAAGGCCCGGGAGGAGCGGCTGGACTTTTTACGCTTTCAGCTCAAGGAGTTGGAGGAGGCCCGGATCCGGCCCGAGGAGGACGAGGCGCTTTTTGAGGCCGCCGCCCGGCTCCGGCATGCAGGGAGCCTGAGGGAAAAGGGGGAAAGGGCCAGGGCCCAGCTGGAGAAAGCCCTCTCGGCCTTGGGCCTGGCGGCCAGGGAGCTGGAGGGGGCCTCGAGGCTGGATGCGGGCCTCAGGCCCCTGGCCGAGGAGGCCGAGGAGGCCGAGGCCCGGACCAGGGCGCTTCTAGACGAGGTGGAGGCGTACCTGGAGGCCTTGGAGCTGGACCCAAGGGAGATGGAAAGGGTGGAGGCCCGGCTCGCCCTTTTGGAGAGGCTGAAGCGCAAGTACGGCCCCACCCTCGCCGAGGTCTTGGCCCACCGAAAACGCCTCGAGGAGGAGATGCAAGCCCTCGAGGCCAGCGAGGAACGGCTTTGGGAGCTGGAACAGGCCCTGAAGGGGGCCGAGAAGGCCCTTTTCCAGGCTGGCGAGGCCCTAAAAGAAGCCCGGGAGAAGGCCGCGCGCTGGCTTTCCCAAAGGGCCACGGAGGAGATCCGCACCCTGGGCATGCCCGAGGCCCGCTTCCAGGTGGCCCTCTCCCCCCTTCCCGAGCCAGGGCCCGAGGGGCTGGAACGGGTCCAGTTCCTCTTCAGCGCCAACCCCGTCCTTCCCCCCGCCCCCCTGGAGGCGGCCAGCGGCGGGGAGCTTTCCCGGGTCATGCTGGCTTTGGCCCTCCTGACCCAGGGGGGGGAGGCCCCCACCGCGGTCTTTGACGAGATCGATGTGGGCATCGGGGGGGAGGCGGCCTGGCGGGTGGCGGAGCGGCTCTTGGAGCTTTCCCAAACCCGCCAGGTCCT
>NZ_PSMQ01000105.1:0-2919 GCF_040290245.1 Thermus sp.
CCAGCAAGTTCGCCCTCGAGGCTCTCGCCGATGCCCTCCGGGTGGAGCTTCTGCCCTTTGGGGTCAGGGTCTCTTTGGTGGAACCGGGTTCGGTGGCCACTCCTATCTGGGAGCGCTCCCTCCAGAGGGCAGAAGGTTTTCTGGAGCCTCCCCCGCCTGGAACCGAGGCCGTCTACGGGCGCTACTTGGACCTGGCCCGGAAGATGGCCCAGCAAAACGCCAGGCGGGGGCTTCCGCCAACCCAGGTGGCGGAGGGGGTTTGGAGGGCCCTCACCAGCCCCAACCCCAAGGCGCGTTACCTCATCGCCCACCCTAGTAGGGCCCGGCAGGTCTGGCTTTTACGCCTCCTCCCCACCCCCTTGCGCGACCGGCTGATCGCCCGGGTCATGGGGATTCAAGGCCCCACCTCGTAACGGCCGGTTGAAACCCCAGGGCCTTCGTTCCGGTTCCTGAAGGGTTTTGCATGCACCCCACCTCCTTCGCCACCCCGGCCGCATCTTACGGATCGATGACCCGGGGGTGGATCGGACAACCCTCCCCTCTGAGGAGGCATTGTGGCTCCGCCTTTACACGCCCAAGCCCAGGAAGGGTATCCTTAGGCCATGGGGTTTTTGGTGGAGGACCTCGGTCTCATGCCCTACCTCGAGGCCTGGGAGTACCAGAAGCGGGTCCACAAGGAGGTGGCCCAGGGCCTTCGGCCGGAGACCCTCCTCCTCGTGGAGCACCCTAGGGTCATCACCCTGGGCCGGAAGGCCACAGGGGAGAACCTCCTTTTTCCCGAGGCCTGGTACAAGGAAATGGGGTTTGAGCTCTTCTGGGTGGAGCGGGGGGGGGATGTGACCTACCACGGCCCCGGCCAGCTGGTGGGCTACCCCATCTTCCGGGTGGGCCGAAGGGTGCGGGAGTTTCTCCGCCGCCTCGAGGAGGCCATCATCCGGGTGGCCGCAAGCTACCAGATCCAGGCCTACCCCACCCCGGGGTATGCGGGGGTCTGGGTGGGAGAGGAGAAGCTTTGCGCCCTTGGCGTGGCGGTCAAGGAGGGCGTGAGCTTCCACGGCTTCGCCTTGAACGTCAACACCGACCTGAACGATTTTTCCGTGATCATCCCCTGCGGGCTTAAGGGGAAGGGGGTCACATCTTTGGAAAAAATTCTTGGATATAAGGTGCCCATGCCGGAGGTCAAGGCCCGGGTGGTGGCGGCCTTTGAGGAGGTGTTCGCGCGTGAAACCGCAGCTTAGAACGGTGGAGCTCGTGGGCCCGGACGGGGTGATCGAGCTCAAGGTGGTCAAAAACGGCCTGGCCCAGGCCCGGCCCGAGCCCGTGGACCGGAACAAACCCGCCTGGATCAAGGCCCCCCTGCCCACAGGGGCCGCCTACCAAAGGCTAAAAGGCCTGGTGAAGGAGCTCGGCCTTCACACCGTCTGCCAGGAAGCCCTCTGCCCCAACATCGGGGAGTGTTGGGCCCACGGGACCATGACCCTCATGCTCCTGGGGGGGATCTGCACCCGGGCCTGCAAGTTCTGCGCGGTGGACACGGGGAACCCCCGGGGGTACCTGGACCCCGAGGAGCCGGAAAAGGTGGCGGAGGCCGTGGCGGCCATGGGGGTGAGGTACGTGGTCCTCACCAGCGTGGACCGGGACGACCTCCCCGACGGTGGGGCGGCCCACTTCGCCGCCACCATCCGGGCCATCAAACGCCGCGCCCCTGGGGTCTTGGTGGAAGCCCTCACCCCGGACTTCCAAGGGGACCTTAAGGCGGTGGAGACGGTCCTGGAGGCGGGCCTCGAGGTCTTTGCCCACAACCTGGAGACCGTTCGCCGCCTTACCCCAAGGGTGCGCGACCCCCGGGCGGGGTACGACCAGTCCCTGAAGGTCCTGGCCCACGCCAAGCGTTACCGCCCCGAGGTCCTCACCAAAAGCAGCCTGATGCTGGGCCTGGGGGAGGAAGAGGAGGAGATCCGGGAGGCCATGCGGGACCTCCGGGCCGTGGGGGTGGATATCCTCACCCTGGGCCAGTACCTGAGGCCCACCCCCGCCCACCTGCCCGTGGAACGGTACGTGACCCCTGAGGAGTTCAAGAAGTACGAGGCCTGGGGGTATGAGGCGGGCTTCCGGGAGGTCTTCTCCGGCCCTTTGGTCCGGAGCTCGTACCGGGCGGACCGGGTCTTCCTGGAGGCCAAGGCACGATGAGGCTTTTCCTCTTTGACCTTCTGGCCCTCCTCCTTTTCGCAGTGGTGGGCCTCCTCTCCCATGGCCGGCCGGTGGACCCTGGGGGCATTGGGCGAACCCTTCTCCCCGTGCTCTTCGTCTGGCTCCTCCTTTCCCCCTTCCTTTCCACCTACCGGAGGCCCACCCTGGGAAACCTCCTTCTCACCTGGCTCCTGGCCTTTCCCGCGGGGCTTTGGCTTAGGGGGATGATCCTGGGCGAGCCCTTCGGGGTGGGGTTTTTCATCTTCCTGGCCGTGGCCATGGGCTTCAGCCTCCTCTTCCTCCTCCTCTTCCGGGGCCTGGCCAAGCTCCTAAAGGCCTGGTAAAAAGGACCTATGGAAACCCTGGCCTTTATCGGCCTTGGGGCGATGGGTTACCCCATGGCCGCCCACCTGGCCAAGAACCGGCCCACCTTGGTCTGGAACCGCACCTTTGAAAAGGCCCTAAAGCACCAGGCGGAATATGGCTCCCGGGCGGTTCCCCTGGAGGAGGTGGCGGAGGCCGAGGTGATCTTCACCTGCCTGCCCACCACCAAGGAGGTCATTGAGGTGGCGGAGGCCCTCTACCCCCTTTTACGGGCCGGGACCTACTGGGTGGACGCCACCAGCGGCGAGCCAGAGGCCAGTCGCAGGCTCGCGGAAAGGCTCGAGGCCAAGGGCGTGGTCTACCTGGACGCCCCGGTCTCGGGCGGGGTGGCGGGGGCGGAAAGGG
>NZ_PSMQ01000106.1:0-2881 GCF_040290245.1 Thermus sp.
ATAAGCTCCCCCCGAAGGTAGGAGCTATCAGCCCATAGGGCGGTTTAGGCGAGCCCCATCGCCTTGTGGTTAAGGCTAACATACCCTCATGGATCGTGTCAAGTGTGTGTACTGACCTTGCCCCATGAGTTCAGACAGTGATCAAGGGCATGGATGAACCGGCTGCCGATTTGCTACGAGGGCCTGATGCCTTTCGTCGAGTGTGTGTTGGGTCGTCCAGGGGATAACGGAGAAGCTGGCCCGGCTGGTGTACCCGATCCTCGCTTCCGGCTCCGCCCGCACAAGCGACTGGGCCCGGGGCTTTTTCTCTACCGGTTGATCGAGACGGAGCCTTCTGTTGTGCTGGTGGACTTTACGGGGATTCCCCGCCCGCAGGCGAAGCGGACCCCCTACGTGGGCCGACTCAAGGATGGGGGGCTTGGGTTTTCACCCTGGGCCAGCCCTACCGAGGGAGGGCGGTACCGATCCACCTGGGGGTCTATTCCGGGCACATGCTTGCGGGGGAGGGGGAAAGCCGCAACCTGGTTGGGCGGGCTTTGGTCTGGGATGCGCTGCCCTACCTGGAGCCGGAAACGGGGCTGGTGGTTGACCGCGAGTTCTCCTTTGCCGAATGGCTGGAGGAGGCGGGCGCGCGGCACGCGATCCGCCTGGACGCTAAGGCCAGGGTTTACTTGGAGGAGGGGGGCGGCGGATTTCTCTGGGGCTTGCCCGGGGAGGATGGGGAGTCCTTGCTTGAGGGGGTCTCCTACCGGACCCAGGGGGCGACCCAAGCCCACGAGGTGAACAGGGTGAGGGTTTGGGCGCCGGGGCAGAAAAAGCTCCTAAACCTTCCCCCCGAGGAGCTGTTGTGCGCGTACCAGGAACGGATGACCCGGGCGAACGCAGGGAAGACGCTTCGCCTCCTGGCCTTCGCCTACGCCCTGGGCCTGCTCGTGGAGGAGACCTTGCGCGAGCGGTGGCAAGGGAAAAAGGGAGGCTTCAGATCCCGGTGGCGAGAAGCCCTAAGGGAGGCCCTTGGCCTCTGGCCAAGGCGGCTATTGCCCCCAGCGCTTGTCGGAACTTAGGGGGAAAGCCCAGGAAGGATTACCTTTGAAGGCCAAGCAGCCATCTGGTTAGAGCACTTGGCCCGGACTGCCTCGCCCACACCCCCCTACCCCTTCCCTTGGAATGGAGAGGAACTGGACTTTAGGCCCCTCCTGGAGAGCATTCTTTGGGCCCGGCAGAAGGGGGAGGATCCTGCGACAATCGCTCGTGCCTTTCACCGCGGTGTTGCACAGGGGGTTGCCCTGGCGGCTAAGGAGCTGGCCTGGACCTATGGGGCCGAGGCCTTGGTCCTGGCTGGGGGAGTATTCCAGAACGCCCTCCTATTGGAAGAGATCCGGGCGTTTTTGGGGGATGCGTTCCCCGTCTGGGTCCCCCGGGAAGTACCCGTGAACGATGGAGGAATTAGCCTCGGTCAGGCGGCGCTAGCGGCCTTTGATGCGTGAATCGGATTCCCTGCGAAAGCACGGGTGAAAGGGGGCCCCGGGGGAAGGATGGGCACAAGAAGGTGAAGGGGTTGCTTCCCCCTTAGCCGCAGCGCGGCTATTTTACCCGGAGCCCGACCCGGAAGGAAAACGCCCCGGCCGGCCCTTGGGCCAGCCCCTCCGTGCTTCGCGGAGCGAACACCTCCAGGAAGACCACCTTCCCGCTTTCCAGGGAGCCTGGCAGGAGGAGGTCCCCCACGAACCTCTCTCCCTCCCTGAGGAGGGGGAGGGCCTTCCCCCAGGGAAGGCGCAGGACCACCTCCTGGACGAGGGTCCTAGGCTGGACCGTGACCCTTACCCGCTCATTCGGGGCGGGTCTTGGAGGGTCGAACTGCACAAGAAAGAGGGGCCTGCCGGGGTCTAAGACCACCTCAAAGCTGCCCTTTCCCTGCTCTCCCTCGGCCTCCACGAGGTAGGCCCCGGGGGGGAGGCCTTCGGGCACGAGAAGGAGGAAGAGCCCATCTTTCTTTTGCCTTCCCTCCACCCGGCCGCCCGGCCCGACCCAGAAGACCCGGCCCGCCCCGGGGGCCTCCACCCAGAGGGCCTCCTGCGGGGCCACCACGCGAGCAGGCTCTTTGTCCAGGGAGAAGACCCGGACGGGGATGGGCCTCGGTGGGTTCTGGATCGTTTCCAGGGGGATCGGCTCAAACCCGGGCTTCAGGACCACCGGCCTGTCGGGGCTTCGCGGAGCGAACACCTCCACGACCTCTACGCTTTCGCCTGACCGGAGCCGGTACCCCCCCGAGGGGACGGCCACGACCCGGTACCGCCCCTCGGGAAGAAGGACCGCGCCCCCGCAGGGGACTTCCTGGGCCAGGCCCCCCCCGGCCGGCAGGAGCCGGACAGTCGGCCCGCACCTCGAGGGCCGGGATGGGGAGGAGGCGGATGGGGTCCTTCTGGGGGAGCTCCACCTCGGCCTGGGCGGGCAGGGCCACGACCCCGGGGGGCGGGAAGACCAGGAGCCGGTAGGTCCCGGGGGGAAGGCGGAGGGCGAACCTGCCCTTTTCGTCCCCCACCGCCCGATATGTCCCCGATCCTCCCTCCACCCACACCTCGGCCCCGGGCAAGGTCTCCCCCTGGAGGAGGGCGAGGGAAGGGGAGAGAAGCCCCCCCACCTCCTCCGGCAGCTCGAGGGAAAACCGGAAGACCGCCCCCGCCTCCAGGCGGACCGCCTTCTGGCGAGAGACCTTGGCGAAAAAGCCAAGGTCTTCTAGGACCGCCCCCGGCAAGGCCCGCACCTCCAGTTCCCCCTGCCCCCCGTCCAGAAGGCTCAGAAAGGCCCGGCCCCGGAGTCCTTCCCACTCTCCCTCCAGCAAGGCCGAAAGCGCCGGCCCGCCCTGCCCCAGCCGGCCCTC
>NZ_PSMQ01000107.1:0-2866 GCF_040290245.1 Thermus sp.
TGAGGACCTCGAGCGGCTAAGGGCGTTTCGGGAGGCGGAGGGGTAAGGAGGGTTTCCTTAAGGGGCCGCCTGGCTCTAAACCCCTCGGCCAGGGGGTGCCAGTGGAGGACCTCGGGCTCCCCCTCCTGCCAGCAGAGGAAGACCACCTGGCCCTCTAGCCGGGCGGGAAAGTCCACAAGGCCCTTCTCCAGGTCCTTGAGGAAGACGCCCAGACGGCTTAAGTACTGAAGGTCGGCCTCGAGGGAGGCCTTGAGAAACCGCGCCTCCTCCTCCAGGGCTTTCCTTTCCAGGCCTCGAGCCTTGGGAAGCCGCCTTAGAGCCTCCTCCAGGCCCCTTTTGGCCTCCCGCATCTGGGCCAGGACCCGGCGGAGCTCCGGAAGGAGCTGATCGGCCTCCTCCTTGGTGTAGATGCGGGGAAACATTCCTACACCTCCTGGCCAGAGTATAGCACAAGCGCTTAGGAAAATTTGAGTCTAGCTTACGCAAGCTCTGCCCGGGAGAGGTCCCCCAGGATGAGGCGGTGGGTCCGGGGAAGGCCGTTTTTCCCCCGGACCTCCGCCTTCACGCCCAGGATGCTCTCCTGGAGCCGGACGTGGACCTCCTCCACCTGGGCCTCGTCTTCCAGGATGGCGTACTCCACCTCCGCCTTGCGCACCACGGCGTATGGCCCCACCGAGGTGAAGGGGCCGAGGTAGGCCTCCTCCACCCTGGCCCCCTCGGCCACGTGCACGGGGCCGATCAGGGTGCTGTTCCGTACCGAGGCGCCCTTTTCCACCACCACCCGGCCCACCAGCCGGCTTCCCGTGACCTCGCCTTCCAGGCGGGGCTCGAGGGCTTCTAGGAGGAGGCGGTTGGCATCCAGAAGGTCCTCGGGCCTGCCCGTGTCCTTCCACCAGCCCTGGACCTGGACCCCGAGGACGGTCTTCCCCTGGTCGACCAGGGCCTGGATGGCGTCCGTGATCTCATACTCCCCCCGGGCGCTGGGCTTTAAGGTGGCGATCACCTCGTGCACCTCCGGCGTGAAGACGTACACCCCTGCCACGGCCAGGCGGCTCGGAGGGTTCTGAGGCTTCTCCAAAAGCCTCCGGACCCGTCCATCCTCCACCACCGCCACCCCGAACTGCCGGGGGTCTTCCACCTCCGCCAGGGCAATGACCGCGCTAACCCCCTTCTGGAAGGGTGCCAGGAAGTCCTGGATGCCCCTTTGAAAAAGGTTGTCCCCCAGGTAGAGGACAAAGGGGGTTTCGCCAAGCCATCCCTGGGCCACCTGGACCGCGTGGGCTAGGCCCTGGGGCTCTTCCTGGAGGATATAGGTCGGTCGGAAGGGTTTTGGAAAGTGTCTGAGGCTTTCTGCAATGTCCTTATGGGTTTCTGGGGAGACCACCACGCCGACCTCCCGGATGCCCGCCTGGAGGAGGTTTTCCACGGCGTAGTGCAGGATGGGCCGGCCCGCCACCCGGATGACGGGCTTAGGCCGGGTGTGGGTGAGGGGCCTTAGGCGGGTCCCTCGGCCCGCGGCAAGGATGAGGCCTTTCATAGCCCGGAGTATACCGGTGTAGTATGAGGAAGGGCCATGGTGTTCGCGAGCCGGGTGGCCTACGCCTACGACCGCGCCCGCGCCCATCCTCCGGAGGTCTCGGGGCAGGTGGCGGGGGCGATGGCGGGGGAGGTCTCGGGGGTAGAGGACCCCGTCTTCTTGGAGCTCGGGGTGGGGACGGGGCGGATCGCCCTGCCCCTCATCGCCCGGGGGTACCGCTACCTGGCTTTGGACACCAGTTCCGCCATGCTCGACGTCTTCCGACAAAAGGTGGCGGGCGTTACGCGGAAGGTGCGCATCCTCCAGGCGGATGCCCGGGACATCCCCTTGGAAGATGAGAGCGTGGACGCGGTGGTCGTCGTCCACCTGTGGCACCTTCTGGAGGACTGGCCCCGGGCTTTGGCCGAGGCCCTGAGGGTCCTCAGGCCCGGGGGGGTCCTCTTGGAGGGGTGGGACGAGGCTGAGGCCTCGGAGGACTTCAGGGTGCAGGAGGCCTGGCGCCGCTTCGTGGCCGAGGAAGGGGTGAAGGTGGAAAGGGGCCGGCATAGGAGGCGGCTTGGCCAGGTGGAGGCCGCCCTTAAGGAGCTGGGCCTCGCCCCTAGGACGGGCGTTGTGGCCAGATGGACGGAGGAGCGAAGCCTCCGGCAGAGCCTGGAGAACATACAGGAGAGGCTCTACTCTTTCACCTGGACTGTCCCGGAGGAGGTCCACCACCGGGCGGTGGTGCAGCTTTGGGCCTGGGCGGAGGCGGAGTACGGGGACCTGGACCGGACCTTCCCCATCCCCTGGCGGTTTGTGCTCAGGGTGACCCGGCTGGCCCTCTGAGGCCCCTCTTGGGAGGGGTGTATAAAGGGGGGCTTATGAAACCCCCGGCGAGCCCCTGGTACCATGGGGGCATGCGGTCCATCCGTGTCCCCACGCCCAAGGAAGGTTTCGTAAACATTACCCGGCAGGTGGAAGAGGTTTTGGAGGGGCATACCGGGCTGGTCTACCTGTTCGTCCCTCACACCACCTGCGCCCTCACCGTGCAGGAGGGGGCGGACCCGGAGGTGGCCCACGACCTCCTCATGCGGCTTGCGGAGCTGGCCCCGATGGCTCACCCCAGGGACCGGCACCTGGAAGGGAACTCCCACGCCCACCTAAAAACCCTCCTTACCGGGGTTTCCCTTCTCCTTTTGGCGGAGGGCGGGCGGTTTAGGCTCGGCCGGTGGCAGCAGGTCTTCCTGGCGGAGTTCGACGGGCCTAGGACGCGGGAGGTCTGGGTCCGGCCCTTATAGCCAGCGGACCTCCTCTACCCCCTGGATGGACCTTAACGCACTCGAGAGGCTT
>NZ_PSMQ01000020.1:0-26206 GCF_040290245.1 Thermus sp.
CCTTAGGCAGCCTGGAAGGGAAGAAGATCGCCATCGTGGGGGACATCCTCCACTCCCGGGTAGCCCGCTCCAACGCCGAACTCCTCCCCCTCCTAGGGGCGGAGGTCTGGTGCGCGGGCCCCCCCACCCTCCTGCCCGAGGCCCTGCCGGGCGTCCGCCTCACCTCGAGGCTGGAGGAGGCCCTGGCTGAGGCGGACGCGATCATGGCCTTGCGGCTCCAAAAGGAGCGGATGGAGGCGGGGCTTCTCCCCTCCTTGCCCGAGTACATCGCCCTATACCAGATCACGGAGGAGAGGCTTAAAAAGGCTAAGCCCCAAGCGGTCCTCCTCCACCCCGGGCCCATGAACCGGGACGTGGAGGTGGAAGGCCGCCTAGCGGACTCGGAAAGGAGCCTGGTCCAGCGCCAGGTGCAAAACGGGGTGGCGGTGCGGATGGCCATCCTGTATCACCTGCTCGTGGGGAGGGAGGCATGAGGCTACTCATCAAGAACGCGCGGCTCCTAGACGCGAGGGGCGAACGGGGCGTGGCGGACGTCTTCATCGTGGAAGGGCGGGTCACCTTCTCCCCCACGCAGGTCGACCAAGTGGTGGAGGGCAAGGGAAGGTACCTCCTCCCCGGGTTTTTGGACCTCCACGCCCACCTGCGCGAACCTGGTGAGGAGAGTAAAGAAGACCTGTCCACAGGACTTCTGGCAGCCGCGAGGGGCGGGTACACGGACGTGGTCTCCATGCCCAACACCGTTCCCCCTGTGGACACCCCGGAGGCCGTGGCCGCGCTGCGGAAACGGGCCAGCGCCTTAGGCCTGGCCCGGCTCCACCCTGCGGCCGCCCTCACCGAAGGCCAGGAGGGCCGGCGGATCACCGAGGCCGCCCGGTTACAGGCGGCAGGGGCTGTCCTCCTCACGGACGACGGCCGGACGAACGAGGACGCGGGGCTTCTCGCCCTGGGCCTCATCCAAGCGGGGGCGTTTGAGCTTCCCGTGGCGGTCCACGCGGAGGACGCCTCCTTGAGGCGGGACGGGGTTATGAACCAAGGGAGGGTCTCCGAAGCCCTGGGCCTTCCCGGAAATCCAAGCGAGGCCGAGGCCGCCCGCATCGCCCGGGACCTCGAGGTCCTGCGCTACGCCCTAAGAAGAGGCCCTGCTCGGCTCCACATCCAGCACCTTTCCACCCACAGGGGCCTGGAGCTCTTGCGAGAGGCCAAAAGGGTGGGCCTTCCCGTGACCGCGGAGGCCACCCCCCACCACCTCACCCTCACGGAGGAGGCCCTAAGGTCCTTGGACCCCATCTACAAGGTGGCCCCACCCCTCCGGACGGAAGAGGACCGAGAAGCCTTGATCCAAGGGCTTTTGGAGGGAACGATCGACGCCATCGCCACCGACCACGCCCCCCACACCCTGGCGGAGAAGGAGAGGGACCTCCTCAGGGCCCCCTTCGGCATCCCCAACCTGGAGGTGGCCTTCCCCCTCCTGTACACGGAGCTTCACGTCAAGCGGGGCTTTCCCCTGAAGCGGCTGGTGGAGCTTTTCACCGACGGACCGCGGAAGGTCTTAGGCCTTCCGCCCATCCACCTGGAAGAAGGGGCGGAGGCGAGCCTCACCCTCATCGACCCCTCCCCAAGGCCGGTGGAGCCCTCGAGCTTCGCTTCCAAGGCCAAGTTCAGCCCCTGGGCGGGATGGGTCCTGGAGGGCTGGCCCGTACTCACCCTGGTGGAAGGGCGGGCCGTCTACCGTCTAGAATAAAGGGGTGCTGAAGAAGCTTCTGGAAGCCGACGCGATCGGGCTCCGCCTGGAGTGGGTGGGCGGGCTTCCCCTCTGGGAGGTCCACCCCACCTACCGTCACCGGAAGGCGGTGGACCGCATCCGGCAGAGCATCCGCCCCCTGGAGGAAGGCTGCGGGTGCGTGCACGTGGCGGATGTCTACATCCAGTTCCCGGATGGCTCGCTCAAAAGGCCCGATATCGCCCTTTTTTGCCGGGAGCCCGAGGAACTAGACGAGGCCATCACCCAGATTCCCCAAGGGGTGGTGGAGGTGGTAAGCCGCGGGTACGAGGCCAAGGACCTCGAGATCGGCCCAAGGTTCTACCTCTCCCAGGGGGTAAAGGACGTGGTGGTCTTCGACCCCTACACCCTCCTGGTCCTCCACCTGCGGAAAGACCGGGTGGAGCGGCACATCTCCCCAGTGACCCTCCGCCTCGAGGGGTGCGAGCTCACCGTCTAGGCCTGAGCTCGGCTAGGCTTCTTATGCCCTCCGCCTCCATCCTCTGGAGAAGGCCCTTTAGGAGCCTCCGGGGGAGGAGGGGGCCTTCGTAGACCAAGCCGGTGTAGACCTGGACCAAGGAGGCTCCCGCCACAAGCCTCTCCCAGACGTCCTCGGCGCTAAACACGCCCCCCACTGAGATGACCTCCAGCCCCGGCCTGGCGCTTTGGATGTGGTGGAGGACCTCGAGGCTCCGTCTGGCCAAGGGCCTTCCCGAAAGCCCACCCTCCTCCTTGGCCCAAGGGCTTGCGAGCCCTTCCCGGGAAAGGGTGGTGTTGGTGGCCACCAGGCCCCTAAGCCGGTGCTTCTCTACTAGGCGAAGGACCTCGTCCAACTCCCCCGGGGAAAGGTCGGGGGCGATCTTCAGAAGCAGGGGTTTGTCCGTCCGGATCTCCGAGAGGAGTTCGTCCAGAAAAGGCCCCTCCTGAAGGGTCCTCAGACCCGGGGTGTTGGGAGAGCTCACGTTCAAAACGAAGTAATCCCCCAAGGCCTCCAGCGCGTGTAAGGCCCTTAGATAATCCTCCGCGGCCCGCTTTAAGGGTGTGTCCCGGTTTTTCCCCAGGTTAACCCCGACCACCAAGGGAAGGCCCCTGGCCCGGAAGGCCCCAAGCCTGGCCTTGGCCGCCTCCACGCCCCGGTTGTTGAACCCCATGCGGTTGATAAGGGCCTGGTCCTCTGGAAGCCGGAAAAGCCTCGGCCTTGGGTTTCCCGGCTGGGGCCTTGGGGTGAGGGTCCCCACCTCGGCGAAGCCGAAGCCCAAGGCCCACCAGGCCCCCAGGGCCCGGGCATCCTTATCCATCCCCGCCGCCAGGCCCAAAGGGTTGGGAAAGGAGAGGCCCAGGGCCTCCACCCTGAGGCGCGGGTCCTCCACCCGGAGGAGCCGGCCTGGCTCCTCTAAAAGAGGCCCCCGTTCGGACCAAAACGCCAGGAGGGAAAGGGTCAGCTCATGGGCCTTCTCGGGGTCCAGGGCAAAAAGAAACCGGTGCACTAAAGTAGTGTAAGATCAAAAGCATGTGGAAGGCGATCCTTGGATATCTCACCCTAGGCCTCCTTTCGGCTTGCTCCTTTACGGTCACGGTCCCCTTGCCGGACCAGACGCTTACCCTCACCGCCTCGAATACCGCAGGGAAGATCCTCTACCCCAAAACCCCCCTTGGCGCCTCCGCCCCCATCCAAACCGCGCGGGTGATCCTCACCGGAGAGGCGGAGCTTAGCCCATTCACCCCGATCTCCTTGGACGTGTACGCCCGGACCTCGGCCCCTTCCCTTCTGGGTGTGTGGACCTTTCCCTCTATGTGGACGCCTACGCCTGCGATGTAACCCAAGCCGACGCAATCGTGGGAAGGATCGATTTTAAAGCCGCCCAAACCACTTCCTTCACCCTGGGCCAGACCGGGGGGGAGATCCTGGCCCAAGGGATCAATCAAGGCCAGCTCTGGCTGGGGGTTAAGGTGGCGGGGACGGGGAGCGTCAACGCCACCTTGCACCTCAAAAACATGAAGGCCACGGTCACCGCCCAGCTTTGAATTTGTAAACCCCGCCCTCTTTCGCCCTACCCCCCGGGGTAGAATAGGGGCAGATGAAGGAGCCTCTTCTCAGCCTTGAACTGCCCGTCTTACCCCTTCGCAACACGGTCGTCCTCCCCCACGTGACCACAGCGGTGGACGTGGGCCGTCCCAAGAGCAAGAGGGCGGTGGAGGAAGCCCTCCAGGGGGATCGGTTCATCTTTTTGGTCACCCAGAAGGACCCGGAGGTGGACAGCCCCGAGCCCGAGGACCTGTACGAGTACGGCACCTTGGCCGTGGTGAAGCAGGCCCTGCGCCTGCCGGATGGCTCGTTGCAGGTGATGGTGGAGGCGAGAAACCGTGCCCGCCTCCTCCGGTACGTGGCGGCCCCTTACCTGAGGGCCGTCGGCGAAGTCCTGCCAGAGGGCCCCGTGGAGGATAAGGAGCTGGCCCGCATCCTGATCTCGGAGGTCCAGGAGGCTTTTGAACGGTATCTTCAGAACCACAAGACCATCAAACTGGACCGTTACCAGCAAGAAGCGATCAAAAGCACCCTAGACCCCGCGATCCTGGCCGACACCGTGGCCCATTACACCACCTGGGATGCTCAGGAAAAACAAGGGCTCCTGGAAACCCTCTCGGTGGAGGAACGGCTCAAGCGGGTTCTGGCGCTTCTTTTGCGGGACCTCGAGCGCTTCGAGCTGGACAAGCGGATCGCCGCCCGGGTCAAGGAGCAGATGGACCAGAACCAGCGGGAGTACTACCTCCGGGAGCAGATGAAGGCCATCCAGAAGGAGCTCGGGGGTGGGGAGGACTTCCTCAGCGAGATCGAGGAGCTCCGCGAGCGCATTGAGAAAAAGGGGATGCCCGAGGGGGTGAAGGAAAAAGCCCTTAAGGAACTCAAGCGCCTGGAAAAGATGCAGCCCGGCTCCCCCGAGGCCACGGTGAGCCGCACCTACCTGGACTGGCTTTTGGATGTGCCCTGGACCGAGGCCGACCCGGAGGTCTTGGACATCCAGGTGACCAAGCGGGTTCTAGATGAGGACCACTACGGCCTTAAGGAGGTGAAGGAGCGCATTCTAGAGTACCTGGCGGTGCGCCAGCTGACCCAGGGGAAGGAGGTGCGAGGCCACGCCCCCATCCTTTGCTTCGTGGGCCCCCCGGGGGTGGGCAAGACCTCCTTAGGCAAGAGCATCGCCCGGAGCATGAACCGCCGCTTCCACCGCATCTCCCTAGGAGGGGTGCGGGACGAGGCGGAGATCCGGGGCCACCGGCGCACCTACATCGGGGCCCTCCCCGGAAAGATCATCCAGGGGATGAAGCAGGTGGGGGTGGTGAACCCCGTCTTTCTCCTGGATGAGATCGACAAGATGAGCGCCGACTGGCGGGGCGACCCGGCAAGCGCCATGCTGGAGGTCCTCGACCCCGAACAGAACCACACCTTCACCGACCATTACTTGGACGTCCCCTACGACCTCTCCCGGGTCTTCTTCATCACCACCGCCAACACCCTCTCCACCATCCCCAAACCCCTCTTGGACCGGATGGAGGTGATTGAGATTCCCGGGTACACCGCCCTCGAGAAGCGGGCCATCGCCCGTCACTTCCGCTGGCCCTTCCAGGTGAAAGAGGCGGGGCTGGAGGGAAGGCTGGAGATCACCGACCGGGCGATTGACCGAATCGTCCAGGAATACACCCGGGAGGCAGGGGTGCGGAATCTGGACCGGGAGCTTTCCAAGGTGGCCCGCAAGGCAGCCAAGGACTACCTGGAGGCCCCCTGGGAGGGGGTGCGGGTGGTGGACGCCAACGACCTGGAGGCCTACCTGGGGGTGCCCAGACACCGGCCCGACCGGGCGGAGAAGGCCCCCCAGGTGGGGGCGGCCCAGGGCCTGGCCTGGACCCCCTATGGGGGCACCCTCCTCACCATAGAGGCCGTGGCCGTCCCGGGGACGGGTAAGGTGAACCTCACCGGCAACCTGGGGGAGGTCATGAAGGAGTCCGCCCACGCTGCCCTCACCTACCTGCGGGCTCATCGGGAGGAATGGGGCCTCCCCGAGGGCTTCCACAAGGACTTCGACCTCCACATTCACGTTCCCGAGGGGGCGACGCCCAAGGACGGGCCCTCTGCCGGGATTACCATGGCCACCGCTTTGGCCAGCGCCCTCACCGGGCGGCCGGTGCGCATGGACATCGCCATGACCGGGGAGATCACCCTGCGGGGCCGGGTTCTGGCCATCGGAGGGGTAAAGGAGAAGCTCCTCGCCGCCCACCAGGCGGGGATCTACAAGGTCATCCTTCCCCGGGAAAACGCCCCCGAGCTCAAGGAGGTGCCGGAGGAGGTCCTGAAGGACCTCGAGGTCACCTTTGTGGAGGAGATCGGGGAGGTCTTAAGGCTCCTCCTCCTCTCCCCCGCCCCACCCCCGAGGACCCCGGGGGAGAGGCCTCAACCTGGCCTGGGGCTATAACCCCTTCCCTCCGGGAAGGCCTGGGGTAGCCCAGTAGGCGGCCAAGGGCCAGCCCCCTCCACGCCGAAAGGCCTACAGGAAGGCGGACCAGGGGGGTGGCTCGGCTGGGGGAGGGTCAGGGGAGCTCCTCCTTCCGGTTGGCGTTGAGGAAGACCCGCTTCCCGAAACGGACCACCACCTCTTCCGCCAGGACATAAGTGGCCCCTAACGCCTCCATGACCTGCCCCAAGCGGAGGTTCCCCTCCCGGATCTGCCGCTCCACCTGGGGGAGGCAGTCCTTGTGGTAGAAGGCCATGAGGGGCTCGAGGTGGCCCTCGGGGTTCCAAGGGACCACCACGGGATGGGGCGAGGCCAGGGCCTTTTCATAGAGGAGGGCCCAGTACCCAGGGGTAAGGAAGGGAAGGTCACAGGCCGCCACCGCCACCCAAGGAAAGCGGGCCTGGACGAGGGCGGTGTGAAGGCCGGAGAGGCTGTCCGCCCCCGGAAGGAGGTCAGGGTAAACGGGTACGCCGAAAGCGTAGGGGCGGTTCGCCACGATGAAGCGCTCCCCGGCTTCCTCCAGGCTGGCCAGCACCCAAGCCAAAAGGGGCCTCCCCCGGTAGGCGTAAAGCGCCTTATCCGCCCCGAAGCGGCGGGACCTTCCACCAGCTAAGACCGCGCCCGTGTACACGGCCCCAGTCTAAGCGCCCGGCCCTTGTAAGGATCCGTCTGGTCCGCCTTTGCAACATCAAAAGCGGCCTTTGCCCAGAAGACTGCGCCTACTGCGCCCAGTCCGCCCGCTGGGCCACCTCCGCCCCCCGGTACCCCCTCCTCACCCCGGAGGCCATCCTGGCCCAGGCGGAAGAGGCGCGCCAAAGTGGAGCCGCGAGGTTCTGCCTAGTTAGCGCCACTCGCAGCCCCAGCCCTAGGCTCCTGAGGCGCATCGAAGAGGTGGCCCCAAAGATCAAGGCGATGGGCCTGGAGCTCTGCACCTCTTTGGGCCTCCTTACGGAAGAAATGGCCCGGAGGCTTAAGGAGGCGGGCGTGGACTATTACAACCACAACCTCAACACGAGCCAAAGCCGCTATCCCCAGATCGCCACCACCCACCGGTACGAGGACCGGCTAAAGACCCTGGCCGCGGCCCGAAAGGCAGGGCTCAAGCTCTGCAGCGGGGTCCTCCTGGGCTGGGGGAGACGCTGGAAGAAACCCTGGAGATGGCCCTTGCCCTCCGCAGGCTGGGCGCGGAAAGCGTGCCCGTCAACTTCCTCCTCCCCATCCCCGGAACGCCCTTAGGCAAGGAGCCTGGCCCTCGGCTTCCCCCCGAGGAAGCCCTAAGGCGGCTCGCCCTTTTCCGCCTGGCCCTGCCTCGGGCGGAGCTCAGGGCCTCTGCCGGACGGGAGCAGTACTTCGGCCCCCACCTGCCCCTGGCCCTTCGGATGGTGAATAGCATCTTCATCAAGGGCTACCTGACTCAGGGGGGTGCGGCCCTCGAGGAGGACCTTACCCTTCTCCAAGGCCTTGGCCTCGAGGTGGTCCCAGGCTAGAGGGCCTCCGCGAGCCGCTTAGCCCAAAGCGGGGCGAGGAGGAACCCCGTGGAACCGAACCCCGTGAGGGCGTACCCCCCAGGGATGGCCGTAAGAGGTTCAAAAAGCCGGAAACGTACCCCTCGCCAAGCCGAGACCACCTTGGGCCGGCGGCCAAGAAGCGCCTCAGCCCCTGAGAGGAGCCACTCCACCTCCCCTTGCGTCGGAGGGGGCTCCCCGTACGCCTCTAGGTTTAGATAACTCCCCCCCAGGGCGTTGCCCGCCAGGAAGACCCGATGGCTCAAGGCGGGCTCCACCCAGTCCTCGAGGAGAAGCTCAATCCCCGCCACAAGCCGCCCCCCAAGGCCAAAAAGCCCGGCTCCTCTGGCTCCTCCTGCGTAAACGAGGAGCTCCGGGGTGTAGCGCCGGCCGTCTTCCAGATGCAGGGTGCCGTCCCAGGCCACCGCCCGGCCAAAGGCGATCTCCAACCCCTCGGCCATCCGGGCAAGCAGGGGCCCGGTTTCGAGCCAGAAGACCGTAGGCAGGAAAACCCCTTCCCGTCTCCACTCGTGGGGAAGGCCCACCTCCTTAAGCCGAAGGGCAAGCCTCTCCCGCTCGCCCTCGGGCACCCACCTTAGGAGGCCGAAGTGAAGCTTGGAAAAAGGCGCGTAAACGGTTCGCGCCAGCTCGAGGGCCTCGACCCCCTCCGGCAAAACCACCTCCCGCCTACCCCGCACGGGGTTGACCAGGGCGATGGGCACCCGGCTCGCATCCCCCAGGCGCTCCGCCACCACCAGCACCCGTCTTCCCCGGGCCCGGAGCATCCGGGCCAGGGAAAGCCCCGCGATGCCCGCCCCAAAAACCAGGATCAGAACCGGTACGCCTCCCCTTCCTTCTGGCAAAGCCCCCGGGCCCTTAGGTCTTCCAAAAGCGCCCGGGCCTCCTCGAGGCCCATGTAGGGCAGAAGGTCCTCAGGGGAAAGCCGGCCGCCCCGGCGCCAGGCCTCCTTAAAGGCGAGCCGCTCCCGGGCGGCCGCCCCCAGTCCCCCCCTTTCCAAACGGGTCTGCCAGGCGTAGATCCCCACCCCACCCAAGGCCCCCAACCCCAGGGCCAAAAGGCCACCCCAAAGGGTGAAGCCGGAGGCGGAAAAGAGCAAAAGCCCCAAGGCCAGCCCGACGGAAAGGGGAAGGACCGCCCTCATGCTCCCCCCTAGGCCACGGGCAAGGGGATGGGCGCAGGCACCTTGGACCCCACCACCTCCCCGAAGAGAAGGTGGGGCGTGGCCTGCTTGACCTCCACCTGGTAAAGCCCCGGAACCGGTGCCTGCTCGCTGGGAATGAGGACCGGGTGGTTACCCCGGTCATGCCCCTGGACGAAGCCTTCTTCCTTGGCCGACCCCCGCACCAAAACCTCTACCCTTTTCCCCACCCAGGCTTGGTTGCGGCGGTAGCTCCACTCCTTCTGCTTCTCAATAAGCCGCATGAGCCGCTCCACCTTCACCTCCCGGGGTAGGTCCTGGAAGTGCTTGAAAGCAGGCGTCCCCGGCCGGGGGGAGTAGATGAACATGTAGGCTTGGTCGTACCCCACCTCGTCGTAAAGCGAAAGGGTTTCCTGGAAATCTTCCTCTGTCTCCCCGGGAAAGCCCACGATAATGTCGGTAGAGAGCACCGCATCTGGCAGGTACTCCCGGATTCTACGGATCCGATCCAGATAGAAACCCCGACGGTACTCCCGGGCCATCCGTCTCAGGATCCGGTCCGAACCGGACTGGACGGGAAGGTGGATGTAGCGGCAGATGCTGGGGGTTTCGGCGATGGCCTCGAGGATGTCGTCGGTGAAGTTGATGGGGTGGCTGGTGAGGAACCGCACCCGGGGGATCCCCATCCTCCCCACCATCCGGAGGAGGTCGGCAAAGCTGGGAAAACCCGGCTGGTCCTTGCCGTAGGAGTTCACATTCTGCCCAAGAAGGGTCACCTCCACCACCCCGGCCTGCCTTAGGGCCTCGATCTCCTGGAGGATGAGGTCGGGGTGGCGGGAGACCTCCGGCCCCCGGGTGGTGGGAACGATGCAGTAGGTGCAGTGATGGTTACACCCGCGGATGATGGTCACGTGGGCGGAGAGCGTCCCCTTGGGGGGTGGGGGGATGTAGTCCAGAAGATCCCGGCGGAAGGTGAGGTCCTGGAAGCGTTCGTTCGCCTGCAAGGCCTCGGGCAAGGAGGTCAGGGCCCCAGGGCCCAGGAGGATGTCCACCCCGAACCTACCCGCCATCTGCTTCCCCTCGTCCAACTGGGCCAGACAGCCCATGAGGCCGATGAGAAGGCCCCGGCGTTCCTTCTCCTTGCGGAGCTTTCCCAAAAGGGCGCGGACCTTTTCCACCGGCTTGCCCCGGACCGCACAGGTGTTCACCAGGACGAACTCCGCCTCCTCCACCGAGTCCACGAGCTCCCACCCCAGGCTCACCAGCTCGCTCGCCACCAGGTGGGAGTCGTACTCGTTCATCTGGCAACCGAAGGTGATGATGTGTGCGCGCATCCTTCCTCCTGAGGCGACCGGGGGGATCCCGGGCCCCTAGTAGACCAGTCTACCCGGTAGACGGGACCGCATGAAGTCAAAGGCTGCTTTCCGAACAAAGCCCGTGGTCAAAAAGGGGCCCGTCCGCCCTTCCCGAACCCCCTGGGTCCGCTGGGCTCACCATGGCCTCACACCGAAGATCCACCCCCTTAGAATACCCTCGTGAGCTTGGCGGGGCTTCTCGCATCCCTCGAGCCCCTGGGGGGGTTTGAGGCCCGGGTCTATGCGGCCAGGGACCGGGTCTACAAGGTCTACGCCCCCGAGGAAAAGCACCTGGCCTGGCTCGAGGCGAAAAACCTGGCCCGGGCCGGGCACGGCGGGATGGTCTTGGGGGTCCAGGAGGTGGAAGACCATGGCCTCCTCGTCCTCAAGCGTTTCTTTGGACGGCCCTTTTCCCGAGAGGCCTTCACCCCGGCCCTGCTTGGGGCCATCTCCGCCTATTTCCAAGCCCTTCACCGCCTTCCCGAACCGGGAAGGGTGGCGGAGGAGGCCCTTCTGGCCCGGATGGACCAGTTCCTAGAGGTCCTGTCCGACCTCCCGGAAGCCCGCGGCCTCCTTCTGGCCCTGGCCAAGGAGGTCAAGCGGGTGGCGGGGCTGGAAAAGGCCTTCTGCCACCGGGACCCGTGGGCGGGAAACCTCCTGGTGCAACGTACAATGAGCGGCGACCCCATCTTCCTGGTGGACTGGGCCCGGGCCGGGGGGGACGACCCCGCCCGGGACCTGGCCATCCTTAAGACGGGAAGCCTGGATCTTCTGGGAGAAGCCTCGGATGAAGCCTTGGCCCGCATCGTCCGCTCCTACCCCAAGGCCCAGGAGGTCTGGACCCGGCTCCGCTTCTGGGTTCCCCTGACGTATCTGCATGACCTGGTCTGGTTCCGCACCAAGGCCAAGCAGGGGTTCAGCGAGGCCGTTTCGGAAAAACTGCCCTTGGCCTTGCGCTTCTTCCACACCCCCCCCGGGCTGTGGTAGCCTCTTTGGGGATGCGGATTACCCTGGTGGACCACCCCCTCGTCCAGCACAAGCTGGCCCATATCCGGGATAAAAGCACGGGGAGCAAGGACTTCCGGGAACTCATGAGCGAGGTCTCCCTCCTCATGGCCTACGAGGCCATGAGGGACCTCGAGCTCGAGGAGAAGGAGGTGGAAACCCCCCTGGCCAAGGCCAAGGTCCGGGTGCTTTCCGGAAAGAAGCTCGCCCTGGTGGCCATTTTGAGGGCGGGCCTCGTCATGGTGGAGGGAATCTTGAAACTCGTCCCCGCCGCCCGGGTGGGGCACATCGGCCTCTACCGGGACCCCGAAACCCTAAGCCCCGTCCAGTACTACGCCAAACTTCCCTCCGACATCGCAGAGCGCCGGGTCTTCCTCCTGGACCCCATGCTCGCCACCGGGGGCAGCGCCAGCCACGCCCTTTCTCTGCTGAAGGAAAAGGGGGCCAGAAACGTCAAGCTCATGTCCATCATCGCCGCCCCTGAGGGCCTCGAGCGGATCGCCAGAGACCACCCCGCGGTGGAGGTGGTGGTGGCCGCGGTGGACGAACGCCTGAACGACCACGGCTACATCGTCCCCGGCCTAGGGGACGCGGGGGACCGCATCTACGGGACGAGATGACCGAGTTCCTGCGACGCATCGGCGTGGCCGACCCCTGGGGGGCAGGGTTTTTGACCGTTCTTTTGGTCTTTGCCCTAGCCCTTTTCGCCACCTGGCGCTTCATCCCGTACGTGCGCCGCTTTGCCCTTAAGGTGGGCTGGGCTGACCAGCCCAACGAGCGCCGCCTCAACACCACCCCTTTGCCCAACGCGGGGGGGCTCGCAGTCTATGCGGGGGTGGTCTTGGCCCTGGTCCTCGCGACCCTGCTCAGGCCTATCCTCATCGCCGAGGTCCAGATCCAGGTCCTGGCCATCCTCCTGGGGGGCAGCTGGCTTGTTCTGGTGGGCTTCATAGACGATCAGTTCGGCCTGCCTCCGCTTTTTCGTCTGTTCGTCCAGAGCCTGGCCGCTTTCCTCCTCGTGGCCACGGGCATCCGGTTTGAAACCGCCTTCGGCGGCACCCTGGACCCCCTTTTGAGCCTCTTCCTTACATGGCTTTGGGTAGTGGGCATCACCAATGCCCTGAACCTGATGGACGGCCTGGACGGCCTGGCCGGGGGCATAACCTTTATCAGCGCCATGAGCCTCCTGGCGGTCTCCGCCCTCCACCCATACTGGGCGGCAGGCACCCTGGTCCTCGCCGCCTTGGCCGGGGCCACCTTGGGGTTTTTGCGGCACAACCTCCACCCCAGCCGCATCATCCTCGGGGACGCGGGGGCCTACTTCTTGGGCTATGCCCTGGCCGCCACCGCCCTCTTGGGAAACCTCAAGGTCACCACCCTCCTGGGCCTTTTGCCCCCCGCCCTCTTCCTTCTGCTGCCCATCCTGGACACCACCCAGGTGGTCATCCGCAGGCTCATGAGGGGCCAGAACCCCCTTGCCACCCCGGGCAAGGACCACATCCACCACGCCCTTTTAAAGCGGGGGTTTTCCCAAAGGCGGGTTGCCTTTTTCCTCTGGGGACTGGCTTTGGCCTTCAATCTCCTGGCCATGCTTTACTTGCGGGTGCCCCTCGAGTCCATCCTAACCACCGCCTTGACCATCCTGACGGGGCTGGGCTGGGTCACGTACCGGCGCCTGAGGGCGCTCCTTAAAGAGGCCAAGGAATGAAACGCGTTGTCTTGGCGTTTGGAACCCGGCCCGAGGCCACTAAGATGGCCCCCGTCTATCTAGCCATGGAAAAAATCCATGGAATTGAACCCCTCGTCCTCCTCACCGGCCAGCACCGGGAACAGCTCCTTCAGGCGCTATCCCTCTTTGACCTTCCCGCCCACCGTAACCTGGACGTGATGACGGAACGGCAGACCCTTCCGGGGCTGGCCGCCCGCATCCTCCCCCAGGCGGCCAGGGCTCTTAAGGAGATGAGGGCGGACTACGTCCTGGTCCATGGGGACACCCTCACCACCTTCGCCGTGGCCTGGGCGGCCTTCCTCGAGGGCCTTCCCGTAGGGCACGTGGAGGCGGGCCTCCGGAGCGGAAGCCTGAAGGAGCCCTTCCCGGAGGAGGCCAACCGCCGCCTCACGGACGTGCTTACCGACCTGGACCTCGCCCCCACCCCCTTGGCCCGGGACAACCTCCTAAAGGAGGGCAAGCCGCGGGAAACCATTTTAGTCACGGGCCAGACGGGCGTGGACGCCATCCTCCTCGCCGCGGAAAAAGGACGCCTTCCCGAAGGGCTTCCCCCTGGGCCCTATGTGACCGTCACCCTGCACCGGCGGGAGAACTGGCCTATTTTAAAAGACCTGGCCGAGGCCTTGAGGCAAGTGGCCCTGGCCTTTCCTGGCCTCACCTTCGTCTACCCCGTCCACCTGAACCCCGTGGTGCGGGAGGCGGTCTTCCCCGTCCTCCAAGGGGTAAAAAACTTCGTCCTCCTGGACCCCTTGGCGTACGGCCCCATGGCTGCCCTCCTCAAACAAAGCCTCCTCATCGTCACCGACTCGGGGGGCCTACAGGAGGAGGGGGCGGCTTTAGGGGTGCCGGTGGTGGTCTTGAGGAACGTCACGGAAAGGCCGGAAGGCCTCGAGGCGGGCATTTTAAGGCTGGCCGGAACCAGGCCTAAGGGGGTTTTTCGGGCGGTGGCCGAGCTTCTGGAAAACCCGGAGGAGCTCGCCCGGATGAGGAGGGCCAAGAACCCCTATGGGGACGGTCGGGCGGGGGAGCGGGTGGCGAAGGGGGTGGCCTGGCGGCTGGGGCTTGGGCCTAGACCCGAGGAGTGGCAGCCCTGAGCCAGAAAAAAAGGCCCAGGAGGGCCAGACCGCCCAAAACCCCCGCCGCTGCCCCCCCGCCCAGCCGATCAAACAGGGCCCCGGTGAGGTAGGCCCCCAGAGGCCCGGTGCCCAAAAGGAAGAGGGAGTAAACCGACATCACCCGGCCTCGCAGCCGGTCCGGGACCTCCAGCTGAACGGCGGTGTTGGCGTTGATGAGGACGCTGATCATCGCAAATCCGCCCAAGGCAAAGAAAAAAGCCGCCCAAGCCGGGGAGGGCTTGAGGGCCAGGGCCAGGTGAACGAGGCCCAGGAGCACCCCGCCCCCCACCACCCAGGCCAGGCTGGGCCTGCCCCTTAAGGCCATCCCCAAAGCGGCAACCAGGGCCCCCAGGCCCACTGCGGAAAGAAGCGCTCCATACCCCGTTGCGGAAAGCCCTAGAGCCAGCCGGGCGTAGGCGGGGACCAGGGTCTGGAAGTTCATGACGAAAAGGCTGGTGAGGAAGACCACCCCCACCACAAACCGGACCCGGGGGGTTTCCCAGACGTATCGAAGACCCTCCAACCCCTCCTTGAGGAAGGGGCGACGCGCATCTTCCGCGGGGCTTGCGTCTTCCTTTCCCAGAAGGATGAATAGAAGCGGTACAAAGGAAAGGGCATTGAGCAAAAAGGCCACCCCCACCCCGTATTGGGCGATCAGCACCCCGCCCACGACGGGGCCGAGAAGGCGGCTCAGGTTAAAGCCGAAGGAGTTTAGCGCGATGGCCCCAGGATACCGCTCCCGCCCGGCGAGCTCCACGGTGTAGGCCTGACGCACCGGAAGATCCAGGGCGTTCATGGCCCCGTAGAGGAGGGCAAACCCCAGGACGTGCCCATAGCGAATCCGGCCAAAGAGGATCAAAAAGGCCATTAAAAAAGCCAAGAAAGCCATCCCGCCCTGGGTGAAAAGCAAAAGCCGTCGCCTAGGATACCGATCCGCCAAGACCCCGGCGGGGAGGGAGAGAAGCAGCGAGGGCAGGAACTGAAAGGCCACCACCAACCCTAGACGCTCCGCGCTGCCCGTAAGGAGCAAAACCAGCCAAGCCTGGGCCGCGGACTGCATCCAGGTACCCAGCTGGGAGGCCAAAAGGGACAGCCAGTAGGCGCGGTAACCGGGGTCTTGCAAAAGGGCCAAGGCCAGCACCCCCTGATTCTAATCGGACTGACCGGTCAGTCGCATCTCTTGACACCCACCCGGGGGGCTTGTAGCGTAAAAGCGCAAACCTATGCAGGAGGTGCCCGTGAGAAGACTCCTGATCGCCCTCGGAATCCTGGGACTGGGCCTGGCCTTTGCTCAGAAGGCCAAAGTCGTGATCGGAACGGGAAGCACCGGAGGGGTTTTCTTCTACTATGGAACCGCCCTGGCGGATATTCTGAACAAGGCTGGGGTGGCCGAGGCCCAGCCGGTCCAAACTGGAGGGTCCTACGATAACCTTCAGCTCCTAAGGGACCGCACCGACCCGGCAGGCCACACCTATTACTGCGCCCTCACCACCACCGACTCCGCCTATGTGGCCTACACCGGGGAGGAACCCCGCTTTAGGCCCAAGAAGGCTGACCAACAGCGGGTCCTTTTCTACATGTACCCCTCCTTTGTTCACCTCGTGACCACCGAGAAGTCGGGGATTAAGGTGGTGCAGGACCTAAAGGGGAAGCGGGTCTCCACGGGGCAGCCCGGCTCCTCCACCGAAAACCTCGCCCTCCTCGTGCTTCAGGGGGCAGGGGTTAAGCCGGAAAGCTTTGCCAAACGGGAGCGCCTTCCCGTGGCCGAGGGGGCCAAGGCCCTGGCCGAGGGTACCCTGGACGCCTTCTTCTGGGTGGGCGGGGTGCCCACCTCGAGCATCGTGGAGCTCTCCCAGACCTTGCAGCGGAAAGGGGAGCGGATCTACCTCGTCCCCATAGACCCCAAGAGCACCACGGCCCAGGTGGTCCTGAAGCGCTTCCCTGGCCTGGTAGAGCCCACCCTCGTCTCCAAGAGCATCTATGGAACCCGCAGCGATGTCCCCGGCTTGAACACGGGGAACGTGGTGGCCTGCCCCGCCTCCCTGCCGGAGGAGGTGGCCTACGGCATGATGAAGGCGGTCTTCTCCAACCTCCAGACCCTCCGCACCGCGGTGGCGGCGGCCAAGGACACGAGCCTCGAGGCCACGGCCAGACTCTACGGCAAGCTTCCCATCCCCTTCCACCCCGGGGCGGAGAAGTACCTGAAAGAAGTCGGCGCGATCCGCTAACCCTTGCCCCCCGGGTTCCTTTTGGGGGCTTTGGAGGAGATATGGAACACCTGGAGGCCATCCCTTCCTCCGCCTCTTTCCTCTACCGTCTGGCCCGTTTCGTTCTGATCCTGGGTGCCCTTTACAGCCTTTACCTGGTTCTCCACCCCTTTACCCCCCTGGCCAAGGCGGAGATACCCCTTCTGGACATTATCCAGCTCCAAAGGAGCGTGCACGTTCTCTTCCTCCTCCTGGGGGGGTATCTTATCAGCTTTTTCCGGCCCATGAAGCGCACCCTGGGTTCCTGGGTCTTCTTCCTCGCCTCCCTCATCCCCCTCTTCCAGTTCCTTTTTCCCCAGGTGCCTGGGCTTAAGGTGGGCCTCGAGGTCAAACTGTTTGGGCTTTTGGCCTGGGGCGCGGCGGTCCTCCCGGCCCTTTTTCCCAGGTGGCACCGGGGAGCGGATCTTATCGCCGCCCTCCTTGCTTTTCTTCCCACCTTCTACCAGGCGCGCTACTTTGAAGCCCTCGTCTATCGGGCGGTTCTGCCCGAGCCCTGGGACATGGGGATGTCCTTTGCCCTCATCATGCTGGTCCTGGGGATCGTCTACCGGCTTCTGGGCCCGGTGATGCCCGTCTTGGTCCTCTTCTTCTTCGGGTACAACCTCTATGCCGACCTCTTCCCCGGGGCCTTCCGGGGCAGCCGGCAGGGGATCGATCTTCTCCTGGGCAAAACCTTCAATGAGACCGAGGCCGGGATCTACGGGCTCATCACCGGGGTTTCCGCCAAGTATCTGGTCTACTTCACCCTGCTTTCCGGGATGATCGGGGCCTTGGGCCTGGGGCGGGTCGTGGCCAATCTGGCCATGGCCTTGGTGGGGAAAAGCCCAGCCACGCCAGGTCGCGTCACGGGTATCGCGGGGATCTTCATGGGGATGTTCTCCGGGTCGGGCGCTGCAGACACCCAGTTCGTATCTACTTTAACCAAATCCCTTTATGCCCGGGCGGGGTACGACGTCCACATCGCTTCTGGCATTGCCGCCACAGCCGGAACAATCGCCATCATCACCCCTCCCGTCCTGGGGAGCATCGCCTTCATCATGGCAGAGATCTTACAGATACCCTATTTAAAAATCGCGGCGATGGCGATCGTTCCAGCTCTTTTATACCTCACCGCCGTCTTGAGCTTCAACGAGTTTTACGTCCGAAGGGCGGGCCTTCGTCCCGTAGAAACCCCCTTGGGGATGGCTCGAGGGTGGTACATCCTCCGGTATAGCCCTATCTTCCTCCCCATCCTCCTCATCATCCTCCTCCTCTACCTGGGCTACGAGGTGCGAACTGCGGCCAGTCTGGCCCTTGTGGCCTTCATTCTCCTCGCCTACCTGGACCCCACCTTAAGGCCCAAGGGGTTCAAACCCATTCTCGACGGCCTCGAGGAGGGCTTTAAAACCCTCCTCCCCATCGGCGCGGCCGTCGCCGCAGCCAACCTCATCTTTGCCATGATGGTCATCTCTGGCCTCACCTCCAAGTTTAGCCAACTCCTGACCCAGGTGGCCGGGGAAAACCTCCTCCTGGCCACCCTGATCACCGCCCTTTTCAGCCTCGTCCTAGGCATGGGCGTCCCCCCCACGGCCACCTACGTGATCACCTCGGCCCTTACCGCCCCCGCCATCATCCTCCTCGCGAAACAAAACGGGATACCCGAACAGGCGGCCATCTATGCCACCCACATGTTCCTCTTCTACTACGCCACCCTGGCCGACGTGACCCCCCCGGTGGCCCTGTCCGCCTACGCCGCGGCCAGCGTTTTCGGTACAGACCCCTTGCGCACAGGGATCTACGCCGCCCGGGTGGCCCTGGCCAAATACTTCATCGGTTTTCTCTTCCTCCTGTCCTTTCCCAGCACCGCCCTACTCCTCCTGCCTGTTTTAGAGACCATGCCCCCAGGCCAGGCCTGGCCGCTGATTTTAGAACGGTTCCTCTTCACACTGATAGGGATCGTCTACCTCTCGGCTTCCGGGGCGGGGCATACCCGGAGGCCCCTTGCCCGTTGGGAGGCCTGGGCGCTGGGGCTCTTGGCGGTGGGGCTTTTCGTACCAGTTTTATGGATTAACCTGGTTGCCCTGCTCCTAGGCCTTTTCTTCTTCCGCAAGGGCTTGACCCAGGCCTAAGCGCCTGGGTAGGGTGGAAGGGAAAGGAGGCGGAATGAAACGGATCATCCTATCGGCACTTGCCTTGCTGGTGGGCACGGGCCTAGCCCAAAAGCCCAAGGTGGTCATCGGAACGGGCGGGGTAGGGGGAGTGTATTTCTATTTCGGCACCACCCTGGCCGAGATCTGGAACAAAGCTGGGGTGGCCGAGGCCCAGGCCATCCAGACCGCCGCTTCCATCGACAACCTCCTCCTTCTGGAAAACCGCACTGACCCCAGGTCTGGCACCTACTACTGCGCCACCACCCTGCCCGACTCCGCCTACCTCGCCTACACCGGGGGCCATGAGCGGTTCAAGGACAAGCCCGCCAAAACCATCCGCGTCCTCTTCGCCATGTACCCCAACTACCTGCACATCGTGACCAAGGAGGGCTCGGGAATCCGGGTTCTACAGGATTTGAAAGGGAAGCGGGTATCCACCGGGGCCCCGGGCTCGGGCACGGAAGTGGAGGCCCTTCTCGTTCTCCAGGCCACGGGGATCAGCCCCAAGGACTTTTCCAAACAGGAGCGGCTGGGGGCGCAGGAGAGCGCCAACGCCCTTTCGGAAGGCAATCTAGATGCCTTCTTCTGGTCTGGGGGCCTTCCTACGGCCGCGGTCACGGAGCTCGCCTCCAGCCTCGCCCGGAAGGGGCAGCGGATCTACCTTGTCCCCATAGACGCCAAGAGCACCGTGGCCCAGGTCTTCCAGCGCCGCTTCCCCGGCCTGGCGGAGGTGGGTGTGGTGTCCAAGGCGGTCTACGGAACCCGGGCCGACACCCCCACCCTCTCCTTCTGGAACCTCTTTGTCTGCCCCGCTTCCATGCCCGAGGAGGTGGCCTACGCCCTGACCAAGGCCGCGTTTGAGAACCTGGCCAGCCTGAGAAGCGCCGTGGCTGCGGCCAGGGAGACCACCCTCGAGAACGCGGTCAAGTTCGTGAAGGGGACCATCCCTTACCATGAGGGGGCTTTGCGCTACTTCCGCGAGGCGGGCGCGTTGAAATGAGCCCCTACCGGCCCAGCCTGCGGCCAGGGGTCTGTTTTGCCGCCTTGGCCCTGGTCCTTCTGGGCCTGATTCGCGTGGTGGAGGTGGAGGACAAGGCCGGGCGGCATCTCCTTCTCCTTGCCCCTTGGGACCAGGGGGTGGTGGAGTTTATCAACTCGGTCACGAACAGGCCTGTGCGGATAGAGTTCCAGCTGGGCCGGTTCTTCCAAGGGTTTGCCGCCTACACCGACCCCGAGACGGAAGCCTACTACACGGAGGGCACCTACACCTGGAACCAGCTCTTAAAAAAAGAGGCCAGGAAGCAGCTCTCCTACTGCTCGGAACTGGGGCTCTTCCTAAAGCTGGGCGAGCGGTGGTTCAGCGCCCAGGGGGAATGCCTCGAGGCCCGTATACTATGGCCACCATAGTGCTTGATAAAATATACTGAGTGGGGTACACTAGGGCCGGAGGTGGAGGATGCGCTGGAACCTCGACCCGGCCCACACGAGCATCGAGTTCTCCGTGCGGCACATGATGATCGCCACCGTGAAGGGGACGATCCGCCTAAAGGAGGGGTACGTGGAGACGGACGAAAGCGGAAAGCCCCTCCGGGTGACAGCCCGGCTGGACGCCAAGAGCATCTACACCGGCGTGCCGGATCGGGACAACCACCTGCGCTCCCCCGACTTTTTGGACGCGGAGAACCACCCAGAGATCGTGTTCAAGAGCGAGAGGATTACCCCCTTGGGCGAAGGCCGTTACCGGGTGGAGGGGGAGGTGACCATCCGCGGCGTCACCCGGCCTATGGCCTTTGAGGTGGAAACCCAGGGCCCCGTGAAGGACCCCTGGGGGAACGAGCGCCTCGCCGCCCACTTTGAGGGGAGGCTAAACCGCAAGGACTTCGGCCTCACCTGGAACATGGCCCTCGAGGCCGGCGGGTTGCTCGTGGGGGACGAGGTCCGCTTTAGCGTGGACACCCAGGTGGTGAAGGCCGAAAAAGTCGTCTCCTAAGCCATGCGCACCGCTCAATCCCCTCTTGGCCTCCTTTGGCGGTTTGGCCTTAGGGCCACAGGGCTCGCCCTCCTGGCCAACCTGCTCCTCTATGGCCTGGCCCGCCTCCTTGGGGTGCCCTTTGAGGTCAGCCCCCCAGGCCAGGGAACCCAGGAGGTGGGCTGGGCGAACGTCGCCCTCCTGACCGTTCTCCCCATGCTCTTGGGTCTGGCCCTCTATGCCCCCCTCCGCCAGAGGACGCCGAAGGCCTTTCCCCTTTTCCAGGGCCTTGCCCTCCTGGTCTTCCTCCTCTTGGCCTTCGCGCCCTTCGCCGCCACGGAAGAGGGGAGCACCCGGCTGGCCCTGAGCCTCCTTCACATTCCGCCTGTGGCGGGCTTCCTCTGGACCCTCCACCGGGTGGAAAAGGCCTTGGGATGAAGGAACGCCTCCTCTCCTTGACCCTCCGGGTACGGAACCTGGAGGGGATGCTGGGTTTTTATCAGAACACCCTGGGCCTTCGCCTCGAAGCCGACCCTCCCCTCTACCGTCTTTTCCCGGAAGGCCAGACCTTCACCCTGACGCTCCTTCACGACCCCCAGGCCCCCTTAAGGCCCTACCCCTCGGTGGGGCTTTACCACTTCGCCCTTCTCGTGCCCGACCGGACCGCGCTTGGTGGGCTTCTCCTTCGCCTTCACCAGGCGGGGGCCTACTTCGAAGGCGCGGCGGACCACGGGGTCTCAGAGGCCTTATACTTCCGCGACCCCGAGGGGAACGGCCTCGAGCTCTACCGCGACCGCCCCCAGGGGGAGTGGCCCCGGAAAGGGCCTTTAATGTTTACCCTGCCCCTGGACCTGAAGGCCTTGGTCCAGGAGGGCAAGACTCCGAAAACCCTCCCCCCAGGGACCCGGCTCGGCCACATCCACCTCCACGTGGAGGATCTGGCCCAAGCAGAGGCCTTTTTTGGAGAAACCCTGGGCATGTCGGTCACGCTAAGAAGTTACCCCGGGGCCTTGTTCTTCGCCTGGGACGGATACCATCACCACGTGGGAGCCAACCTCTGGGCGGGAAGGCGAAGAGCCCCGGAGGGGGCCACAGGCCTTCTGAGCTACACCTTCCGCGCACCCAAGGGCGTGGCGGCGGGAAGGCTCCTTGACCCCACGGGGGCCGAGGTGGTCCTCCTGCCTGAGGCTTAATGGGGCCGCCCCTTGACAGGCGTGCCTCCGGCCTCTAAACTCAGGGGCAATATGCGGAGAGGGGGGCACCGGTTTGGGTTTTATTATCCCGGGCGGGGCGCCCTCTGGCCCGCATAGAACCGTTCTGCGGCAGGGCGCCCCCAAAGGGGCGCCCAAAGCGTTTCTAAGGAGGGGGAGATGCTCATCGTAATGAAACGGGAAGCCACGGAAAACGAGATCGAAGGGGTCATCCGGGAGATCGAACAGGTCGGGTACCGGCCCCACGTCTCCCGAGGGGAGGAGCGGACCCTGATCGGGGCCATTGGAAAGGGGCCCACGCCAGAACTGATGGAGCACTTCCGGGCCCTACCCGGGGTGGCGGAGGTCATCCCCATCAGCAAACCCTATAAGCTGGCGAGCCTCGAGGTCCAGCCCTTTCCCACGGTGCTCGAGTTCCCCACGGGCAAGACGGGGGGCGGGCATGTGATGGTGGCCGCGGGCCCTTGTGGGGTGGAGTCGTACGAACAGACCCTCACCGCGGCCCGGTATGTCAGAAAACATGGGGGGCAGATGCTCAGGGGCGGGGCCTTTAAACCCCGGACCAGCCCCTACGCCTTCCAGGGCCTGGGGGTGGAGGGGCTTAAAATCCTGGCGGAGGCCCGAAAGGAAACCGGCTTGCCCGTGGTTACCGAGGTCCTCTCGCCGGACCAGGTGGAGCTTGTGGCGGAGTATGTAGACGCGCTACAGATCGGGGCGCGAAACGCCCAGAACTTCCCCCTGCTTCAGGCGGTGGGGGAGGCAGGCAAGCCGGTCCTCCTCAAGCGGGGCATGAGCATGACCCTGGAGGAGTTTTTAATGAGCGCGGAGTACATCCTCGCCCGGGGGAATATGCAGGTCATCCTGGTGGAGCGGGGCATCCGCACCTTTGAAAAGGCCACCCGGTTCACCCTGGACGTCTCCGCCGTCCCCGTTCTGAAAAGCTGGACCCACCTCCCCGTCTGGATCGATCCTTCCCACCCGGCTGGAAAGCGGGAGTGGGTCACCCCCCTCGCCCTGGCCGGGCTTGCCGCGGGGGCGGATGGGATCATCGTGGAAACCCACCCCGAGCCGGAAAAAGCGCTTTCGGACGCAGCCCAGCAGCTCCACGAGCACGAGTTCGCCGAGCTCATGAACAGGGTGCGGGCCCTGGTGAAGGCCCTGGGCCGCTCCCTCGAGGGCGCCTACACCCCCAGATGAAACCCCTCTACCCCAGGGTCGGGATCTTCGGCGTGGGCCTTTTGGGAGGGAGCGTGGCGCTGGGGCTTAAGGAGCGGTTTTTGGTGGAAGAAGTCCACGCCTACGACCAGGACCCAAAGGCCCTCGAGGCCGCCTTGGCCCTGGGGGTGGCGGACCGGGTCCACCCCGCCCTGGGGCCCTGGGTGGCGGATCTGGACCTGGCGGTCCTGGCCGCCCCCGTGGGGGCCTTGGAGGGGCTGGGCCGGGAACTGGCCGGGTACGCCTCGCCCAAGACGCTTTTCACCGACGTGGGAAGCGTAAAGGGCCGGGTGGTCCAAACCCTGGAGGCCACCCTGCCGCGCTACGTGGGGGGGCACCCCATGGCGGGAAGCGAGCGGGCAGGGGTGGAAAACGCCCATGCGGGCCTTTTGCAAAACGCCGTCTGGGTCCTCACCCCCACGGAAAGAACCCCGAAAGCCGACCTCGAGGCCTTAAAAGGCCTGGTGGAGGCCCTGGGCGCCTACCCCGTCCTGCTGCCTCCGGACCTCCACGACCGCCTGGTGGCCCGGGTCTCCCACCTCCCCTACCTCCTGGCGGTGGCCCTCAACCTCTTAGTGGCCAAGGACAAGGACCGGGAGCTTCTCATGTTTCTGGCCGCCGGGGGGTTTCGCGACCTCACCCGGGTGGCCTCGGGAAGCCCCAGGATGAGCCGGGACATGGTGGTGGAGAACAAGGAGGCCCTAAAGGAAGCCATCGAAGACCTAAAGGGGCTCCTCCTACACCTGGAAACCCTCCTGGAAGACCCGGAAGGGCTCTTAAAGGCCGCGGAGGAGGCCAAGCGCACCCGGGATAGCCTGCCCATCGTCCGGCGGAGCCTCCTGCCCGAGATGCACGACCTGGTGGTCCAGGTCCCGGACCGGCCCGGGGAGCTCGCCCGCATCGCCACCGCCTTGGGGGAGGCGGGGGTGAACATCAAGGACATCGAGGTCCTGGCCATCCGGGACGAGGGCGGGGCCATCCGGCTGGGCTTTGCCAGCCGAAAGGAAAAGGAAACCGCGCAGGAGGTCCTTAAGGGGGTGGGGTATCGGACGCGATGACCACCCGGTTTCGGCCCTTCCCCTTGGCCTGGTAGAGGGCGGCATCCACCCTCTGGAAAAAGGCCAGGGGTTGTGAAAAATGCCTACCTAGGCCAGAGCCCTAGGACGAGGGCCAGGGCGGCGAAGACCACCCCTAGGATGAGCGTGAGGCGGTAAAGCCCCCCCGTCACCCCCCGGGCGCTGAAAAGATCGGTGGAGCCGCCCATCAGATCCCCCGCGCCCTGCCTTGGCTCCTGCGCCAGGACCAAGTAGACCAAAAGGCCCGCCACGCCCAGGTAAAGGAGAATGAGAAGCGTGTAGAGAAGATCCATGCCCCTGATTGTACCACTGGAAAGCTGCCTGAGCCCTAGGGTGGCCCCTTGTCCAGACGGGGGTGGACCGGCCAGGGTTTCTCTACTTTGGAGGGTGGGGGCCCCGGGGGCAGCCTCGAGGAGAGGCGCATCGATCAGACCCCCTGGGCGTCGGGGCGGAGCTTGTCCACGGGCAGGCCCGTGACCCCGTGGAAGGCCTCCACCTCCTCTAAAAAGCGCCCGAAGAGGTACAGGGCATCGTGGGGTCCCGGGGCGGCCTCCGGGTGGTACTGGACGGAAAAGACCGGGTAGCGGATGTGGGCCATGCCCTCGAGGGTGCCGTCGTTCAGGCTGACATGGGTGGGCCGGAACTCCTTCAAGGACTCGATGTCCACCGCGTAGCCATGGTTCTGGCTCGTGATCTCCACCTTGCCCGTGAGGAGGTTCTTCACCGGGTGGTTCGCCCCCCGGTGGCCGAACTTCATCTTGTAGGTCCTACCCCCTGCGGCCAGGGCCAGAAGCTGGTGGCCCAGACAGATGCCGAAGGTGGGGAGAAGCCCCATGAGCCGCCAGAGGGTCTCGTGGGCGTACCTGGGCATGGAAGGATCCCCCGGGCCGTTGGAGACGAACAAGCCGTGGGGCTCCAGGGCCATGATCTGGCCTGGAGGGGTCTTGCCCGGGACCACGATGACCTCAAACCCCATGGCGGCCAGGTTCTCCACGATGGCGTGCTTGATGCCGAAGTCCATGACCACGATCCGCCGCCCGGTCCTGAGCGTGGGCCAGGCGTAGGGCAAGGGGGTGGTCACCTCCGGGGTCATGTCCCGGCCGTCTATGTCCGTCCAGGCGCGGGCCTCCTCCTTTAGGGCCTTAAGCTCCTCCGGCGTAAAGGCGTGGCCGGGGCTGCCGTAGAGGCTTGCATGGGCGATGACCCCCTTCAAAACCCCTCCTTCCCGGATCTTCCGCACCAAAGCCCGGGTGTCTATCCCCTCGATCCCCACCACCCCGTAGAACTCCATGAACTCACCCAGGGTCTGCTGCCTCCTCGGCCCCGAGGCGTACCGGCTAAACTCCTTGGCCACAAACCCCTTGACCCAGGGCCGGTTGGACTGCATGTCGTAGACGTTGACCCCATAGTTCCCCTGGTGGGGGTAGGTCATGACCACGATCTGCCCGTGGTAGCTGGGATCGGTCATGATCTCCTGGTAGCCCGTCTGGGCGGTGTTAAACACCACCTCCCCCACCGTCTTTCCCCGGGCCCCGAAGGCGTAGCCGTGGCAGACGGTGCCGTCTTCCAGCACCAAGACCGCGCGCTCTTTCACGCCGATCATTCCTCCTCCCTCAGGCTCAGGCTGCCCATCCCGGCCATTCTAGCCCCCAAAGGGGGGCGGGGCAAAGTGCTTGATGACGGCAATCTCCCGACAGTTCTCGTAAAATGGGCAGGCGTTGCACTCGCTCCAGACCTTGGGGGGAAGGGCCTCGCGGGTGGTCACCTGGTACCCCAGGCCCTTGAAGAACCCCACCTGGAGGGTCCAGGCGAAGACCTTGGGCAGGCCCAGATCCCGGGCCTCCCGCTCGCAGGCCAGAACGAGCCACCGGCCCAGGCCCTGCCCCTGGCGGTCTGGGTGCACGGCCAGCCCTCGGATCTCGGCCAGATCCCGCCAGAGCACGTGCAGGCCAGCCACCCCCACCACGTGACCCTCCTCGTCCTCGAGGACGTGAAAATCCCGGATGTTCTCGTACAGGTGGCTGTGGCTGCGCAAGAGCATAAGCCCCCGCTCCGCCCAGTGGCGGATGAGGGCGTGGATCTGGTCCACGTCGCTAAGGCGCGCCTTCCTCAGCTCCACGCCCGCCTCGCGGCGCACCTTGGGCAGACCTGTCCCGGAAAGCTCAACCAAGCCCCACCTCCTCCTTGGCCTCCAAGACCCGCTC
>NZ_PSMQ01000021.1:0-18265 GCF_040290245.1 Thermus sp.
TGGGAAAAAACCCCTACCAAGTCCCTTTTGCAGGTGGGCGAAGAGGTCCAGAGCCGACCCCACCCGCCTTCCGTCGAGATAAAGCCGCCCCTCCCAGACCTCGAGGCGGTGTCGTGGACCAAGGCCCAGAAGGGAGAGCCGGCCAAAGGGGGTCCGCGCACCCAGAGACTCTAAAAGAACGGGCTTAAGGCCCAAGCCCCGCGCCCTTGCGTAAACCCCCACCACCTTCCCATCCTAAAGGGAAAGATCTACGCCATGCCGCCCCAAAGAAGCCCAGGGTGTATGGGATGCACCTGGACCGGATCTTCCAGGGGCCCAGGGCAAAGGGCTATCTTGGGAACGTCCTCCTGGTGGCGGAACCCCCCGAGGCCATCCGGGTCCAGGATCGCACTCCCCTTTAAGGGAAAAGGCGGTGACCCCCGCCTTTCTCAACTGGCCCCTCCTTTGGTGGGTCTAGACGTTGAAGTACCGGGCCTCGGGGTGGTGGACCACGATGGCGCTGGTGCTGTGTTCAGGATCCAGTTGGAAGTTTTCCGTAAGCCGCACCCCCACCCGGGCAAACCCCATGAGCCGGTCCAACTTGGCCTGATCAGAAAGGTCAGGGCAGGCCGGGTAGCCAAAGGAGTAACGGGCCCCTCTGTAGTGTTGCTGGAACAGCTTGCGGATCTCTGGGGCATCCTCTCCCGCAATCCCCCACATCTGCCGCATCCGTTTGTGCCAGTACTCCGCCAAGGCCTCCGTCATCTCCACAGAGAAGCCATGGACAAAAAGATAGTCCTGGTAGCGGCCCGTCTGGTAAAGGGCCTCGGCCTTCCGCTTGGGCTCCTCCCCCATGGTCACAAGCTGCACGCCCAGGACGTCCCGCGCTCCTTGAGCAAAGCCAGGAAGCCAAGCCTCCTCGTCCTTTAAAGGTGGGGCGTGGCGGGGCCGGAAATAGTCCACCAGGCTCAGCCCCCCGCCTTGTTGCCTGGGGAAGTGGAAAGCCTCTAAAACCTCCCCTGTCCTGGGGTCGAAGACCAAAAGGCTTTCCCCCTCCCTGGCCACGGGGAAGAAGCCGTAAAGCACCCGGGGACTGAGCCAGCCCTCCCGCATGGCCTCCTCGAGAAGGCGCTTGAAGATGGGGTCGGCCTCCTTTCTCACATAGGCCTCCCACTCCTCCTTGGAAAGCCCCCCACGGGAAAACCCCCACTGCCCGCGGTAAAGGGCCAGCCGGTTCACATAGTGCGCGATGGTGGCCAGGTCCAAGTCCTCCTCAAGCCGCACCCCAAAGAAGGGCGGGCGGGGCAGGTCAGACGCGGGGCCCACGGGCTTGGCCTTCGGGGGTGGGGCCTCCTTTCGCCTGGCCGGGCCGACCCGCCTCTGGGTAAGAAGAGGCGGGCGGTGGCCGGTGATCTCCTCCATCAGGGCCAGGCCCTCAAACGCATCCTCCGCATAGTAGACCTGGGGGTAGATCGCCCGGAGCTCCTCCACGTAGGAGCGGGTCAGGGCCGCCCCACCCAGGATCACGGGAAGGGTGTACCCCCGCTCCCGCATATACTCCAGGTTCTCCTTCATGACCACGGTGCTTTTGACCAGAAGCCCGCTCATCCCCAGGGCGTGAGGCCGGACCTCGTCCACCGCCTTGAGCATCTCCTCGATGGGGACCTTGATGCCCAGGTTGTACACGGTGTAGCCGTTATTGGTCAGGATGATGTCCACCAGGTTCTTCCCGATGTCGTGCACATCCCCCTTGACCGTGGCCAGGACGAGCTTCCCCTTGCCCTCGCCCTTTTTCTCCATCCGGGGCTCGAGGTAGGCCACCGCCTGCTTCATCACCTCCGCCGCCTGCAAAACGAAGGGGAGCTGCATTCTCCCCGCCCCGAAAAGCTCCCCCACCTCCTTCATCCCCGCAAGGAGGGGGCCGTTGATGATCTCCAGGGGGGAAAGCCGCCCAAGGGCCTCTTCCAGATCCGCCTCCAGGCCCACCCGCCTCCCTTCGAGGATCCGGCGCTTCAGCCGCTCCTCCACCGGAAGGGTCTGGAAGGCCTCCTTGTCCTCGGCCAGCGCCTCCTGGTGCTCCTCAAAAAAGCGCATAAAGGCGAACAGGGGATCGTACCCCTCCTTTCGGCGGTCGTAGATGAGGTCCAAGGCCATGCGGTAGGCCTCCTCAGGAATCCGGCTTATGGGCAGGATCTTCCCCGCGTCCACGATGGCCGCGGTGAGCCCCCTCTTGCGGGCCTCATCGAGGAAAACCGAGTTCAGCACCCGGCGGGCCTTGGGTTTTAAGCCGAAGGAGACGTTGGAAACCCCTAGGACGAACCCCACCCCAGGAAGCCTCCCCCTCAGCTCTTCTATGGCCAAGAGCGTCTCCCGGGCCAAAGGCCTGGTCTCCTCGTCCCCTTGGGTGATGGGGAAGGTGAGGAGGTCAAAGAGCAGGTCCTCCGGACGGAACCCGTGGTGCTCGGTGAGGCGCTCGTACATGCGGAGGGCCACCTCTACCTTCCGCTTTTGGGTCTTGGCCATCCCCTCCTCGTCGATGGCCAAGGCCACCAGGGCTGCGCCGTGGGCCTTGGCCAAGGAGGCCACCCGGTCAAACCTCTCCAGACCGTCCTCGAGGTTGGCGGAGTTCAGGATGGCCCGGCCACCCAGGCGCTTTAGGGCCTCCTCCATCGCCTCGGGGCTGGTGGAGTCCACCATGAAGGGAACCGTCACCCCCGTGGCCAGCTTGGAGAGGACCGTTTTCATGTCCTCAAGCTCGCTCCGCCCCGTCCAGGCCACGGAGAGGTCCAGCACATGCGCCCCCTCGGCCACCTGCTCCTGGGCCAAGGCCAAGATGCCCTCCAGGTCCCCAGCGAAAAGCATCTCCCGGAAGCGTTTGCTCCCCGTGGCGTTCAACCTTTCGCCCACCAAAAGGAGGCTCGTCTCCTGCCTAAGGGGGACCGCCTGGTATAAGGAGGCCACCTGGGGTGGAAAAAAGCGCTTGCGCAGGGGGGCGGGCCTGCCCTTGACCACTTGGGCCACCTTCTGGATGTGGAGGGGACCGGTGCCGCAGCATCCACCCACCGCGTTCACCCCGTACTCGGTGACGAACTTGAGATGCCACCGGGCCAGCTCCTCCGGGGAGAGGTCGTAGACCACCCTCCCCCCCTCGTTGCGGGGCAGGCCCGCGTTGGGCAGGCAGGCCACAAAGCGGGTGCTCTCCTGGGCGAAGTAGCGGATCTTGGTGTCCATGAGGTCAGGACCGGTGGCGCAGTTCATCCCCACCACATCTATGGGCAGGCTCTCCAAAGCGGCCAAGGCCGCCTGCTCATCCGTCCCCAAAAGCATCGTCCCCGTCGCCTCCATGGTCACCTGGACCTGGATGGGCAGCTCCACACCCAGCTCCGTCATGGCCTCCCGGGCGGCCAAGACAGCGCACCGGACCTGGAGGATATCCTGGGCGGTCTCAAGGAGAATAAGGTCCGCACCCCCCCGGATGAGGCCCCGAACCGCCTCTTTGTAAGCGGAAAAAAGCTCCTCCCAGCCGATCTGGCCCAAGGAGATGAGCTTCGTCCCCGGGCCCAACGCCCCGGCCACGAAGGCCCCATAGGGCCCTGCCGCTTCCTTAGCGATTTTGGCCGCGAGGTAGGCGAGCCCCTCCGCCTCCTGCCCCAGGCCGTACTCGCTCAGGACGTGGCGCAAGGCCCCAAAGGAGTTCGTCTCAATGACCTCGGCCCCGGCCTCGAGGTAGGACAGGTGGATCTCCTGGACCACCTCGGGCCGGGTACGGTTCAGGACCTCAGGGCAGCCGTAGTAGGCCTCTCCCCCGTAGTCCTCCGGGGTGAGGTCCCGCTTTTGCAGCTCCGTCCCCATAGCCCCGTCAAAGACCAGGACCCGTTCGGAAAGGGCCTGCAGGTAGGGGAAGCGGCGGGCACGGGCCTCCTTGTTGTAGCCGAGCCGCACCAGAGGGGCCTCCCCCCAGCCTGCCCCCCCAAGGTGGTGGCGGCAACCGGGGCTACAGGCGTGGGTCCGCACCATATAACCCATTACTTTAGCAGAAAAAGGCGCGCTATGCTAGGGGGCATGGACCCCTTCGGCATCCTTTACACCGACCTCTACCAGCTCACCATGGGGCAGGTCTACTTCCGCATGGGCCTGCACGAACGGGAGGCCCTCTTTGAGGCCTTCTATCGTAAAAACCCCGACTACGGGGCCCACCAGGCGGGGTACGCCGTTTTCGCGGGGCTGGACCCCCTTCTGAGCTGGATGGAGACCGCCCGCTTCCAAAAAGAGGAACTCGAGGCCCTCAGGACCCTCAAAAGCCGGAGTGGGAAACCCCTTTTTGACCAGGATTACCTTCGCTATCTGAACGAGATGGGCGGGTTCCAAGGGCTTACCCTCCGGGCCCTCCCCGAGGGCCGGGTGGCCCACCCCCAGGTCCCCCTCATCGCGGTGGAAGGCCCGCTTCTCCAGGCCCAGCTCCTGGAAACCGCTCTTTTGAACCGGATCAACTACGAGACCCTGATCGCCACCAAGGCCAGCCGGGTCCGGGAGGCCGCGGGGGAGGCGGTGGTGCTGGAGTTCGGCCTGCGCCGGGCCCCGGCCAAGGGCGGAGAGGCCGCCACCCGGGCCAGCCTTATCGGCGGGGCCAACCGGAGCAGCGCCGTGAGCTTATCCCACCTTCTTGGCCTCCCCTCCTCTGGAACCCACGCCCACAGCCTGGTCCAGGCCTACCTGGCCCTGGGCTATAGCGAGCTGGAAGCCTTCCAGGCCTTCGCGGAGGTCTTCCCCGATGACACCATCCTCCTTTTGGACACGGTGGACACCCTCCACTCAGGCCTCCCGCACGCCATCCAGGTCTTTGAAAGCCTTAGGAAAAAAGGGCACCGACCCGTGGGGGTGCGGATCGACTCTGGAGATCTGGCCTACCTGGCCATCCAGGTGGCCAAGGAGTTGGATAAGGCGGGGTTCTCCGAAACCCTCATCGTCCTTTCCGGGGATCTGGACGAGCTCGTCATCTGGCAGATCAAAAGCCAGATCCAGGAAGAGGCGCCCCGGTACGGGGTGGACCCGGACCGGCTGATCCGGCGGCTGGTCTACGGGGTGGGGACCAGGATGGTGGTCTCCTGGGGGGCCCCCGCTTTGGGCGGGGTGTACAAGCTCGTGGCGGTGCGCACGGACGGCGCCTGGGCCCCGGCCATCAAGGTCAGCGACTCCCTGGAAAAGGTTCTCAACCCCGGTCATAAACGGGTCTATCGGGTCTACGACGAGCGGGGCCTGGCCACTGCTGACCTTTTAACCCTTGCGGAGGAGGTCCTAGACCCCTCAGCCCCCTTGGTCCTCCGCCACCCCCAGGACACCACCAAGCGCCGCACCCTTCCGCCCGGGCGGTACACCCTCGAGCCCCTTTTGGAGGAGGTCTACCGGGGCCGCCGCCTCTTCGACCCCCTTCCCCTCCCCCTCCTCCAGGAACGGCGGGCCAAGGATATCCAGCGGCTGGATCCGGGGGTGCGCCGCCTGGTCAACCCCCACATCTACCACGTCTCCCTTTCCGAGCGCCTGTTTGCCCTGAAGGAGGAGCTGGTCAGGAAGCTTGCCTGAGCCGGGCCTCCTCCAGGGCCTTTAGGGGAGCGTCCAGGTGCGGGAGGTCTATAACCAGCTCCCGCACCCCCGAGCCCGGCGCCTCGTACATGAGTTCCACCATCACCTTCTCCATCAGAGCCCTAAGCCCCCGGGCCCCGGTCTTCCGCCTTAAGGCCCGCCGGGCGATCTCCCGCAAGGCAGCCGGCGTAAAGCGGAGCTCAATCCCCTCCATGCGCAAAAGCTCCTGGTACTGCTTGACCAGGGCGTTTTTCGGTTCGGTCAGGATCCGTACGAGGGCCTCCTCATCCAGGGGATGGAGCTGGACGATCAGGGGGGCCCGGCCTACAAACTCGGGGATCATCCCGAACTTGATGAGGTCCTCTGGGAGGATCTCCTTGGGCTCCTCCTTGGATTTGGACCGGGTAAAGCCCACCGCCTTTTCCTCCGTCCGGGCCCGGACGATGTTTTCCAGGCCCTCAAACGCCCCTCCGAGGATGAAGAGGATGTTCTTGGTGTTCACCGGGATGAACTCCTGGTGGGGGTGTTTCCTTCCTCCTTGAGGCGGGACATTGGCGATGGTGCCCTCGATGATCTTTAAGAGGGCCTGCTGGACCCCTTCCCCCGAGACATCCCGGGTGAGGGAAGGGTTTTCCGACTTGCGGGCAATCTTGTCGATCTCATCGATGTAGACGATCCCCTGCTGGGCAGCTTCCACGTCGAAGTCCGCGTTCTGAAGGAGGCGCAAAAGGACGTTTTCCACGTCCTCCCCCACATAGCCGGCCTCCGTCAAGGTGGTGGCGTCCGCGATGGCAAAGGGGACCTCCAAAAACCGGGCCAGGGTCTCGGCGAGGAGGGTCTTTCCCGTCCCCGTGGGGCCAATGAGAAGGATGTTGGACTTGCCGATCTCCGCCTCGGGGTGGAGGAGGCGCTTGTAGTGGTTGTACACGGCCACGCTTAGGACCTTCTTGGCCTCCTCCTGGCCCACCACGTACTGGTCCAGGTAGGCCTTGATCTCCGGGGGCTTGGGCAGGCGGCTTGGCCCTCGGAAGAGGGGTTTTTTCTCATCCCGGAGGATTTCCAGGGCCCTTTCCACGCACTCGTCGCAGATGTACGCGTCTGCCACCGGGCTTTCCAAGAGCCTGTCCACCTCCGGCGGGCGTCGGCCACAGAAGCTGCAGATGGGTCTAGGCCTCCTCACGGCTCACCACCTGGTCCACTAGACCGTACTCCAAGGCTTCCTGGGCCGAGAGGTAGTAATCCCGGTCCGTATCCCGCTCCACCTTTTCCAAGGGCTGGCCGGTGTGCCTGGACAGGATCTCGTTCAAAAGCTTCTTGGCCTTGAGGATCTCCTGGGCCTGGATCGCGATGTCGCTGGCCGTGCCCCGCACCCCACCCCAGGGCTGGTGGATCATCACCTTGGAATGGGGCAGGGCGAACCGCCGCCCCTTCTCCCCGGCGGCGAGGATGACCGCGGCCATGGAGGCGGCCATCCCGATGACGATGGTGGAAACCGGGGCGCGGACGAACTGCATGGTGTCGTAGATAGCGAGCCCCGCGTCCACCTCCCCGCCCGGGGAGTTGATGTAGAGCTTGATCTCCTGGTTGGGGTTCTGAGCGTCCAGGAAGAGCATCTGGGCCACGACCACGTTGGCCACCTGGGCGTCTATGGGGGTGCCCAGGAAGATGATGCGGTCTTTCAAAAGGCGGGAGTAGATGTCGTAGACCCGCTCCCCGCGGGCGGTTTGTTCGATCACGTAAGGGATGACCATACCAAGCCTAACTATAGCAGAAGGCGCGGGGAAAACCCCGCGCCTTCTTACACATCGCTCTTTCGAGGGAGGAGGTCACGCGGAAAGGATGCGGACCGCCTCCTCCAGGGCCTTCTCCTGGATCCGCTGCGCCTTAAGCCGGGCCAGGCCCTGCTCTTTAAGCTCGGCCTTCAGACCTTCCACGCTGGTGCCCAGGCTTCGGGCCAGGGCCTGTAGGTAGGCCTGCCACTCCTCTTCCGAAAGCTCCGTGGCAAGCTCTTCCGCGAGTTTTTCCTTGGCCAAGGCCTTCTTAACCCGGTCCAAAGAGGCTTTTTTTAGGTCCTCCACGAACTTCTCGTACTCGCCCTTTTCCTTAAGGCTCTTTAGATAGTCCTCGAGGCGGACACCCGTCCGGGCCAGGTCCTCGGCCAGGTGCTCCAGGAGGTGGCGCTCCTCCTGCCGGACCATGGAAGGGGGGATCTCCGCTTCCAGGCCCTGGGCCAGCTTCTGGAGGAGCTCCTCCTTGAGCGCCTCCTGGTGCTGACGCTTCGCCTCCGCCTCCAGGCTCTGGCGCACCTTAGACCGGAGATCCTCCAGGCTCTCCACGCCCACCGTCTTGGCGAACTCCTCGTCCAGCCCGGGGTACTGAAGGGTCTTGACCTCGAGGACCTTGACCCTGACCTCCCGGAGGGTCCGGCCCTCCTCGTCCTTCACGGGGACCAAGGTCTCCTCCCCCGCCCGCCTGCCCAACAGGGCCTCCCGCACATGGGGAAGGGCCTTTTCCAGGTCAACGGGGAACTGAGCCCCTTCCTCCGTCTCTAAAAAGACATGGTCCTTCTCCTCTGCTCCCCTTTCCACGGGGACGAGCTCGGCGTACTTGGCCCTAAGCTCCTCCAGGGCCTTATCCACCATCTCCTCTGTGACCTCGAGGGCCTTGGCCTCCAGGGTAAAGCCGCGCCAGTCGGGTAGTTTCACCTCCGGGTAGGTCTCCACCTCGGCCACGTACACAAAGGGCTGCCCCTCCTCGAGCCGCTCCTCCACCACCCGGGCGGCCACGGGGATGAGGCTCAACTCCGCCACCGCCTGGGGGTAGGTCTCGTCCACCAGGCGTTCTTTGAGCTCGGCCCTAAGCTCCTCCTTACCCAACCGGGCCTCCACCACCTTGAGGGGGGCCTTGCCTGGGCGGAAGCCGGGGATTCTCACCCGCCTCTGATACTCGGAAAGCATCGCCTGGTATCGGTTCTGGACGGTTTCCGCGGGGACTTCCACCTTAAGGAGCACCCGGTAGCCGGAGCGTTCAAGGATTTCTGCCACGGTTCACCTCACACGAGGGGGGCTCCGCCTTTTGGTGCGAGGAGCGGGACTTGAACCCGCACGGGTTACCCCACCGGATCCTAAGTCCGGCGCGTCTACCGGTTCCGCCATCCTCGCATGGGGGCGAAGCCCCCTCCAAAATACCACCCCTTTCGGGGTGGTGGGGTTGGGGTGAGCGATGGGACTCGAACCCACGACCCCCGGTTCCACAGACCGGTGCTCTAACCAGCTGAGCTACGCTCACCACGCTCAGCACCCGCCATTCTAAGCGGGTCTCACCCCTCCGTCAAGGCCCTTAAGCCCCCCTCGAGGCTGTAGACCTCCGGGTACCCGTCCGATTCCAGGTAAAGCCCCGCCACCTGGGAGATCAGCCCCTTCTCACAGACGAGGAGGATCGGCCGGTCCTTGGGCAGGTCATAGGACCCCTTCTGGATGGCCTCCACCGGGAGCCAGACCGAGGGAAAGGGCAGGGGGGTCATCCGCTTGTCCTTGGGCCGGACATCCACCACCAAGGCCCCCCGGTCCAGGAGGCCCTGCACCTCCTCCTTCCGCACCGCCCTCATCCCTCCATTCTGCCACAGCCCGAGAGGGTCGCTTACGCAATTTTATTCACCGAGCCAGGCCTTCCCCCCGGCGGCTTCGGGTCTACCTCCACCAGCCTACGCGTATTTATGCCTTCCCTCCCCCCAGGGCTTCATGGTATCCTTGGCCTCTGGGTGTGCGATGCCGCCGAGAAGAGACCTCAGGAAAATCCTGATCATTGGCTCTGGCCCCATTACCATCGGGCAGGCTGCGGAGTTCGACTACTCGGGAACACAGGCCTTAAAGGCCCTAAAGGGGGCGGGGTACGAGGTGGTTTTGGTGAACTCCAACCCCGCCACCATCATGACCGATCCCGACCTGGCAGGGGCCACCTACCTCGAGCCCCTCTCCCTGGAATTTTTAGAAAAAATTATCGCGAAGGAACGCCCGGATGCCCTCCTACCCACCCTGGGCGGGCAGACCGCCTTGAACCTCTCCATGGCGCTCTACGAGGAAGGGGTTCTGGACCGGTATGGGGTGGAGCTCATCGGGGCTAAAGCGGAGGCCATCAAAAAGGGAGAGGACCGGGAGGCGTTCCAAAAGGCCATGCGGAGGATCGGCCTCGAGGTGCCCCGGGGAAGGATGGTGGCAAGCCTGGAGGAGGGGCTGGCCTTCGCCCGAGAGGTGGGCTTCCCCGTGGTGGTCCGGCCCTCCTTCACCCTGGGGGGGACAGGGGGCGGCATCGCGAGGAGCGAGGAGGAGCTCCTCGAGGTCCTGGGCCGGGGCCTGAGGCTTTCCCCCGTCCACACCGCTTTGGTGGAGGAGTCCGTCCTCGGCTGGAAGGAGTTTGAGCTGGAGGTGATGCGGGACCACGCGGACACGGTGGTCATCATCACCAGCATCGAGAACTTTGACCCCATGGGGGTCCACACCGGGGATTCCATCACCGTGGCCCCCGCCCAGACCCTTTCCGACGTGGAGTACCAGAGGATGCGGGACGCGGCCAAGGCCATCATCCGGGAGATCGGGGTGGACACCGGGGGGTCCAACATTCAGTTTGCGGTGGACCCGAAGACGGGCCGGCAGGTGGTCATCGAGATGAACCCCCGGGTCTCCCGCTCCAGCGCCTTGGCCTCCAAGGCCACGGGCTTCCCCATCGCCAAGATCGCCGCCCTTTTGGCGGTGGGCTACCGGCTGGACGAGCTGCCCAACGACATCACCCGGAAAACCCCCGCCTCCTTCGAACCCACGATCGACTACGTGGTGGTCAAGATCCCCCGCTTCGCCTTTGAGAAGTTCAAGACCCTGCCCAACCTCCTGGGCGGGCTCAAGGATGAGCTCGGAACGCAGATGAAAAGCGTGGGCGAGGTGATGGCCATCGGCCGCACCTTCAAGGAGGCCCTGATGAAGGCGCTCAGGGGGCTGGAGGCCGATGTGAGGAAGGAGCTTTCCAGCCTTTCCACCCAGGCGCTCTACGGCCTCTTATACCCCAACCCCAACCGCATCCACGCCCTTTTTGAGCTCCTGCGCCGGGGAGAGGCGGTGGAGGCGCTCCACCGGGAGACCTATATCGACCCTTGGTTCCTCCACCAGCTCAAGGAGGTCGCCGAGGCCGAGGAGACGGTTCGGCGGGGGTACTGGCCCCAGGACAAGGAGGGCTTCCTCTGGCTCAAGGGGCTGGGGTTTTCCGACCCGCATCTGGCGGCGCTTTCGGGTAAGACCGAGGAAGAGGTGCGGCAGGAGCGAAAAGCTTTGGGGGTGGTCCCGGTCTATAAGACGGTGGATACCTGCGCGGCGGAGTTCGAGGCCTATACCCCCTATCACTACTCCACCTACGAGCTGGAGGACGAGGTCCGGCCCACGACAAAGCCCAAGGTGGTCATCCTGGGCTCGGGGCCTATCCGGATCGGCCAAGGGGTGGAGTTTGACTACGCCACCGTCCATGCGGTCTGGGCGCTTAAGGAGGCGGGGTACGAGACCCTGATGGTCAACTCCAACCCCGAGACGGTCTCCACCGACTACGACACCGCCGACCGGCTCTATTTTGAGCCCTTGAGCCTCGAGGATGTCCTCAACCTGGTGGAGCACGAGAAACCCCTGGGGGTGATCGCCACCTTGGGGGGGCAGACCCCCTTGAAGCTCGCCCGGGGGCTGGAAAAAGCGGGGGTCAGGCTTCTCGGCACCCCCGCGGAGGCCATCCACCAGGCGGAGGACCGGGCGGCCTTTGGTGCGCTCTGCCAAAGCCTGGGGATTCCCCAGCCCAAAGGCCGGGTGGCCGAGACCCCAGAGGAGGCCCTCCGGCTTGCGGAGGAGCTCGGCTATCCCCTGATGGTCCGGCCCAGCTACGTCCTGGGGGGGCGGGCCATACAGGTCTGCCGGGGCCCAGAGGAGCTTAGGGCCTACCTCGAGGAGGTCTATGCGGAGCTGGCGGAAAAGCCCTCCATCCTTTTGGACCGGTACCTGGAAGGCGCTTTAGAGCTGGACGTGGATGCGCTTTCCGACGGGCAGGAGGTGATGGTGGCGGGCATCTTGGAGCACATCGAACAGGCGGGGATCCACTCGGGGGACTCGGCCACCATCCTCCCTCCCGTGAGCCTCCCCGAGGAGATCCTGGAAAAGGTGCGCGCCTACACCCGCCGCCTGGCCCTGGCCCTGGGGGTAAAGGGGCTTTTAAACGTTCAGTACGCGGTCTTAGGGGGGGAAGTCTACATCCTCGAGGCCAACCCCCGATCAAGCCGCACCGTACCCTTCGTCTCCAAGGCCATCGGGGTCCCTCTGGCCAAGCTCGCCGCCTTGATCGCCGTGGGCAAGACCCTTAAGGAACTGGGGGTAAAGGATCTGGACCCCAGGCCCCCCTACTACGCGGTCAAGGAGGTGGTCATCCCTTGGCTCAAATTCCCCGGGGTCATCCCCTGGCTGGGGCCGGAGATGCGCTCCACCGGGGAGAGCATGGGCCTGGACCAGGACCCTTATCTGGCGTACTACAAGGCGGAGCTCGGAGCCGGGCAGAGGCTTCCTTTGGTCGGCCGGGTGCGGTTCATCGCCGTGCCCGAGGAGGTGGAGCGGGCCTACCTCGAGGCGGGGTTTGAGAAAACCCAAGATGAGGCATATGACCTCCTCCTGGCCTTCACCCCCCACGCTGAACTTCGCCGGGCGGTGGAGCGGGGCCTCCCCTTCATCACCACCAAGGAGGGGGCCCTATGGAGCCTTAAAGCCATCCTCACCGCCCGGGCAAACCCCCTTCGGGTCCAGCCCCTCCAGGCCTGGCACCGGGTGGTGTATACTAAGCCCCAATGAAGCTCATCCTCGCCATCGTCCAGGACACGGACGCCCCCGGTCTGACCAAGGCCCTTTTGGAAAAGGGCTTCCAATCCACCAAGCTGGCCTCCACGGGGGGCTTCCTCCGGGAGGGGAACACCACCCTCCTCATCGGCGTGGAGGATGAACGGCTGGGAGAGGCCTTGGAGATCATTCGGGAGAAGTGCCGGACCCGGACCCGGCTCGTCACCCCGGGGGTACCCCTGGCCGAGGCCCCGGACCCCTTTTTGGCCCAGCCGATAGAGGTCCAGGTGGGCGGGGCGGTGGTCTTCGTCTTGCCGGTGGAACACTTCTTCAAGGTTTAAGGGCCTGGGATCCTCCGGCCCCGTCTTGGCGAGGGCTAGGAAAAACCCTTCCCGTTGTGCCAGGATAGGTAGGGTATGCGCTTTGGGGAGTGGGTCGTCCTCAAGGACGGGAAGGGCCGGGCCTACCTCCTAAGGCTCAGGGAAGGAGGGGTTTTCAGCCACCACAGGGGCAACGTGTCCCACGAGGCGATCCAGAGCGCTGGCCCCGGGGGAAGGGTGTACACCCATCTGGGAGAGGGGCTTTCCGTCCACCGACCCAGCCTGGAGGAGTACGTCCTCCATATGCGCCGGGCGGCCACCCCCACCTACCCCAAGGACGCGGCCGCCATGGTCATGCTTCTGGACCTCTTCCCCGGAGCAAGGGTGCTGGAGGCGGGCACGGGAAGCGGGGGACTCACCCTTTTCCTCGCCCGGGCGGTGGGCCAAGAAGGCAGGGTGGTCAGCTACGAGAAACGGCCCCACCACCTCCGACAGGCCCAGGAGAACGTGCGGGCCTTTTCCCAGCTGGACAACGTGGACTTCGTCCTAGGGGGTCTGGAAGAGGCCCAGCTCCCCGAGGAGGGCTTCGACGGGGTGGCCCTGGACCTGATGGAACCCTGGACCGTTTTGGAAAAGGCTGTGGCGGCGTTGAAGACCGACCGCTTTTTGGTCGCCTACCTGCCCAACATCACCCAGGTCATCGAGCTCCTCCAGCGGGCCCAGGGGGTTCCCTTGGCCCTAGAGAAGGTGCTGGAGGTCCAGCACCGAAGCTGGGATATCCGCCTTCCCGTGGCCCATCCAAGCTTCCAGCAGGTAGGGCACACGGCCTTTCTAGTTCAGATGCGAAAATGGAAGGACTCCTCCTCCATGCCCTTCTAAAGGCTCTCCCAGAGCTTCCTGCCCAGAACCTGGGCCTGGCCTTCCCCGAGGAGGAAACCGTGGCCATCCTCTTAAAAGGGAAGGAGGGGCGGGTCGCCAACCTCGTCCTCCATTACCGCCCTCCCAAACCCGGGCTTTACCTGGAGGAAGGGCGGCTTCTCGGCGAAGCCAAAACCCCTTTTCAGCGGATGCTGGAGGCCCGGCTCAAGGGCCCTCTCGTGCGGGCAGACCAGCTCAAGCTGGACCGGGTGGCCATCTTTGACTTCGGGGGGGAGAAGGGGTTTGTGGACACCCCGCCCCACCGCCTGGTCTTTGAGGCCACGGGTCGGAACGCCAACCTCCTCCTTCTGAACGAGGAGAACCGCATCCTGGGCGTGGACCGGGTCATCACCCGGGCGGTCAACCGCTACCGGGAGCTGAGGCCGGGTCTTCCCTACACCCCTCCGCCCCCCTACGAGAAGCTGGACCCCCGCACCCTGACTCCTCAGGACCTGAAAAGCCTTCTGGGTAAGCCCTTTAAGGATGTGCCGAAAGCAGTGGACGGAATCGGTCCAGAGCTTTTAAAGGAGCTGGCCGCCCGGATGGACCTTACTCCGGAAACCCTCCTCGAGGCGGCCCACCTCCCCCGTCTTTATGAGGAGATCCGGCGGCTTTTGGAAGACCCCCATACCCGCACCGAGCTTGCGGAAACGCTCAAGCGAAGGTGGGCCGAGGAGGAAAGAGAAGCCCTGCGGAAGCCCCTCCTCGAGGCCCTAGAGCGAAAGAAACAAACCCTTCTGGCCCGGCTGGCCGACTACCAAAAGGCCTTGGAGCGCTTGGAGGAAGCCCAGGCCCTTCGCCGCAAGGCGGACCTTCTTATGGCCAACCTGCACCGGCTGCCCAAGGGCGCGAAGGAGGTGGCCTTGGAGGACTTTGAAGGGAGGCCCCTGAGCCTCTCCCTGGAAGCGGGGCTCAGCCCGGCGGAAAACGCCGCCAGGCTCTACGAGCGGGCGAAGAGGCTCGAGGCCCTGGCAGAGCGTGCCTTAGAGCTCATCCCAAAGACAGAGGAGGCCATTTCGGACCTGGAGGAGGAGATGGCCCGGGTCCGCGAGGCCCCCTTGGAGGCCCTCCTTAAGCAGGCGGGAAAGCCCAAGGCGGAAAAACCCCTAGGCCTCCGCTACACCTCCCCCTCGGGGTTTACCGTCTGGGTGGGCCGGAACGCTAAGGAGAACGACCTCCTCACCCGCATGGCCCACTCGGAGGACCTCTGGTTCCACGCCCAGGGGGTCCCGGGAAGCCATGTCATCCTGAGGACCGAGGGGAGGTCCCCAAGCCTGGAGGACCTCCTCTTCGCCGCCCAGCTTGCCGCCTACCATTCCAAGGCCAGGGAGGAAAAGCAGGTGCCCGTGGACTACACCCGCAAGAAGCACGTCTGGCGGCCCAGGAAGGCAGCCCCCGGCCAGGTCCTCTACACCCAGGCCAAGACCCTTTTCGTGGAGGGGAGCCTACCCAAGGGCCTGGACGAGGGATAGACTTAGACCTTGTGAAGCGGGTGATGTTTCACGCCAAGATCCACCGGGCCACCGTCACGGAAGCCAACCTCGACTACGTGGGTTCGGTGACGGTGGACCAGGACCTTTTGGAGGCCGCGGGCATCCTGCCTTACGAACAGGTGGACATCTACGACCTCACCAACGGGGCCCGGCTTACCACCTACGCCATCCCCGGGGAAAGGGGGTCCGGCACGATCGGGATCAACGGGGCCGCCGCCCACCTGGTCAAGCCCGGGGACCTGATCATCCTTGTGGCTTACGGCGTCTTCGACGAGGAGGAGGCCCGCGCCCTTAAGCCCACCGTCGTCCTGGTGGATGAGAAGAACCGCATCCTCGAGGTGCGCAAGGGATGAGGCTCAAAGTCTATCTGGACCTGGTCCGCTTTGAACACACCCTCTTCGCCCTCCCCTTCGCCTATGGGGGGATGCTCCTCGCGGCCGGAAAGTGGCCTGGATGGCGGATCTTCCTTCTGGTCACCCTGGCCATGGTGGGGGCAAGGACGATGGCCATGGCCCTGAACCGGCTCATCGACTGGCGGATCGACGCCCTGAACCCCAGGACGCAAAACCGGCACCTCCCCCAAGGACTGGTCCGGCCCAAAGCGGTCTTGGCCCTGGCAGGGGTGGGGTTTTCCCTCCTCCTCTACGCGGGCCTCTCCTTAAACCCCCTTACCGCAAGGCTGCTGCCCGTGGCGGTTGTTTTCCTCACCCTCTACAGCTACACCAAGCGCTTTACCTGGCTTTGCCACTACGTCTTAGGCCTTACCATCGGTGCGGCGGCCGCGGGGGGGTGGATCGCGGTCACAGGCAGCTTTGCCCCTACCGCCTACTGGCTCTGGGCGGGGGTGGGGCTTTGGATCGCCGGGTTTGACATCCTGTACGCCACCCAGGACTACGCCTTCGATCGCGCCTTTGGCCTGAAGAGCATCCCCGCCCGGTTTGGCCTTGCTAAGGCCCTTCAGATCGCGCGCCTAAACCACGCCCTGGCCTGGGCCAGCCTTCTCATGGCGGGGGTCTCTTACGGGACCGGCCCTTGGTACTACCTGGGGCTGGGTCTGGTGGGAGGACTTCTGGTCTACGAGCACCGGCTGGTCTCCCCCCAGGACCTCTCCAAGGTGGAGCTGGCCTTTTTCCAGGCCAACGTGGGCGTGAGCCTGGGGATGTTCCTCTTCATCCTCCTGGACCTGATGGCCTGAAGGGCGGGGCGCTTAGAATGAGGGCATGACAAACCTAAAAGCCCAGATGAAAGAGGCCCTCGAGGCCTACTTTGAAGCCCCGTTTCCCGAAGGGGGGCTTTTCGTCCTAGGCGGGTCGACGAGCGAGGTCCTGGGGGAGCGGGTGGGAAGCCGCCCGAGCCTCGAGGCCGCAGAGGCCATCCTAGAGGTTGTTTTGCCCTTTCTTAGGGCGCGGGGGGTCCACCTGGCGGTCCAGGGGTGCGAGCACCTCAACCGGGCTTTGGTGGTGGAGCGAAAAACCGCCCAGGCGTACGGCCTGGAGGAGGTGACCGTCTTCCCTCATCCCAAGGCCGGAGGAGCCCTGGCCAGCGCGGCCTTTCTCAAGATGGAAGAGCCGGTGATGGTGGAATCCCTAAGGGCCCAGGCCCACGGGGGCATGGACATCGGAGGGGTGCTGATCGGAATGCACCTGAGGCCCGTGGTGGTCCCCGTGCGGCTTCCCATCCGGAAGATCGGGGAGGCGGTGTTAATCGCTGCCCGGACCCGCCCCCGGCTGATCGGCGGAAGCCGGGCGGTCTACAGCCTCGAGGAGATGCTCAAAAAAGTTTCCGAATATCGAGGGGAGGCTTAGCCCGCCACCTCGTCCCAGGCTTCCTTAAACAGCATCGCGACCCCTAGGGCATCGTACCGGTCAAAGTGGCCCATGAGGGAGAGGCGGAAGATCCGGCCCTTTAAAGGGCCCTGCCCTCCCGCGATCACCGCGTTTCTTCGGGCGAAGGCCCCCTTGACCTTGGCGTAGGGAACCCCCTCGGGCAGGTAGAAGGCGGAGGTGGCGGGGCTTTTTTCCTCAGGAACGGGCCTGAGGCCAAGCTCCTCCCCCACCTGGTAAAGCAGGCCGGTCTGCCACTTTTTGAGGGCCAGATGCTCCGGAAGGCTGGGCAGGAGGTCGGCCAAGACGCCCTCCACCGCCAAAACCAGGTTGATGGCCGGGGTGTAGGCGGTTTCCCCTTCCGCCTGGGCCTTGAGCTCGTTTTTGAGGTTGAGGTAGTACCCTTTGGGCTTCAGCGCCTGCACCGCCCGGGGGGAGAGGGCGGCAAAGGAGAGGCCTGGGGGGCACATCAGGCCCTTCTGGCTTCCGCTGGCGGCCGCGTCAATCCCCCAGGCCTCGAGGGCCACCTCCGTGAGGAGGAGGCTGGTCACCATATCCGCCACCACAAGCCCTTCGGGATTCCGATCCTTAAACGCCTCGGCCAGGCTCCTCACGTCGTTCAAGGCCCCGGTGGAGGTCTCGGAGTGGGTGAGGAAAAGCCCCCGGTAGCCGGGCCGGGCCACCGCCTCCGGGGGGATGACCCCTCCCCAGGCCAGGTCCAACCGGTCCACGGAAAGCCCCAGGGCCAGGGCAATCTCGGCCCAGCGCTCCGAGAACTTCCCCGTCACGGGGACCAGGACCCTCTCACCCGGATCAAAGAGGTTGAGGGCCAAAGCCTCCAGGGCCAAGGTCCCGCTTCCGGTGAGGATGAGGACCTCCCCTTCCGTTTGAAAAGCCTGCTTGAGCCCTCTTCTCACCTTCAAAACCGCTCTTCGAGCCTCCTCGGTGCGGTGGTGGAGCTGGGGCTGGGAAAGGGCCAGAAGAGCCTTCGGGTGGAGTTCCACAGGCCCAGGGGTAAGGAGCCGCCTCCTCATGTAGGCATTGTAAAGGGGGAGGCCGGTAAGCTTGAAAGGATGCGGGTTGCCCTCTACTACACCGCCTTCGGAGAGGAAGCCCTCCTCCCCCTTCCGTCCACAAGGCCAGGCCAGAAGGTCACCGAGTTGGAGATCAGCCACATTCCCTTGGAGTTTTTGAAGAAGAAGTGCCCAGAGTCCGGCTGAAGGTGAAGCCGGGCGAGCGGATCCGGCTTTCCCTCCGCCTCGAGACCCATCCCTTGCCTGGGGGTGGGTTGGAGGCGCTGAGGA
>NZ_PSMQ01000021.1:18388-26105 GCF_040290245.1 Thermus sp.
CCTGGGCGGGCACGAGGGGAAAAGGCTCCTTGACCTTTGTCCCTGGCCGGAGGAAAGGGCCTCCTGGAAGGGCATGGCCCCGCATGGCCCTTTTCGACCCTCTTCCTTTCCTCCGGGGCGTGGGCCTCCTCAGCCTGGGGCTCTCCGCCCTGGGGGTGGCCACGGGCCCTTGGCCCTACCTCCCATACCTGGGGTTTCTGGCCTTAAAGCAGGGAAAGCCCTGGCTTGGGCTTTGGCGAAGGAATCCCTTGGCCGCCCTGGAGATCCTCCTTTTCCACACCTTCGCCCTAAGCCTCACCCTTGGCCCAAGCCCGGGTCCGGGCCTGGCCTACCTGGGGGTTTTCCTGTTCAACCGCCTACGGCCTTTAAAATAAAAGGGTGAGGGCGTACGTCTACAAAGGGCGCATCCTCAACCTGGCCCTCGAGGGCCGGTACGAGATCGTGGAGCACAGGCCCGCGGTGGCCGTCCTGGCCTTTAAGGACGGAAAGATGCTCTTTGTCCGCCAGCCCCGCATCGCGGTCGGCCTCAGTCCCCTGGAGCTTCCCGCGGGGCTTTTGGAGGAGGGGGAAACCCCCCTGGAGGCGGCAAAAAGGGAGCTGGCCGAGGAAGCGGGCCTCACGGGGGAGTTCACCTACCTTTTCCGGTTCTACGTCTCCCCAGGCTTCACCGACGAGCTCTGCCACGTGTTTTTAGTGGAAAACCTCAGGGCCATGGAGGCCACGCCGGATGAGGACGAGGCCCTGGAGGTGGTCTGGATGCGTCCGGAGGAAGCCCTAGAAAAGCACCAAAAGGGCGAGGTGGAGTTCTCCGCCACCGGGCTTGTCGGGGTCCTTTATGCTCTTCACCGAGGTCGCTGACGTCCCCCGGGGGCCTAAGGTCGTGGCGGTGGGCTCGTTTGATGGGGTCCACCTGGGCCACCAGCACCTCCTCCACCTGGCCAAACAGGAGGCCAAGGCCCTGCATCTTCCCCTTCTCGTCTACACCTTTGACCCCCCCTCCAAAGTCTTCACCCGGGGGGAAGGCTTCCTGAGCGAGGCCTCGGAGAAGGTGGAGGCGCTGAAGGCGGCCGGAGCGGAGCTCATCCTGGTGGTGCCCTTCAACGAAGCCTTCGCCAAGCGCTCCAAGGAGGAGTTTCTGGAGGACCTAAAGGCCCTCGAGGCCCACCTCCTCTACGTGGGGGAGGACTTCCGCTTCGGCCAGGGGCGCACCGGCGGCCCCGAGGACCTAAAGAGGGTGGCCCCGGTGCGAATCGTTCCCCTCCTTTCCCTCCTGGGCGAGCCGGTCAAGTCCAGCCGCATCCGGACGCTCCTTAAGGAGGGCCGGGTGGAGGAGGCCAGGCACCTCCTCGGCCGCCCCTACTCCGCCCAGGGGGTGGTGGTGGAGGGGGAAAAGCTGGGGCGGAGGCTGGGCTTCCCCACCCTCAACCTGAGCCCCCCGCCCCTCAAGGTCCTGCCCCCCGGGGTCTACGCGGTCCGGGCCCATACCCCCTTGGGGAGCTTCTTCGGCATGGCCAACGTGGGCACCCGGCCCACCTTGGGAGAAGGGGGGCTCCGCCTCGAGGTCCATCTCTTCGGCTTTAGCAAAGACCTCTACGGAGAGGAGGTCCGGGTCGAATTCTTGAAAAAACTCCGGGATGAACAGCGCTTCGCTTCCCTCGAGGAACTTAGAGCCCAGCTTTTAAAGGATCGGGAGGAAGCCCTTCGGTTCTTCGGCCTCTAGAAGGGGTACCGCTCCTTGGGCCCCGTGTAGCGCACCTCCTCGAGGGCCCCGTCAAACCGCAAAAGGACGGCCAGCCGGCGCCTGGAGTAGACCCGGTAGGGATCTTTGGGGATAAAGGCGGTGACCAGGGTGACGTACCGGGGGGTGGCGTAGTCCAGGACCACGTGCAGGGGAAGCCGGAGCCTGGGGGGAAAGACCATGTAGCCCAAAACGAGCATCCTCTGGTCCTCAGGGTAGATGGCCAGCTCCCGCCCCCACTCGAGGGCCCTCAGCACGTCCCCTTCCGTGAAGCCCTCCTGGAGCATATGCTTGGCCACATGGGGCCCAAGCCGGTAACGGCCTTCCCGGATATGGAGCAGGAGGTCCTCCAAACGGCGGAGCTTCCTCATGGCCCCCTTCAGCCTAACACGCCCTCAATCCAGGAATGGGCCCAAGGCCTCCCTTTTCAGCGCAATGAAGGCCCCATAGACCCCCTCCACCCCGGCCTCGAGGAGGGCGGAGCGGGCCCTTAAGAAGGTGGCTCCCGAGGTGAGGACGTCGTCCACGAGAAGCCAGATCCCCTGAGCCCTACCCAAGGGGCGGAAGGCGTCCAAGGGCAAGGCCCTCCTTCGGCCCAGGACCTGGCTAGGGGCGTAGCGGGCCCGGAAGAGGAGGGGAGCGGAGGGAAGGCCTAGGGCCCGGGCCAGGGCCCTGGCCAGAACCTCCGGGGGGTGGTGCCCCCGCAGGAGGGTCCGGTGCTCGAGCCCCGGAACCCAGGTCACCCCCATAAGGGGCCAGTCCCTTGCCCCTTCCGCCAAGGGAGGGGCAAGGAGATGAGCAAGCCCCCTTCGGCCTCCGTACTTCAGAGCCCGGGCCAGGCCGCCATACTGGGCATAGGAACCAAGGTAGACCGCCTCCGCCCCAAAAAGCCTCGCCCGATGGGGCCTAAGCCCCTTCCGGCAGGCCGAACAGAGGAGGGGCCGGTCCAACCTGCCCCCACACCCCGGGCAGGTATGCCCTAGAAGGGCCTCAAAGAAGGCCAAGAGCCCGTCGGATCCCCTCATGGAAGGGTGGATAGATCACCCCCTTTTCCGTGATGACGCCCGTGAGGAGGGTATGGGGGGTCAGGTCAAAGGCGGGGTGGTAGGCGGGAAACCCCTCGGGAGCGATCGGCCGGCCCATGAGGCGGGTCACCTCCTCAGGAGGGCGCTCCTCAATGGGAATCCCTTCCCCGCTTTCCAGGCTTGGGTCCACGGAGGAAAGGGGCAAAGCCGCGTAGAAGGGCACCCCATGGTGGTGGGCCAGGACGGCCAGGGCGTAGGTGCCGATCTTGTTGGCGAAATCCCCGTTGAGCGCCATCCGGTCCACCCCCACCACCACCGCGTCCACCTCGCCCCTTTTCATGAGGAAACCCGCCATGTTGTCCGCGATCAAGGTGGCGGGCACCCCTGAGCGCATGAGCTCCCAAGCGGTGAGCCGGGCCCCCTGGAGGTAGGGCCGGGTCTCGTCCACCCAGACGTGCCGCACCCTTCCCCGCCGGAAGCCCTCCACGATGGCCCCCAAGGCCGTGCCATACCCCCCGGTGGCCAGGGGGCCGGTGTTGCAGTGGGTGAGGACCTGCCCCAAGAGGACCTCCGCCCCGAAGCGGCTGATGGCGGCCTCCGCCTCCTCCACCTCGTGCCAGAGGGCGTAGGCCGCCTGGAGGGTGGCCTCGAGGTCTTTCCAGAAAGGCCGCAGCCGGTCCAGGGCGTAAAAGAGGTTGACCGCGGTGGGGCGGCTTTGGCGGAGGAGCCGGTCCGCCTCCTCCAAGTCCTCCCCCTTCAGGTGGGCCAGGACCATGCCGAAGGCGGCAGAGACCCCGATGGCCGGGGCCCCTCGGACCACCATCCTCCGGATGGCCTCCGCCATCTCCCGGGCGGTTTGGACGGGCACCCAGACCTCCTCAAAGGGGAGTCTCCTCTGGTCCAGAAGCCAAAAGGTGCCGTTTTTCAGGTCCTCGCGAAAGGGCAAAACCCGCTCCACACGCTGAGTCTAAGGGAAAAGGCGCCCTTCTATTGGCCCGAAGGTCTGAACATCAGAATACGGTCGTCCCCTTCCCGCACCCGGCCCCGGCCGTCCCGGTTGGAGGTGGTGAGGTAGAGCGCGCCATCCGGCCCCAGCTGGACCTCCCGCAGCCTTCCATAGCCGGAAAGGACCGTCTCAGCCCGAAGGACCCGGTAAACCCCACCTTGGCCTTCCAGAACAAGCCGCACCAGGGCCTCCCCCCTAAGCCCCGCCACGTACAGGCTTCCCCCGAGGTAGGCCAGGTTGCCCGGGGGAAACCCCGAGGGCCAGAGGTACAAAGGATCCCGGTACTGGGGATCGCGGCCATACCCCACCACCCGGGGCCAACCGTAATTCCCTCCTTTCACGATAACGTTGACCTCGTCGTGCCCAAAGCCCTGCTCCCCGCTTGGCCCGTGCTCGCTGGAAAAAAGCGCCCCCTCTCCCCAGGCCAGGCCCTGCGGGTTCCGATGACCAAAGGAGTAGATCTCCCCTCGCGCCCCCGGCCGGTCTAGGAAAGGGTTGTCGGGCGCGGGCCGGCCCTCGGGGTCTATCCGGAGGATCTTCCCCCCGAGGGAGGAAAGGTCCTGGGCAAGCTCCCGCTGGTAGACCTCCCCCGTGGTGACGTACAGGTACCCATCCGGGCCAAACGCGATCCGCCCGCCCGAATGGAGACCATGTTCGGCTGCAGGAATGCCGTCCAGGATCACCCGGTCCACCACCCCCCGCTCCCCCTGGTGGCGGAGGCGCAGGACCTGGTTCCTGAGCCGACCTCCCTCGAGGACCGTCCGGTAGACATACACGTAAGGGACGCGGGGAAAGCCTGGATGGAGGGCCAGCCCCAAAAGCCCAGACTCCCCCCGGGCGTAGACCGCCACCTCCGCGTAGGTCTGAACCCGGCCCATCCGGACGAGCCGAATCCGGCCAGGCCTTTCCGTCACCAGGATCCCCCCATCCGGCAAGAACGCCAGCGCCCAGGGAACCTCCAGGCCCCTGGCCACCTCCTCCACCTGAAGGGCCTGAGCCAAGCCACAAGCCAGCAGGAAACCCAGCCAGCCAAGCCCCCTTCCCATGACCCCATTATGCCCTTAGGCTCGAGGGTCCAAGATGACCTTCACCGCCCGGCCAGAGGCCAGAAGCTCGAAGGCCTCCTGGTACCGGCTCATGGGGAAGCGGTGGGTGATCAGGGGCGTAAGGTCCACCCGGCCCGAGTAGACGAGGGCCGTGCCCTCAATCCAGGTCCGCCAAAGCCGCCGGCCGGCAATGCCGAAAAGGGTCACCCCCCGCATGACCAGCTCCCCCGCCAGATCGAACCGGATGGGATCGGAAGGGATGCCCAGGATCCGGGCCTCTCCCCCGGGAAGAAGGGCCGAAAGCCCCTGGTGAATGGCCTGCTCGTTTCCGGAAAACTCCAAAAGCACCTCCACCCCACCCCCGGTCATCCCCCGGGCCACCTCCACCGGGTCCCCCTCCAAAGGGTTAATCACCCGGTCCGCCCCCAGGCGGCGGGCAAAGTCCAGGCGGTAGGGGTTGACGTCCGTGACCAGAATGGGCCCGGCCCCGCTCGAGCGGGCCACCAGGGTGGCCATAAGGCCGATGGGCCCTGCCCCAGTGATAAGGACGCTTTTCCCCGAAACTCCGCTGCCCGCAAAAACCGTGTGGACGGCGTTTCCGAAAGGCTCAAGAACCGCGCCCACCTCGAAGGGGAGCCCCTTGGGGTTCACCCAAGCGTTTTCCGCGGGGACCACCGCGTACTCGGCGAACCCCCCGTTCCGGTCCACCCCCAGGATCTCGGTGTTCAGGCAGACGTGGGCGTTTCCCACCCGGCAGGCGGGGCAGGTGTGGCAGACCACGTGGCTCTCGAGGCTCACATGGTCCCCCACCTGGGGCTTCTTCACCCCCGGGCCCACCGCCTCCACCACCCCGCTAAACTCATGCCCCGTGATCAAAGGGGGGCGGATCCGCCCCTGGGCCCAGGCGTCCCACCGATAGATGTGAAGATCAGTGCCGCAGATGCTCGCCGCCTCCACCCGGACCAGGATCTCCCCAGGGCCCGGGGTAGGCGTGGGGACCTCCACAAGCTCGAGGCCCCTTCCCTGTTTGGTCTTGGCCAGCGCACGCATACCCGTGCCCATCCTACCCCTCAGAACCTGTAGGAAAGCCCTATGCTGAACCGGCTGGCCTCATTGGACTCGAGGTTCAAAAGGAGATCCAGGCTGGGGGTGAGGCTATAGCCCAGACCAAGAATGGTCCGGGGCTTGTCCGACAAGGTGGTGGAAAAGGTGAGGGAAAAGCCGTCCCGCCGGTATTCCGCAGCCACCGCCTGGGTCCCGCGGAGGTCCACTTGATAGCCCAGGAAGAGCTCTGGGGTCAGGTACTTGCCCAGGGTAAACCGGGTCTCCCCCAGCCTGCCCCCCTGAAAGACGGGGGTTTCCACCTGGAAGCGGTCTAGTCCCAGGGCACGGGAAAACTCCCGCTCCAGCTGGCCCAGGAGGAAGTTCTGGAAGGCCGCCCCTAAGACCGTCTGGGGCACGGTCTCGGTTAACCGGGTGACATCCGTGGTTCCCAGGGTGAGAAGGGCGTAGATCTGCAAGGTGTCCAAGGGGGGGTCGGAAGTGAACCGGGGGTTTAGCTTCAACCTCACCCGATCATTCTCCCGAACGAAGCTGCCCTCCGCTTCCAGGCGCACGGCATACCCCCGGACCGTGCTTTTGGCCACCAGGTGGACCTCGGGGAGGAGGCCCCCTTGCGGGGTAAAGCGGGCGTAGCTGGCCTGGGGATCCAAGGTAAACACCTGGTCCCAAAGGCGGAAGCTCCCCCAAAGGGCCCGCACCTCCCCCGTGAGGTAGGGGTTCTGGTAAGGGCCCTGGAGGTAGGCCTCGCCGTAAAGCTCCCCCTGGGCCAAGGCCTCCTGGATGACCACCCCCCGCTCCGCCCGCAGGCGGAGGCTTTCGAAGACCAAGGGAACCCGGTCTGAGGCCTCCTCCCCCTTGGATGCAGGGAGGGTCAACTCCTTTGCCCCCTGGGGAAGGCCAAGCCGGGCCTTTACGACCTCCAGGTCGCCCGTAAGGTGATAGACCCCTTTGTCCTCATACAAAAAGGCGCTCCGAATGTTCACAAGCCCTTCCAGAAGGTAGTACCGGGGAAGCTGCACGGGCAAGGAACCGTAGGCGGCCATCCGCAAGGGGTAGGCGGTGCCTTGAGCCAGGGCCTGGGCGTACCGGACCTCCAGGCCATAGCCCGGGTAGCGGAAGGCCACAAAGAAGGGCTCCTCTTCCTTAAGCCCAGGGACCGCAAGCCTTCCTCGAGCGGAAAGGGTGAAGCTTTTGAGGTTACCCTCCAGGCCCAAAACCCCTTTTCCGGGAAAAGGCTTAAGCAGGGCAACCTCCCCCTCCGCCTGGGCCCCGCCGTTCAAGCGGAGCGTCCCCTTGGGCAGATACCCCTCCACCGGGCCCAGCTTGAAGCGGAACGCCTCGAGGGCCACCGAAAGGGCTTCGGTTCCGTTCTGCTTTACCAGGTAAAACTCCACACTCCCGCTGCCCTCCGGAACGTAGGGCCTAAGGGCGGGCACCACCTGGAGCACAGGGGTAAAGACCGTGTCCTTTAGGGAAAGCCGAAGATCCGCCCCCTCGCGGCTCCAGTAGCCTCCGCCTTTCCAGGTGCCCTTCCCGAAAAGGGCGAGCTCATCCACGCTGAACCGGCCTCCTTGGAACCGGAAGGCGGCCCGGCCCGAAAGCTCATCCCCTCCGCCCACGAACCGGAGGTGCTCCCCCACCAGAACCGCCTGGGCCTGCCAAAGGTCCTTGGGCCATCGAAAGCGGAAGGCCCCCGTCCAGTAGGCCTCCCCCTCCAAGGGCCCCGTCAGCGCGGCCAAGAGGGCGTGCAGCGGGAAGGCCTGGGTTCTGCCTGCCCCCTCCAGGACCCCATCCTTATAGGCGAGCCGGAAACGGCTCTGGCCCAGCTGACCCTCCCCCT
>NZ_PSMQ01000108.1:0-2668 GCF_040290245.1 Thermus sp.
CGGAAGGTGCGGCTGGATCACCTCCTTTCTAAGGAGAATCCGCCCGCTGATCTCCCCTTTGGGGTTCCTTGGGGGCGCCGAAGGGCGCCCCTTTTTTCTTGAGGTGGGGTGTGGCCAGACGGAGGAAAAAACCCAGAGGCCCCGTGGCCCGAAGGCGGGTGGTTTCCGCGGGTGGGGTGGTGTTAAAGCCGGATCCCCTCGAGGTCCTGGTGGTCTCCCTCAAGGGGGGTCGGGTGCTCACCCTGCCCAAGGGCCAGGTGGAGGCGGGGGAGCGGTACGCTGAGACCGCCGTCCGGGAGGTGCGGGAGGAGACCGGGGTGGAGGCGGGGGTGGTGGCCCCTTTGGGCAAAGTCCGCTATTACTTCACCATAAAGGACGGCGAGGCGCCCGTAACGGTCAGCAAGGAGGTGCACTACTTCCTCATGGCCTACCGGGGCGGGAAGCCCCGGCCCCAACTCTCCGAGGTGGAGGCGGCTTTTTTTCTCCCTGTGGAAGAGGCGCTTAAGCGGCTCTCGTATGAAAATGAGCGGGAGATGCTCCAAAAGGCCCTACTCCGCTACTGGCGCAAGGAGGCGTAAGGCGGCCTCTTCCGGTGTGAGCCTGCCCTGGGCCACGGCCTGGATGAGGGCCTGGCCGCTTTGTTCTTGGGTTTTCCTCCGGCCCCACTCTTGGATGACGCTTTCCACTTCAAACCGGGCCCTTTCCAGCCGGTGCCCCTCCAAAAGGCCGTGCTTAACGAGGTGAGCGTGGTGGGCCTCGAGGCCCTCAAAGAGCGCCTCCACCCCCTGTCCGGTGGTGGCCACCACGGGGTAGATGGGGGGTAGCCAGCCCCCAGGACGCAAAGGGGAGAGCTCGAGGGCGCTTTTCAGCTCCAGGATGAGCCTTTCCCCCCCGGGAAGGTCGAACTTGTTGATGGCAAAGACATCCGCGATCTCCATCACCCCGGCCTTAAACGCCTGGACCGCATCCCCCGAGGCTGGGGTCAGGACAAGGAGGGTGGTGTCCGCCACCCGGGCAATGTCCACCTCGCTCTGGCCCACCCCCACGGTCTCCACGTAGATGCGGTCAAACCCAAAGGCCTCCAGAAGGGCCAAGGCCGCCACCGTGGCCCCCGCCAGCCCACCTAAGGCGCCCCGGCTGGCCAAAGAGCGGATGAAGACCTGGGGGTCCTGGTGGTGGCGCATCATCCGGATGCGGTCTCCTAAAATGGCCCCGCCCGTGAAGGGGCTGCTGGGGTCGACGGCCAAAACCGCCACCTTCTCCCCCCGCTTGCGGGCCTCCTCGATGAGGCGGTCCGTCAGGGTGCTCTTCCCGGCTCCCGGGCTTCCCGTGAGGCCCACCACCTTGGCGTTGCCCCGGCCCCGGTGGGCTTTTAAAAGCTCTGCCCCCCACGGGTGGCCCGCCTCCACCAGGGTGAGGGCCCGGGCCAGGGCGCGGGGGTCCTTGGCCTCAAACCGGGCGAAGAGCTCGGCTTTATCCATTTTCTACTCCCGTGCGATGCAGGCCACCTCCACCCGCACCCCCCGGGGCAGGGCCTTGACCGCCACGGTGGCCCGGGCGGGGTAGGGGGGGAGGAAGTAGCGGGCGTAGACCTCGTTAAAGGCCGGGAAGTCCTCCATTTCCGCCAGGAAGCAGGTGGTCTGGACGACTTTTTCCAGCCCGCTCCCCGCCGCCTCCAGGACCGCCTTCAGGTTCTCCATCACCCGCTCGGTCTGAGCGCGGATCCCGCCCTCCACCACCTCCCCTTCCGGGGTGAGGGGGATCTGGCCTGAGACGAAGACGAACCCCCCAGCCTTCACCGCCTGGCTGTAGGGGCCGACGGCTCGAGGCGCCCGTTCGGTGGAAACCGGCTTGAGCTCCTCCATACCTTCTATCCTACCCAAACCGATAAAGCCGCCCGTGGAGGTTGACCACGTACACCTCGTTTCCCACGGGAAGGGGAGGGACCTGCACCGGCCCAAGCCCCTCCGCTTCAAAGACCACCTGGCCCCGATGGGCCTCTATGGCCAGGAGGCGGCCCTCCTCGGTGGCCACGTAGAGGTGGCCCTGGGCTAGGGCAAGCCCTGCGGTTACTTTGCCCACCTCGAGGCTCCAGACCTCGTCCCCCGTCCTGCGGTCCAACGCGTAGACCACCCCGCCCCAGCCTGCGGCGTAGACCCGGTCCTTGTCCACCGCGAGGCCGCCCCAGATCTCCCCCTCCAGGTCGTAGCTCCAAAGCGTGTCCCGCTTCAGAAGGTCAAAGGCGTGCACCTCCCCCGCCCAGGTGGGGATGTAGACCACCCCCCCGTACCCTGCGGCCGGGGCGTGAACGGGCCCGGTTCTGACCTTGTACAGAAGCCTTCCCCCCTCAGGCTCCAGGACGTACAACCACCCGTCCTCCCCTCCCACGAGGAGAAGACCCCGATGGAGGGTGGGGCTTGCGGAGAGGTGGCCTTCGGCTTGGAAACGCCACAGGGGCTTTTCTCCTTCCAAAGCGTACAGGCTTCCGTCCCGGCTCGGAAGGTAGACCCGTCCCCCCAGGACCAGGGGGCTTGCGGAGATCTCGTCCCGCGTGGGGAAGCTCCAGGCGAGCCTCCCCCCTTGGTAGTGGCGCAGGACCCCGTCCCGGGTGGCCACGTAAAGCCCCTGGCGGTAGACCGGGGCGGCGCTCACCTCCTCGGGCAGGGCC
>NZ_PSMQ01000109.1:0-2277 GCF_040290245.1 Thermus sp.
AGATGGAGCTCACCCTTACCCTTTCGGGGATCGGGGGGCTGGAGGAGATCGGTCCGGAGGTCTTGGTGAGCGGGCAAGGGTAAACCCCGCTCAAAACCGGTTCGGGCCTGGACAAAAGCGCCGGGGTAAACCCCGGCGCAGGCTTTTGGCTTCTCGGAACGCCAAGAGGAGCCCTTACCCCTGGGCCACCACGCTCACCTTAAGCTGGATGGCCACCTCAGGGTGCGGCTTGTAGACGAGGACGTACTCCCCCAGCTCCTTGATGGGCCTTTCCAGCTGGAGGCGCTTGGCGTCTATGGCGATGCCGTGCTGCCGCTCGAGGGCCTCGGCGATGTCCCGGGCGGTCACCGAGCCGTAGATCTTCGTCTCCCCAGCCCGGACCGGAAGGGTCAAGGTGAGGGTTTCCAGGACCTCCTTAAGCCGCAGGGCCTCCTCCTTTCGTTGGGCGGCCCGCTTGGCCTGGGCGCGGATCTTGGCCTCGAGGGCCTTTAGGTTGCTCTCCGTGGCCAAAACCGCCAGGCCCCGCGGGATGAGGTAGTTGCGGGCGTAGCCGGGCCGGACATTGACCACCTGGCCCACCTCCCCTAGGTTCTCCAGGGGCTCGAGAAGAATGACCTTGGTCGCCTTCATCCTTCACCCCCTATTTCCGGACCAGCTTCTCGGTGAAGGGGAGGAGCCCCAGCACCCGGGCCCGCTTGATGGTCCGGGCCAGAATCCTCTGCTCCTTGGCTGTAAGCCCCGTTCGGCGGCGGGGAAGGATCTTCCCCGTCTCGGACAGGAACTTCTTCAAGACCTCCACGTTCTTGTAGTCCAGGAGGTCAAACGCCCCCACCGTGGCCTTAACCTTGGCCTTGCGGGAGCGCCGCTGCAGCTGGGCCTTGCCGGCTGGGCGCGCGGCGGCCTTTTGCTTGGTTTGGTTCTTCTCCTTGCTCAAAACGGCAAATCCTCCTCCGGCGGGAAGTCTTCCAGACCTTCTTCGATGTCCACCCCACCCGTACGGTCCTTTTGGGGTCTGGGTCCGCCGGCCTGTCCAGACCCACGGGTGAGCCGCTCCAGCCGGGTCGCCTCCACCCTGGTGAGGTAGCGGCGCTCCCCGGTAGAGCTCGTCCAGGAGTCGTTCACCAACCGACCGATGACCAAAATGGGCTCGCCCTTCCTAAGCTCCCCCGCCCATTCCGCCAGGTCCCGCCAGGCTTGAACCTCGAGGAAATGCGTTTTTTCCTCCCAGTGTTCCCTTCGGGAAGCAGCTCGGGGTTCGCCCCCCAAACCAGCCTGCCCCCGCGGCCGTTCGTTGACCGCCAGGCTCATGCGGGCCACCGGGGTGCCCTGGGGGGTGTAGCGGAGTTCCGCGTCCCGGGTCAGGTTTCCCATCAGGATGGCCTGGTTGAGGGCGTTTCGCAACCGCATCTGGCCTCGCGCGTCCTCCACCGTTTCCATCTGCCTTCCGTCCAAGGGGTCCAGGAAGTCCGCGCGGATCTCCACGATGCTTTTCCTCTGGCCCTCAGCCTCCCAGGTGCGGTACTCCAGCCGCCCCTCTACGAACAAGGGCTGACCGGCCTCGAGGGCATCCCCCCACCGCTCCGCCTGCCGGCCTAAGAGCTTCACCCGGTGGTACCAGGGGATTTCCCGAATGCCGGTCTCGTCCTGCACGAGGTCGTTCCCCGCCAGGGTGAGCTCCAAGACCGCCATTCCCCCCGGGGTGTAGCGCATGTCCGGACGGGCGGTCAGGGTTCCGATCAGGTAAACGCGGTTCAAGCCTCTAGCCATAGGCCCATTTTATGGCGCTACGAGGCGAGCTGGGGCGCGGCGGTGCGCACGATCATCACCCGGCGCACGTTGTCCCGCAGGCGGAGCTCCCTCTCCAGGGCGGCCACCTGGTCATGGGGCATGTTCACCGTATAAAAGATGAAGTACCCCTGGGTGTCCTTGGCGATGGGGTAGGCCAGACGGCGTACCCCCCACTCCTCGGTCTTCACCACCTGGGCTCCGAATCGCTCCAGCGCCCGGGCGATGATCTCCTTTTCCAGGGCGAGCTGGCTCTGCTCCAGGCTGGGGTTTAGCACAACGCTAACCTCGTACTGCCGCACGTTAACCGTCCTCACCTCCTTTCCGGGCCCGGCTGGCCCCCGGCACCCTGTGGGTGCCATCCGCAATTATACCCTGCCTCTTGACCATCAGAAAGACCTAGGCCCCCTAAAGGGGGCCTTCTGGCTCCGCGGGCAGGACTCGAACCTGCGACCAACCGGTTAACAGCCGGCCGCTCTACCGACTGAGCTA
>NZ_PSMQ01000109.1:2412-2641 GCF_040290245.1 Thermus sp.
ACCTCGAAAGAGAAAACCGGCCCGGCATCTTTAGGAGAAGGAAGAAACCTGAGGGGACGATCCCCTTCGGGACGGAGCAGGCTCCGTGCACCAGGAGGATGTGCTCAAAGCCTTGGGCCACAAAATCCCCTTGTTCATCGCCATGGACGGTAAACACTTGCGGGGAACCCGCAGTGGCGTGGGGTAATGTATACTCTCATCTTCATCTGTCCAGCCCGCATGGGTGGGT
>NZ_PSMQ01000022.1:0-25422 GCF_040290245.1 Thermus sp.
GTTCTTGGACGGTAGGATCACCAGCCCCAGCCTCGTTGAGTCTCTGGGCCTGCTTAGCCCCTCTCCACACCTCTTTGCCGACTGTTGTAAGCTGCATCTGTGGGGACCTCCTCCCGGTGTTCCCTTCGGGAAGCAACTCTCCTGGAGTGGTCCCCACATTCTTATCGATCCGGTCTCACATGTGTCTGTCCGGGTTCAGTCCCACCGTTTGTGTTTGTGTTTTTATGCTAGCCTTTTGCTTATGAGAGTTGAAGAGCTCATGGACAAGAATCCAGTCGTGGTCCCTGAGGAGGCCACCCTCGAGGAGGCCGCCCGTATCCTCTTGAAGAACCGGTACGGAGGGCTTCCCGTGGTGGGCCAGGGGGGAAGACTTAAAGGGGTCCTGCTGGTGGAGGACCTCCTGCCCAAACCGGAAAACCTCCCTTTCTCCGATGTGGAGGCCCTGCAGCTTTTTGGGGAGTGGGTGGATGAAGGCGCCCTCGAGGAGGTCTACCGCCGCTACCAGGCCACCCGGGTTAAGGAGGTCATGCGCAAGGAGGTGCCCTGGGTTCATCCCGAGGATTCCTTTGGCAAGGCCTTGGAGATCCTTCTGACCACGGACTTTCACCACCTTCCCGTGGTGGACAAGGAGGGCAAGGTGGTGGGCATCCTGAGCCGGAGCGACTTTTTGAAGTTCATCTTAAAGGAGGTGTAGCGTGCACGGTGCCGGGCCTATCCTGGAAGTATTTTATCTAATCCTGGCGGCTCAGGTCATGGCCTTTCTGTTCAAGCGCCTTAACCAGCCCGTGGTGATCGGGGAAGTCCTGGCGGGCATTTTGGTGGGGCCCGCCCTTTTGGGCCTGGTGCACGAGGGCGAGGTGCTGGAGTTCTTGGCCGAACTGGGGGCCATCTTTCTGCTTTTTATGGTGGGCCTCGAGACCCGGCTTAAGGACATCCTAGCCGTGGGGAAAGAGGCCTTCTTGGTGGCGGTTTTGGGGGTGGCCTTTCCGTTTGTGGGGGGGTACTGGTACGGTCTAGAGATCGGGTTTGAGACCCTACCCGCCCTGTTTTTGGGCACCGCCTTGGTGGCCACCAGCGTGGGCATCACCGCTCGGGTCCTGCAGGAGCTTGGGGTCCTTTCCAGACCCTATGCCCGCATCATCCTGGGAGCAGCGGTCATCGACGATGTTTTGGGCCTGATCGTCTTGGCGGTGGTCAACGGGGTGGCCAAAACGGGGAGCGTGGAGGTGGGGGCGGTGCTCCAGCTCATCCTTCTTTCGGTGGTCTTTGTGGGGCTTGCGGTGGGTCTTTCCCCGCTTTTCGTCCGCTTGCCCTTGGAAAAACTCCCCGTGGGAAGCCCCCTGGGCTTCGCCTTCGCTCTGGGGATGGGGATGGCGGCCCTGGCGGCCTCCATCGGCCTTGCCCCCATCGTGGGAGCCTTTTTGGGGGGGATGCTCCTTGCCGAGGTGCGGGAAAAGTACCGCCTCGAGGAGCCCATCTTCGCCATCGAGGGGTTTCTCGCTCCCCTTTTCTTCGCCATGGTGGGGGTAAGGCTCGAGCTTTCCGCCTTGGTCCAGCCGGCCACCTTGGTCGCCGGGAGCGTGGTTTTGGTCATCGCCCTTCTGGGAAAGCTCTTGGGTGGCTTCCTGGGTGCCCTCACCCAGGGCTTCCGCCAGGCGGTCGTGGTGGGGGTGGGCATGGCCCCCCGGGGGGAGGTGGGCCTGATCGTGGCCGCCTTGGGCCTGGCGGCGCGGGCGGTGAACGAGGAGGAGTACGCCATCGTTCTTTTCATGGTGGTCTTTACCACCCTGCTTTCCCCCTTGGCCTTGCGCCCCCTCATCCTCTGGGCGGAGCAGGGGAAGCGGGCGGTGCCTTAGGATAAGGGCATGCGCCTAAGGTGCCTGGTGGGGGCGGTTCTCAAGGTGCTCCTCTTGGGCGTGACCTGGGGCCTGGCCTTGGCCCAGACCCATACCGTGGCCCCGGGGGATACGCTTTACTCCATTGCCAGGCGGTACGGGACGACGGTGGAGGAACTCATGCGGCTTAACCGTTTGGAGAGCTTTCTCCTTAAGGTGGGCCAGGTGCTCCAGGTTCCGCCTCGAGAGGGAAGCCTGAAAGCCCCCCCTGAACCCCCTAAAGAGGGGGGGCTGGACGAGCTGGACCCCGATGGGCCCCTTTTGAAAGCAGTTTTAAAGTACTTGGGTGTCCCTTACAAGTACGGGGCCAACTCCCCCCTGGCCCTGGACTGCTCGGCCTTCGTGGCCCAGGTGTATGCGGAACTCGGCCATTCCCTTCCTCGGACGACCAAGGACCAGTACGCCGCCCTTCTCTCGGTGGAGACGCCCTTGCCAGGGGATCTGGTCTTTTTCAGCTTTTCCGGGCGGGAGGTGGACCACGTGGGGGTGTACCTCGGCCGGGGGGTTTTCGCCCACGCCTCCAGCTACGGAAGCCGGGTGGTCATCGAGAGCCTCGAGGCCCCCTTTTACCAGAAAACCTACCGCGGGGCGCGGCGCCTGGCCAGCCTGGTCAAAGTCCAGGAAACCCCCCTCCGGTGAGGGCCTGGAGGAGGGCCTCCCCGGGCCGCCCCTCCCCCCTTTGGGCCTTGTCCTCCTTTTCCACCCAGGCCTCCTTTGGGCGGAAAAGAACGGAGCGCCATTCGGTAAGGGCCTCCTCGATGAGGGCTCCTAGGGAGTAGGCCCCGGCCTCTTTCGGCAGGTCGGGGTCCAGGCCCTGGCGGGTAAGGGTCTTTCCGTAGGGGGCCTCGCGGGCCTCCATGGCCCCACCCTGGGCGAAGTAGCGGGCCAGGAGACGGGCCCAGTCCCCCCGGGCGATGGGGGCCATGGCCTGAAGCCCCTCCTCCAGTTCCTTTTCCTCCGGGGCCCGGTACCGGTTTTCATGGACCACGAGGCCTCGAGGCAGTCTGGGCCTGGGGGGGCCATCCTCGGCGGGAACCCCCACCGTCAGCCCCACCGCGGGGAAGACCCCCTCGGGAAGGGCCAAAACCTCGGTGATCTCCGGATAGGCGTTCAAAACCCCACCGATAAAGCAGATGCCGTACCCGAGGCTTTCCGCGGTGAGGGCCAGAAAGGCCGCGCTCAGGCTGGCGTCGATAAGGGCGAAGTGAAGCCCGGTTTTGGGGAAACGCCCCGGGGGGTAGCCCGCTTTTTCCAAAAACCGTCTAACCCGGTAAAGGTCCCCGAGGAAGAGGAAAAACTCCGCCGCCTCGAGGACGTGGGGGTTTCCCGTCTTTTCCGAAAGCCACCTTCTCAGGTCTTTGTCCGTGACGCGGACGGCGGAGTAAAGCTGAGCGGTGGCGTCCGTGGGGGCCCGTTGCAGGGCGAAGAGGAGGGCCTCGAGGTCCTCTTTGGGAATGGGCTTTTGCTGGTACCTGCGCACGCTCCGCCTTTTTTGCAAAACCTCGATCAGCTTCATCCGGCCTCCTTTCAAAGTCCAAGCCAGGCGAGATAGGCCCGGACGAGGTCCTCCCCGTACAGGAGGGCCACAAAGCCCCCGAGGGCCAGATAGGGCCCGAAGGGGATCTTCCTCTGGCTAAAGAGGAGGCCGAACAGGGCCCCAAGAAGAGCGGCCAGGAAGAGGGAAAGAACCGCTCCCTTAAGCCCCACCCAGGCCCCCAGGGCCCCCAGGAGCTTCACGTCCCCATACCCCATGGCCACTGGGGCCTCGAGGGGCGCTTTCTCTTGAACAAGGGCGTTCGGGTCCTTTGGGGGTCCAAAGGCCGGGGAGGCTTGGCCTTCCATCAGGCTGGCCATGGGCGTCCGGGATGGATTGCTTCCCGAAAAGAGCCTGTCTCGCACCGCCCAGTACAACCCCCCAGCCAAAGCGAGGCCGCCCGCGGCCAAGAGGCCGTCTAGGAGGGCCTGAAGGGGGTCTGGACGCAGGAAAAGGGCTAGGGGAAAAAGCCCTAGGCTGAGGAGGTCGGGGAGGACCAGAGGCCTTCCCATCCGGGCGTTCAAGGCCCAGTTCCCGAACCCGACCGCCATCCCAACCCCCCCTCCCAAAGCCGCCCCGGCCAAAGCCGCCAGGTGGACCTGGTGGGTGCCCACGGGGTGGTCGGGGGGGACGTCCTTCCCCCTCCTTAGGACCAGGTTCCCGTACCCCGCCACCAGGCCAAGGAGGCCTGCGGAGCGGAGGGCTCCATCCAGGGCTTCCGAAAACCCCCCCTGAAGCCCCGAAAGGAGGCCTAAGGCGAGAAGGCCGTAGGTAAGGGGATCGGGAAGCTCGTAGGTGTCCAGGTCAATGAAGGCCAGGGCGATGAGGATAGAGACGAAGAGGAAGGCGAAAAGCGCCTCGAGGGAGCGCTCACCGAAGGGAAGAGGTGGGGGAAAGCGAAGAGCCAGAAGGAGGAAAGCCCCTCCGGTGAGCCCTTCCACCAGAGGGTAGCGGGGGCTGATGGGGGCCTTGCAGTGGCGGCACCGTCCTTTGAGGAAGAGCCAGGAAAGGACGGGGAAGAGGTCCAGGGGCCCTAGCCTTGAGCCGCAGGCGGGGCAGCGGGAAGGAGGGTGGACCACCGACTCCCCCCGGGGCAGGCGGTGGATGACCACGTTCAGGAAGGAGCCTACCAAAAGTCCGAGCAAAAGGGCGAAAAGGGGCCACATGGGGGGATTTTAACGGGTTTTCACGAGCGGCGGGTATGATTAGGCCGTGAGACCTGAAGAAGCGTACACCCGCCTTTTGGAGTTCCAGAGGGAAACCGCCTACCTGGCTTCCTTGGGGGCCCTGGCCGCCTGGGACCAGCGGACGATGATCCCCAAGAAGGGGCACGCCCATCGGGCCATGCAGTTTGCCGCTTTAGCCCGGCTCCTCCACCAAAGGCGCACCGACCCCAGGATTGGGGAGTGGCTTGCGGCCCTGGAGGGGAGCCCCTTGGTCCAAGACCCTCACGCCGATGAGGCGGTAAACGTTCGGGAGTGGAAAAGGGCGTATGAAAAAGCCCTCCGCATCCCCGAGCGCCTGGCTGTGGAGCTCGCCCAGGCCACAAGCGAGGCAGAAACGGCCTGGGAGGAGGCCCGGCCCAAGGACGACTGGAAGGGGTTTTTGCCCTATCTGAAGCGGGTCTTGGCCCTGAAGAAGGAAGAGGCGGAGGCGCTCGGGTACGAGAAGGAGCCCTATGATGCCCTTTTGGACGAGTACGAGCCGGGGATGCGGGCGGAGGAGCTTAAGCCCCTTTTCGCCGAGCTTAGGGAGGGGCTTGCTGCCCTTCTAGACCGGATTTTGGGGAGTGCGCGCCGGCCGGACACCTCCATTCTCCACCGCCACTTCCCCAAGGAAAAGCAGGAGGCCTTCGCCAAGGAGCTCCTTTTGGCCCTGGGCTACGACCTCGAGGCGGGCCGTCTGGACCCCACGGCCCATCCCTTTGAGATCTCCATCGGCCCAGGGGATGTGCGCCTCACCACCCGGTACTACGAGGACTTCTTTAATGCCGGCATCTTCGGGACCTTGCACGAGATGGGCCACGGCCTTTACGAGCAGGGCCTTCCCCCCGAGCACTGGGGGACCCCTCGAGGCGAGGCCGTCTCCTTGGGGGTGCACGAGTCCCAAAGCCGCACCTGGGAGAACCTGGTGGGCCGCTCCTTCGGCTTCTGGCGGAGGTTTTATCCCCGGGCCCAGGCCTACTTCCCTGAGCTTTTGGACGTTTCCCTCGAGGCGTTCCACTTTGCCATCAACGCGGTGGAGCCCTCCCTCATCCGGGTGGAGGCGGATGAGGTGACCTACAACCTGCATATCCTCATCCGGTTTGAACTGGAGCTGGCCCTTTTCCGGAATGAGCTTGCCCCCGAGGACCTGCCCTTGGCCTGGGGCGAGCGGTACCGGGCCTATCTGGGCGTGGCCCCAAGGGATTACAGGGATGGGGTGATGCAGGACGTCCACTGGTCCGGGGGGCTTTTGGGCTACTTCCCCACCTACACCCTGGGGAATGTCTACGCCGCCCAGTTTTTCAAAAAGGCTGAAGAGGCACTCGGCCCGCTGGAAGAGGGGTTCGCCCAGGGAGAGTTCGGGGCCTTTTTGGACTGGAGCCGGAGGAACATCCACCGGGAGGGGAGCCGGTTCCGGCCTAAGGCCCTAGTGGAAAGGGTCACCGGTGAACCCCCTTCTGCCCGGTACCTTCTGGACTACCTGAACCGGAAGTTCAGCGCCCTCTACGGGTTCTGAGCCGGCCTACCCCCCGCCCCGGGCTGCGTAGAGCTCCAGCTTTTCAAACCACCTCAGGGCCTCGGGGCCTTCCACCTCCACCTCCAGCCGGGGCACCTCCAGGTTCCCTACCCTGTGGGGCGGGAGCTCCCGGAAGCGGACCAAAGCCCCAGGGAGGAGAAAGGCCTCCCCCTCCTTTCTGGCCCCCAGGCCCTTGAGGTAGGCTTCCAGAAGCCATGGCCTCAAAGCGCCGTAGACCCGGCGGAAGGCCTGGCCGCCCGCCACCGGGGGGAAGAGGTCCAGGGTGTCCCCTTCCGAAAGCGGGGTGTCCAGGCCTTGGAGGTAGCGGACATCCCTTCCCCCCAGGAAGACCGTGGCCCGCTCCGCCAGGGCACCGTTTTCAAAAAGCTCCGCCTCGAGGGCCGGGTGTTGTTTCACCAAGGCGGAAAGCGCCTCACCCACGGTTTTCCCAGGGACCTCCAGCCGGCTTTTCCCCGCCAGGTCGCGGAAGGTCGCGTAAAGGTGAATGACCGGCATGCCTCCATCCTAAGACCCCCCGCCTGGGGTGGGGAGGGCCAAGGGGCGTTAGTCGTCCGCGGCGGCGCCCAGAATCCCCAAGGCCTGGAGCTTGGCGGGGGGAACCACCCCGTTTTCCCAGCCCCGCTCCCGGTAGTACTCCTGGAGCATCAGGTCGAGCTCCGTAACCTGGCCCTTGGAGCCCTGGCAGTCGGAGGGGGTGGTGAGGAAGCGCTCGGGCAGATAGTCCGAGCCTTCGGCCCATCCCGCCAGATTGTTGTAGTAGCGCTCGAGGTTGTAAATCCTTTCCCCGATTTCCAGAATCTCCTCTGGCGTGACCGGCACGCCCCAGTAGGCGGAAAGCTGTTTGGCGTACTCCTCAGGACCCTCCGCGAACTGGCTGAACTTGCAAAGGTCCAGGGAGTCGGTGAAGGCGGAAAGGTCTTGGAAGAGCTTGGTGAGCCGGCCCTTCCCCTCCCAGGCCAGAGGGTCGGTCTTGTAGGGCACGCCCAGGATCTCCGAGGCGGGGGTGTAGGCCCTGAGGTGGCAGGCCCCCCGGTTGGAGGTGGCGTAGGCGATGCCCATGCCCTTAAGCCCCCGGGGGTCGTAGGCGGGGATGGACTGGCCCTTGACCTCGAGGGCGATCTCCGGATGGCCAATGGACCTGGCCCAGCGGGCAGGGCCTTCCGCAAGGCCATCCCCCACGCCCTTCCGGTAGGCGATGGCCTCGATGATGCGGATCTCCCCCTCTTTGTCCCCAAAGCGGATTCCGTCCGGCCCCTGGTAGTACCCCTTCTCCGTGGCCTCCATGAGGGCGGCGATGGCGTTTCCGGTCTCGATGGTGTCCATCCCGTAGGCGTTGCAGAGGTAGATGGCATACCCCGTCCAGTCCGTGTCCGTGTGGCCTGAATGCGCTCCCAGGGCCCAGGCCGACTCGTACTCGTAGGACTCGAAACGGATGGTTTTGCCGTTGATGTGGACCTCCACCATCTTCTTGCAGGCCACCGGACAGGCGTGGCAGGTGTTGTCCTGGAGGAGGCGGTGCTCCCGGATGTACTCCCCGGAGATCTTCTCCGCGCCTTCAATGCAGGTGTGCTGGGCGTTGTAGGTGGGCAAGGCCCCCATGACGTTGGTGATGTTCATGAGGACGTTGGTCCCGTAGAGGGAAAGCCCGCCCTTCTTGGGAGCGGTGACGTTCTTGGGGTCGTTGATGGTGGCAGAGGCCTGCCGATCCGCCTCTTTCCAGAGGCCGGGGTCCTTGGGCTGGGGGATCCGGTCATGTCTGCCCACCACCACGATGGCCTTGAGCTTCTTGCTCCCGGCCACCGCCCCGGTCCCCCCGCGGCCCGCCGCCCGCTCATCGTTGTTCATCCAGTTGGCGAAGCGGACCAGGTTCTCCCCTGCGGGGCCGATGGCCATCACATCCGCATCGTTGCCGTGGCGCTCCCGAAGGATGCGGCAGGCCTCGTGGGTGGTCGTGCCCCAGAGGTCAGAGGCGTCGTGGATGCTGACCTCCCCGTCTTGGACCAGGAGGTAGACGGGCTTGTCCGAGGCGCCCTTGATGAGCAGCCCGTCAAACCCCGCCCATTTGAGCTTGGCCGCCGTCCAGCCCCCCATGTGGCTATCGGTGACCGTGCCGGTGAGGGGGCTTTTGGTTACCACGGCCAGCCGGCCAGACATCTTGGCCCGGGTGCCCGAGAGGGGGCCGTTCATGATGGCGAGGAGGTTGTCTGGGCTGAAGGGCTCCACCTGGGGGCCGTTTTCAAAGACGTACTTTACCCCCAGGCCCCGTGCCCCCACGTACTTTCTCAGGTCCTCCTCCTTGGGGGCTTCGTACCGGACCTCTTTCGTGGAGAGGTCGATACGGGCCAGCCTGTACGTGTATCCGCCGAGCATACACCCTCCTTTCGCGGGCCAAGGCCAAAGCCCAAGACGGATGGGACGACCCCAGGTTGACGCCCGTTTTCAAAGGGAGATTCTATCACCTTTCACCCCCTTGAGCAAGGTGCAGAGCACAGTTTAAATGGGGGCATGTTCGCCCTGGTGGGGGAGGTGCTGGTGGACCTGGTGCGGGAGAGGGGGGAGGGGCTTTGCCTCCGGGGGGTCCTGGGGGGCTCGAGCCTGAACACCGCGGGGGTTTTGGCCCGGATGGGGGCGGAGGTGGTCTTCTTCGGCGAGGTGGGGGAGGACTGGGTGGCGGACTGGGCCAGGAGAGCCTTGCCCCCGGTCCAGGCCTACCTGCAGACCCATCCCGCCCCCATGCCCTTGGCCTTGGCGCAGCTGGACGAGAACGGAAGCGCGCGCTACAGCTTTCACCGCCCCTTTGCCGAGCCCTTCACCCCTTTGGTGGACCGCTTGGGAAGCCCCGCCTGGTTCCACTTCGGCTCCCTCTACGCCTTTGACCCTCGGACGGAAGGGGGGGTGTGGGCGCTTTTGCGGGCGGCCCACCGGGCCGGGAGCCTGGTGAGCTTTGACCCCAACCTGCGTTCTACCCCGGACGAGGCCCTTTGGGAAAAGCTCCGCTCCTATTTGCCTTTCGTCCACCTTCTGAAGCTTTCCCTCGAGGACGCCGCCCTCCTCTTCCCCAAAGACCCCTTCGAAGTCCTTACGCTGGGCGTTCCCCTCACCGTTTTGACCCTGGGGGAGAAGGGGGCTTTGGCCTGGTTCCTCCCCTATAGGAAGGAGGTTCGGGTTCCAGGCCAAAAGGTGGTGGTGGCGGACACCATCGGGGCAGGGGACACCTTCACCGCCGCCCTTCTCCTTTTACTTTTCCAAAGGGGCTTACGGGGCCAGCAGGACTTCGCCCTCTGGAAGGGGGAAGGCCTCGAGGAGGCTCTGGAAGGGGCAGTGGAGCTTTCCGCCCTGGCTTGCACCGTCCGGGGGGCGGGGCTTCCCGCGGAAGGGGTCGCGGCTTGGAAGAGGCGGTGGCTACGGCTTTAAGAGGAGTTTTCCCACAGTCTTTCGGCCTTCCAGGGCCCGGTGGGCCTCCGCCGCTTCGGAAAGGGGGAACTCCCCTCCGATGTGTACGCTGAGGCGCCCTTCCAGGAAGCGGCGGAAGACCTCGCCCGCGCGGTGGAGGAGTTCCCGCCTCGAGGCGGTGTAGTGGTGGAGGCTGGGCCGGGTCAAGAAAAGCCCCCCCTTGTGGTTCAGAACCTGGGGATCAAAGGGAGACACGGGGCCAGAGGACTGGCCGAAGAGGACGAGCATCCCCCTCAGGCGCAAGGCGTCCAGGCTTTCTTCGAAGGTCGCCTGGCCAACACCGTCATAGACCACGTCCGCCCCCACCCCGTCCGTGATCTCCCGCACCGCTTGGGCGAAGCCCTCATAGGGTAGGGCGAAGTCCGCCCCCCGGGCCCGGGCGAGGGCCCGCTTTTCCTCTGTGCTCGCGGTGGCGATGACCGTGGCCCCCTTTGCCTTGGCCAGCTGGATGAGAAGCTGCCCCACGCCCCCGGCGCCCGCGTGGACCACCGCCACCTCTTTGGGCTTCAGGGGGTAGGTGGCCTCCACCAGATAGTGGGCGGTCATTCCCTGGAGAAGAAGGGCGGCCGCCAGGCGCGTGGAAACCCCTTCCGGTATGGGGACGAGCCTCGAGGCGGGCACCACCTGGTACTCTGCATAGGATCCAAGGACATTGGACCAGGCCACCCGGTCCCCCGGCTGGAAGGCCAAGACCCCTTCCCCCGCCTTCTCCACCACCCCTGCCCCCTCCTCCCCCGGGGTGAAGGGCAGGGCAACGGGGTAGAGCCCCCGGCGGCGGTAGGTGTCGATATAGTTCACCCCCACATACTCCACCCGGACCAGGACCTCCCCCGGCCCGGGTTCAGGAAGGGGAAGCTCCTCGAGGCGGAGGGTCTCGGGCCCCCCATAGGCGTGCACCCTGATGGCCTTCATGCCCTAAGTTTACCGGGCGGTGGACCTGGGTTTAGAGCCTCGTCAAAACGCGCGGGCGTACTGGGGTGGAACCTCGGGTGCTTCGCCCAGCGCCTTTGCGGCCCGCAAGGGAAAGAAGGGGTCTCTTAAGAGGACCCGGCCCAGAAGGACCAGGTCAGCGCTGCCCGCCTGGAGGATGGTTTCCGCCTGCTCCAACGTGGTGATGAGGCCCACGGCCCCCGTGGCCATTCCCACGCCCTTTCGGACCGCGTCGGCGAAGGGAACCTGGAAGCCCGGGGCCACCGGCACCCTGGCCTTCGGCACCACACCCCCGCTGGAGCAGTCCAAAAGGTCCACGCCCAGGCCCTTAAGCGCCCGGGCAAAGGCCAGGGTGTCCTCCAGACCCCAGCCGCCCTCCACCCAGTCCGTGGCGGAGACCCGCACAAAGAGGGGGAGCTCCTGGGGCCAAACCTCTCGCACCGCCCGGGCCACCTCGAGGGGGAAGCGCATGCGATTCTCCCGGCTTCCTCCGTAGGCGTCCGCCCTTTGGTTGGAAAGGGGGGAGAGGAAGGAGGAAAGAAGGTAGCCGTGGGCCATGTGGAGCTCCACCACCAAGAAGCCCGCGTTCAAAGCCCGCTTTGCTCCCTCCACGAAGGCCTGGAGGATTCTTTCCATACCGGCCTCGTCCAAAGGCTCGGGAACGGGATAGCCCTCGGCGAAGGGGAGGGGGCTTGGCCCCACCACCTCCCAACCCAAAGGCCTGCCTCCTTCCCAGGGCCTCGAGGTGCCCGCCTTTCGACCGGCGTGGGCGAGCTGGATGCCAGGCACCGCGCCCGCCTCCCGGATGCGCCGGGCCAGCTCCCTTAAGCCCGGGAGGTGCTCCTCTGACCAGATGCCCAGGTCAAAGGGGCTGATCCGTCCCTCGGGCAAAACGGCCGTCGCTTCCACGATCACCAGCCCCACGCCCCCAAGGGCCCGCGTGGGGTAGTGGAGGAGGTGCCAGTCCGTGACCTGGCCGTCCTCCGTGGCCGAGTACTGGCACATGGGGGACATGGCCAGGCGGTTCTTTAGCCTGAGGGTTCTCAAGGCCAAGGGGGAGAAAACGAGGCTCATGGGGACCAGTCTGAGGGGAGGGTGGGGGAGAGTTCAAGGGGGATTCCAGCCTCCTCGCTCCACCGTTTTTCTAAAATGGGTGTATGGATGAAGGATTGCGTCGGGCGCTCGAATATGTGGAAAGGCTGCTTTTTGGGGATGGGTCCCGGCCCGGCCTCACCCGTTCGGAGCTCGAGCGCCTTGTGGGCTACCCCGTGAAGGGGGATGAGCCCCTGACGTACACCCTTCCCGGGACCCCTGAGCTTTCTGGAGTCCATGCGGTGCGGTTTTACTACTACCCTAAGGACCCGCAGATTCAGCTCCTGGTGGAGGTGGAGGACCTGGAGGGCCGGAGGCGGCGTAGGCGTTTTCGCTGGAACGGCTTTGCTTGGGAGGCTCGGCAGGGGGGGGAACCGGATTCGGGGGAGGAGGTTTCGGGCCTCCTGCGCATCGGAGAGGACTACTTTGCAGGCTACGCGCAGGAGGAGGCCAAGGAGCTGGCTCTGGCCGTGCGCAAGGGCGAGGCGGTGGGGGTGAAGTACCTCCTTTGCCCGAGGGATGGAACCAGGCTTTTCTACGCCCCCCAGGTCAAGGCCCAGGAGCTGGTCTGCCCAGCCTGTGGCAACCCAACCCTTCTTTACAAGACGCTAACCCTTAGGGAACCCAAGGACCCGTTGGAGGTCCTCATCGAGGAGCAGAAGGCCCTGCGCAGGGCTATAGAGGCCCTCACCGCCTACCTAAAGCGGAAGCTCGGTCCCTAGACCCTCTGCCCCGGCAGGTTCCAGCCGGTGTAGGCGTAAAACCGGCCCCGTTCCCCCTTCAAGTAGTCCAAAAGGGGCTCGAGGAGGGGAAGGTACCCTTCCAGGCGGCGGGCGATCTCCTCAGGGGTGTAGAACCGGGCTTCCACGATATGGCCGTCGGGATCGCGGGGGTTTAGAAGCCCCTCGTAGCTGGCCCGAAAGGCCATGGCCAAAGTGCGCTCGTTCTTCTTCTGATCCTCTACCTGGATGACGTAGGCCAGGTGCTCCACCTGCCGGATCTTAAGCCCGGTCTCCTCGCGAACCTCCCGCACCAGGGCTTGCAGGCAGGTCTCTCCCGGTTCCACCGTACCCCCGGGAAGGGTGTACCGGATGCGCCCCCGGCGGCCCCAGTCGTTGCCTACCAGAAGCACCCGTCCTTGGGCATCCATGAGGACGGCGGCGGCCACTAAAAGCTCACGCCGCATCGTTCACCAATTCCGCAAGCTGCCGCTCCTGGTCGGCCCTCTTCAGGGCTTCGTAGAGGGGGAAAAGCTCCCCCTCCAAGACCCCTTCCAGGTCGTGCGTGGTGAAGCCAATGCGATGGTCCGTCACCCGGGACTGGGGAAAGTTGTAGGTGCGGATCTTCTCCGAGCGCTCCCCGGTCCCGATCTGGGCCAGGCGGTGCTGGCGAAGCTTCTCCTGCTCCTCGGCCCGCTTCATCTCCAAAAGGCGGCTTCTCAGGATGGTCAGCGCCTTTTCCTTATTCTTGATCTGGCTCCTCGAGTCCTGGCAGGTGACGATGATCCCGGTGGGGAGGTGGACCACCCGGACGGCGGAGTCCGTGGTGTTCACCCCTTGCCCGCCGGGTCCGGAGGCCCGCATCACGTCGATGCGGATCTCGTCCATATTAAGCCTCAGGTCCTCCTCCATGGCCTTGGGCAAGACGGCCACGGTGGCGGTGGAGGTGTGGATCCGGCCCTGGGTCTCGGTGGCGGGGACCCTTTGCACCCGGTGCACCCCGGACTCGTACTTAAAGACCCCATAGGCCCCGGGCCCCTGGACCTCGAACACCACCTTGGAAAACCCGCCCAGGTCCGAGGGATGGGAGTCCAGGATCTCCGTGCTGAAGCCCATCTTTTCGGCGAATTTCAGGTACATCTTCAGGAGGTCCCCGGCGAACAGCGCCGCCTCCTCACCCCCGGTGCCGGCGCGGATCTCCACGATGGCGTCCCGCTCGTCCACGGGGTCTTTGGGCAGGAGGAGGACCTGGAGCTTCTCCTCCAGCTCCTGGATCCTGGCCTCCAAGGCCTCTACCTCAGCTTTGGCCACTTCCTTAAGCTCCGGGTCGGAAAGAAGTTCCCGGGCCGAGGCCAGCTCTTCCAAAGCCTTCCGGTAGGCCCTGCCCGCCTCCACCAGCTCCCCCATCTCCGCGTAGCGGCGGGAGAGGGCCTGGTAGCGCTTCGGGTCCTTCAGGACCTCGGGGTCGGAAAGGAGCGCTTCCAGCTCCCGGTGTTCTTCCTCTAGCTGCGCGAGTTTCTCCCACATCCTAATCCTAGGATACCCTTGATAGGGTTTTTAGGTAAACCTAAAATCCCCCTGGGATGCCGGAGTACCTCTTGTATGCCCTTCTGGCCGGCCTCTTCACCTGGGGGCTGACCGCGGTGGGGGCGGCCTCGGTCTTTTTCACCCGGGCCCCTGGCCGGAAGCTTCTGGACCTGATGCTGGGCTTCGCTGCGGGGGTGATGCTTGCGGCGAGCGTCTTCTCCCTCCTCCTTCCCGGGATGGAGATGGCCGAGGCCCAGGGCCAAGCACCCTGGGTGCCGGCGGCGGTGGGGTTTCTCCTGGGTGGGGGGTTTCTTCGGCTTCTGGACCGGGTCCTTCCCCACCTGCACCTGGACTTTCCCAAGGAGAGCGCCGAGGGCCTCCCCACCACCTGGCGGCGGACCACCCTTCTCATCTTGGCCATTGCCCTGCACAACCTGCCAGAAGGCCTGGCGGTGGGGGTGGCCTTCGGGGCCTGGGCGCTGGACCCCACCGGCGCCGCCACTTTAGGGGGGGCGGTGGCCTTGGCCATCGGGATCGGGCTCCAAAACCTGCCGGAGGGGCTTGCGGTGGCCTTTCCCTTGAGGCGGGAGGGGGTTTCCCCGGGCCTGGCCTTTTTCTACGGACAGCTCTCCGCTTGGGTGGAGCCTTTGGGAGCCCTTCTGGGGGCGGCTTTGGTGGCCCAGGTGGCGTTGCTTCTGCCCTACTTCATGGCCTTTGCGGCGGGCGCCATGGTCTTTGTGGTGGTGGAGGAGCTGATCCCGGAAAGCCAGCTTGAAGGCTACGGGGACCTCGCCACCTTTGGCCTCATGCTGGGCTTTTCCGTAATGATGGCCCTGGATGTGGCTCTGGGCTAAGCCCCTAGAGCAGGGCTCTTAGGTCCGCCACAACCCGCTCCGTTTCCTCGATCTTGTCCGGGCTAAAAAGCAGGGCCAGCTTTCCCTCCTTCACCACGAAGGTGGTGGCCGTGTGGTCCACCAGGTGCTCGGTGGGGGAGACCACCTGGCTTTTCTGATAATAGACGCCAAAGGCTTGCCCCGCCTGACGGATGGCCTCTGGGCTTCCCGAAAGCCCCAGGAAGGAGGGGTGGAACTGCTTGGCGTACCGATCGGCCAACTCAGGCGTGTCCCGCTCCGGGTCCACGCTGACGAAGATGACCTGAACCCGCGACCTTTCCCCTTCCGAAAGGGCCAAGAAGACCTTGCGGATCTTCAGGAGGGTGGTGGGGCAGACGTCCGGGCAGTGGGTGTAGCCGAAAAAGATCAGGACGAGCCTGTCCTTGAAGTCTTCCAGCCGGACCGGGCCCCCTGGGCCCTCCAGGGCAAAGCCCACGGGCTTGGGGGTTGCGAGCCGGGTTCCATAAAAATCGTGGCCCTTTCTGGAGTTCAGGTAAAGGACCCCCCCCAGGGCCATCACCCCCAGGAGGAAAAGGGCGAGCCGGTTCATCGCATCTCCACGGGAAGCTCCAGCCTAAGGGTGGAGCCATCCGAAAACCTAAGGAGTAGAGGGATTTTTTCCCCCACCTTGAGGGGGCGCTTGAGCTTTTCGAGCATGAGGTGCTTCCCCCCAGGCTTTAGTTCCAAGCGGCCGTGGGGAGGGATTTCGAACGAGTCTACGGGGTACATGTGCATCACCTGCTGGTCTCCCATCTGATGCATGTGCGTGATGTGGAGGGAAACCCTTTCTGCGACGGGGGTTTCTGCCCTAATGAGCCTCAAGGCCTTGGAGCTTGGGTTCTCCAGGGTGAGGAAGGCGCCGGCCGCGGGGGCCCCTGAAACGTACCGGATCCACCCGCCGGGCAGGGCCTTCACCGCCAGGGCCAGCCCCCCGGCCAACAAAAGGGAAAGGAGGGTGCCTTTCATGGCTCAAATCCTACACCACCCTAAGGAGGGCAAATGTCCTTCCCTTAAAATCAAAGCGTGCGCCTGGCCGCTTTTCTCCTCATCCTGCCCTTCTTCCTCCAGCTTTTGGGCTTCGGAGCGACCCCCTTGGGCGGGGGGCTTTGCGGGGAGGTTCTCCGGGGGCGGGACCTGCCCTTCGGCCTCCAGCCGCCAGGGTTCTGGCTCGGCCTGGTCTTCATGCTCCTTTTAGCCTTCCAGCTCGGCCTGGGGGCGCTCTTCCTCCTTTTGCCCCTCCTCGAGGCCCGGCCCAGCCCCTTCTTCCTCCGCCTGGGCCGGGGAATCGTCTTCGCCTTGGTCCTCCTTTTCCTCCTAAGCCGCACCCTGGGCCTTCCCCTGCCCAGCCCTCAGGGTTGGGTGATCGCCAGCCAGCCGGTGGACCCCCTTTCGCTTTTGATTGTGGGCGTTAGCGCCCTAGGTGGGCTTCTCCTGCGAGAATAGGGGGGATGGAGCGGCTTCTCGAGGTGATGCGCAGGCTCAGGGCCCCGGACGGCTGCCCCTGGGACCGGGCCCAGACCCACGCCTCCTTAAGGCCCTACCTCCTGGAGGAGGCCTACGAGGCGGTGGAGGCCATCGACCGGGGCGACCCGGAGGGGATGGCCGAGGAGCTGGGGGATGTCCTTTTGCAGGTGGCGTTTCACAGCGTCCTCGCTGAGGAGGAGGGAACCTTCACCTATGAGGACGTGGAGCGGAAGGTGGTGGAGAAGCTGATCCACCGCCACCCCCACGTCTTCGGCGACGCGGAGGCCAAGACCCCGGAGGAGGTCAAGGCCCGCTGGGAGGAGTTGAAAAAGGAAGAGGGGAAGGGGACCGACCCCTGCCAGGCCCCCCTTCCCGCCCTCTTAAAAGCCTATAAGGTCTGGCGGAAGCGGGGCCTTAAGGCAGAGGGGGAGGCGGTTCAAAAAGCCCTGGCGGAAGGGGATTTAAGCCGGGCCCTCTTCGTTCTGGTGGGGCTTTTTGCCGAACGAGGGGAGAACCCGGAGGTGGCCCTTCTGGAACACCTACGGACGGTATGCGAATAGACGCCCTCGCCCGCCGCCTGGCCCGGACCCCACCCCCATCCCCTCCGCCTTTGGGCTTCCGCCTCGCGGGGGTGGTGGTGCCCCTGATCCTGGGGGAGGAGCCAGCCCTCCTTTTCACCCTAAGAAGCCTCGATCTCCCCACCCACGCCGGCCAGGTCTCCTTCCCCGGGGGGGTTTTGGAGGAGGGGGAGACCCCGGAGGAGGCGGCCTTGCGCGAGGCCGAGGAGGAGGTGGGCCTGAAGGGCCTTCTGCCCCTGGGCCGGCTTCCTGCGGTCCTCTCCCCCTTTGGCTTCCAGGTCCTCCCCGTGGTGGCCTACCGGGAGGGGCTTCCCCCTTTGAGGCCCAACCCTCGCGAGGTGGCGGAGGTCTACCTGGCCCCCCTTAAAGAACTCCTCGCCCTCACCCCCTGGCCCGAGGAGCGCCTGGGCCGAAGGGTCTGGCACTTCCCCTGGCGGGGGGTGGACATCTGGGGGGTGACGGGGAATATCCTGAAGGCGTTTCTGGAGGTGTGGCGTGAAGCGGATCGGGATTCTTCTGGCTGACCTTTTTGACGAGCGGGAGTTCATCTACCCCTATTACCGGGTCCTCGAGGCCGGGCACCGGGCGGTGGTGGTGGGGCCGGAGGCCCGGGAGTACCGGGGTAAGTCGGGCCTGGCCTGGAAGGCGGAGGTTTCCGCCCAAGAGGCCCTACCCTTGGACGGCCTCCTCATCCCGGGGGGGTTCGCGCCCGACTATCTGAGACGGAGCCCCGAGGTTCTGGCCCTGGTCCGGAACCTGGACGCGCAAAGGCGGCCCCTCGGGGCCATCTGCCACGCAGGCTGGGTCCTCATCAGCGCCAAGGTGGTGAAGGGCCGGAAGGTAACGGGGTTTGCCTCCATCCGGGAGGACCTGGAAAACGCCGGGGGGCTTTACCAGGAGGCCGGGGTGGTGGTGGAAGGCCACCTGGTCACCGCCCAGGGGCCCAAGGACCTGCCCCGGTTCATGGGGGCTTTTTTGAGCCTGCTCTAGCTGAACCGGGTCCCTGCCCTCCCTGAGAGAACCCCCTCCAGAATTCCCTTTCGACCCCGGGCGATGGCCGCCCAAGGGGCCCCCGCCCGGAGGGCGGAAAGGGCCGCCTCCACCTTGGGGATCATCCCCCCCTGGAGGACGCCTTCCCTCTTCAAAGCTTCCACCTCGGCCGGGCTTAGGCGGCTGATGCGGCTTTCCGGGTCACTGGGGTCCCGCAGGACCCCTTCCACATCCGTGAGGAAGACCGCAGGCCAGCCCAAGGCACCCGCCACCGCCCCTGCCGCCGTGTCCGCGTTCACATTCAAAGGGCCCTCCTCGTCTAGGGCTATGGGGGCCACCAGGGGGGTGTAGCCCTTGTCCAGCAGGTCCAAAAGGAGCCCCACCCCCACCCTGACCACCTCCCCCACCCGGCCCAGGCCGGAAACGGCCCTGCCCCAAAGAAGGCCTGCATCCCTTCCGGAAAGGGCCACCGCCTTCCGGCCCCTCTGGCCTAGCCCATGGGCGAGCCTCTTGCCCAAGGCGGTGAGGACCATCTCCACCACCTCCATCTGCTCCGGGGGGGTGGCCCGCAGCCCCCCCACGAACCGGGTCTCATAGCCCAGGCGCGTAAGCCAGGCCCCGATCTCGGGCCCCCCCCCGTGCACCAGAACCAGGGGGTTTGGGAAGAGGGCGAGTTCGTCCAGAACCTCCTCCGCCCCCTGCAGGCTTCCCCCCACCTTGACCAGGATCATCCTTCCCCCTCCAGGTAGAGGACGCCCTCGGGGAGGCCCCCCTCCTCGTCCGTTTCCAGAAGGTCCAGAAAGCCCAGAGCCGCGTGGTCGGGATGGAGGCCCAAAACCCCTGCGGCCCGCATCACCGCGGCTACGGGCGGAGCCTTAAGGGCCAGGCTCAGGGCCTCGTCCAGCCCAAAGGCCTGGGGTTCAACCTCCTCCCCTTGGGCGAAAAGGGCCTTGAGCTCACCCCCTTCGGCTCGAGCAAAGAGGAGGTCCTCTTCGTTTAAGACCATGAAGGCGAGGGCCTCCCCCAGGCTGGAGAGCTCTAAAAGGAAGGCCAGAACCGCCTTCGGGTCCTCCTGGGCCTCGAGGGCTTCCAGATACAAAGAAACCCAGGGGGTATCTGGCACCAGATAGGCCCCAAGACCCTCCCCTCCGAGCCAGGGCCGCACCAGGGCCGCCAGGTTTGCAAGCGGTTCTTGCGACGCCTCGGGCGCTGAGCCGGGTGGGGGTTTCACATGGAAGGAGAGAAAGCTCCTCACACCCCGATTGTAGACTGAAAGGGATGGGTGCCCTTTACCGCCGGGTCCGCCCCCTGACCTTTGAGGAGGTGGTGGGGCAGGAGCACGTCAAGGAGCCCCTGGCGCGGGCTATCCGGGAGGGGCTTCTGGCCCAGGCCTACCTCTTCAGCGGCCCCCGGGGGGTGGGGAAGACCACCACCGCCCGCCTTCTGGCCATGGGGGTGGGGTGCACGGGGAGGGAGGGGGCCAGGCCCTGCGGGGTGTGTGAGCACTGCCGGATGGTCCGGGAAGGGCACCACCCGGACGTCTTGGAAATCGATGCCGCAAGCCATAACTCTGTGGAGGATGTGAGAGCCCTTCAGGAAAGGCTTTTATTGGCCCCCCTTTTGGCTCCGAGGAAGGTCTTCATTTTGGACGAGGCGCACATGCTTTCCAAAAGCGCCTTCAACGCCCTTCTAAAGACCCTGGAGGAGCCCCCGCCCCATGTCCTGTTCATCTTTGCCACCACCGAGCCGGAGCGGATGCCCCCCACCATCCTCTCCCGGACCCAGCACTTCCGCTTCCGGCGCCTGAGCGACGAGGAGATTGTGGCCAAGCTCCGGCGCATCCTAGGGGAGATGGGCCGCGAGGCCACGGAGGAGGCCTTGGGGCTTATTGCCCGGCTGGCGGATGGGGCCATGCGGGATGCGGAGAGCCTCCTGGACCGGCTTTTGCTTTTGGAAGGCCCGCTAACGCGGGAAAGGGTGGAACAGGCCCTCGGCCTCCCCCCTAAGGAGGCCCTTTTCCAGGTGGCCAGGCTTCTTGCGCAAGATCCTCCTGAGGTCCTGGGGGCCCTGGAGGGGGTCCGTGCCCTTTACCAGCAGGGTTTTTCGGCCAAGAGCCTGCTTTCAGGCCTCCTCGAGGTCCTGAGGGAGGAGCTGCCCCGGGCCTTCGCCGCCCAAGGCGGTGCGCCCCCCCTGGGCCTTTCCCCTCCCCGGCTCGTCCGGGGGATGGAGGTTCTGGACGAGGTCCTTTGGGAGATGAACCGCCGGGCGGATCTCATGGGGCTAGAGGTTGCCCTTTTGAAGCTCCACGCCGCCTGGCATCCCGAGCCCTCTCGCGAGGCCCTCTTTTCCGAAGGGGAGGCTGGACAAAGGCCCCAGGCGGCCCGGCCTTTGGTTCAGCCGGCCGCTTCGCATAGCGAACATCGGGCTGCTTCGCATGGCGAACATCGGGCTGCTTCGCATAGCGAACATCGGGAGGACTTCTCCAAAGGGCAAGCCCAGCCGGCTTCTCCCCCGCCAGGGGGGGAGCGGGAAGGGCAGGCCGTGGAAGCCCGCTGGCGGGAGTTCCTCCAGGCTTTGAAGCCCACTCTGAGGGCCTTTCTGCGGGAGGGGCGGCCCCACCTGGAGGAGGAAACCCTCTACATCCTCTTCCCCAAGGCCAGGGCCTTCCACCGCCAAAAGGCCCTGGAGAAGCGGGCCGAGTATCTGCCCCTGGCCCTCGGGATCTTCGGGGTCAGCTCGGTGGAGCCGGTTTTGGAGGAGGAAAAAAAAACCCCTGATCTAGCTGGCCTTGGGGCGGCCCCGGTCCTTTCGGAGCTACCCTCCCAAGGCGGGCAAGAGGGTCTTGTTGCTTCGCCAAGCGAACACCGGGTTGCTTCGCGAAGCGAACACCGGGTTGCTTCGCAAAGCGAACACCGGGAGGAACTGGCAGAAAGCCATGCCTCGACGAGCGAATCCGTGCCGGTTGATTCGCCCAGCGAACACCGAGCGGCTGCCCCCCCAAGGTCAGGCGCCCCCGGGTCCAAAGACCCCCTGGACGAGCCCCGGCTCCGCCACCTTATCCGCCTCTTTGGGGCCCGGGTACTCCATCTCAAGCCCCCTGAGGGAGGGCGTGCCTCCGAACCCCTGAGCCAGGATGAAATAGGGGGTAATGGTATATAATGGGCAGCATGCGGACCACCGACCTAGGCAACGAGACGATTGAGAACATCCTGAAGCGGCTGAGGCGGATTGAAGGGCAGGTGCGGGGCCTGCAGAAGATGGTGGCCGAGGGGCGGCCCTGCGACGAGGTCCTGACCCAGATGACCGCCACCAAGAAGGCCATGGAATCCGCGGCCACCTTGATCCTCGAGGAGTTCCTTAACCTGTGCGCCACCGAGGTCTCCGAGAGGGGGGCCGCTCCTAAGAAGGCGGAGGAGATCGCCACCATTTTGCGCAAGTTCATCTGATGCCCCCCAGGCTTCGTCGGCTCCTCCTCGCCTTCTTTCCCCATTTAGTCCAGCCCGACGACGCCTTTGCCCTTCGCTTTCTGCCTCCGGAGGAGGCTGCCCTCTTCCTGGCCATGGACCCCAGGGACCGGCTCCACGGTGTGGAGGTGGCCAAGCGCCTCTTAAAGGCGCATCCAGAGGCCCCCTTGGCGGCGGTGCGCGCCGCTTTGCTTCACGATGTGGGGAAGTCCCTGAGGCCGTATAGGCCCTGGGAGCGCATTCTTACTGGCCTCTTCGCCCCGCCCCTCCCCCCTGAGCCCCTCAGGAAGGGGCTTTTGGGCGCTTTCCAGGTGCGCCGCCACCACCCTTTTTACGGGGCCCGGATGGTCAAGGACCCCCAGGTGGCCCGGCTTATCCTGGAGCACCACGCTCCCAAAACGGAGTGGGGCCGGCGCATCCACCGCCTGGACCAGGGGGTTTGAACCCCGGGCTTTGCCCCTAGCCAGGGCTGGCCCTATGGGGTAAGTTATCCTTCGAAAGGGAGGGCTTATGGAAAGCTTCACGTGGCGCGTGGGCGGGCCCCAGGGGGGCGGGGTGGAGACCGCGGCAACCCTCTTCGCCCGCGCGGTGGCCAAAGGAGGCTGGTGGGCGGCGAGCCGCCGGGAGTACCACTCCAACATCATGGGGCGGCACTCTTACCTGGACGTGCGCCTGGGCCGGAGACCCATCCGAGGATTCTACGAGAGGGTGGAGATGTTGGTGGCCCTGGACGGGGAGACCTTGGTCCGCCACCTGGGGGAGGTGAGGCCCCAAGGGGTGCTCCTCTACGATCCCAAGCACCTGAGCCTCACCCTGTCCAAACTCCCCATGCTGGACCACCGCATCCTGGAGGAGGTTTCCCAAGCCCTAGGCGAGGCCGATCCGAGCCTTAAAAAAGTCCTGGAGGCGTACGTGGCCCAGGGGGTCCAACCTTTGCCCTACCCCTACGAGGAGGTGGCGGACCGGATCGGGGAGGCGTTGGGGGTGCCCGCCCTTCAGGCCCGGCGCACCTTGAACACCATCGCGGTGGCCGCAAGCCTGCACTTCATGGGCTACCCTAAGGAGCCCCTTCTGGAGGCTTTGGCCCTGCAGTTTAGGGGGCAGGTCCTCGAGCTCAACCAGAAGGTGGTGGAGGCGGTTTACCGGGAGGAGGCTCCTCGGATCCCGTACCGGCTTTCCACCAACGGGTACGAGCCGGGCCGGGTCTACCTCACGGGGTCCCAGGCGGCGGCCTTGGGCAAGCTCGCCGGGGGGGTTCGCTTCCAGACCTACTACCCCATCAGCCCCGCCACGGACGAGAGCGTCTACCTCGAGGCCCACACCGGCTTCCCGGGGGCGGAGGTGGCGGTGGTCCAGACGGAGGACGAGATCGCGGCGGTAACCATGGCCATCGGCGCGGCCATGGCGGGGGCCAGGGCCGCCACCGCCACCAGCGGCCCCGGCTTCAGCCTCATGGTGGAGGGGATGGGGTTTGCGGGGATGGCCGAGGTCCCCCTGGTGGTCACCCTGTACCAGCGGGGCGGGCCCAGCACCGGCCTGCCCACCCGGACCGAGCAGGGGGATTTGTTCTTCGCCCTCCGGGGCGGGCACGGGGAGTACCCGCGGCTTGTCCTGGCCTCGGGGGACGTGGCCGAGGTCTTCCAGGATGCCCAGAGGGCCTTGAACTGGGCCTGGTCCTACCAGCTTCTGGTGGTGCACCTCCTGGACAAGTTTCTGGCCACCATGGGGGAGGTCCTGCCGAAGGACGCCCTTCCCCTTTTGGGCGTGGAGGAGGGGCCAAGGGCGGCTCCCCGAGCGGGGCGGGCCGAGGTGTATCCCCGCTTTAAGCCGGGGCCCGACGGCCTCACCCCGTTCCTGCCCCTGGGGACCCCGGGCTGGATCTACTGGATCACCTCGGACGAACACGACGAGGAGGGGCATATCACCGAGGACCCCAGGCTCCGCGAGGCCCAGATGGAGAAGCGGATGGCCAAGCTCGAGGCCGCCCGGAGGGGGATTCCCCAAGAGGACCAGTACACCCTATTCCGGGAGGGCGAGGTCATGGTTTTGGGCTGGGGTTCGGTGAAGGGGACGGTTTTGGAGGCGCTGGAGGCGCTCCCCGGGCTGGGGTTTTTGCACCTCAGGCTCCTTTGGCCCTTTCCTGAACTCAAGAGCCTCCTGAAAGGCAAAACCCTGGTGACGGTGGAACACAACTACTCGGGCCAGCTTGCCGACCTCCTCCGGCAGGAGACGGGACTCGAGGTGGCCCACCGGGTGGTGAAGTACAACGGGCGGCCCATCACGGTGGACGAGGCGGTGGAGGCCCTGAAGGCGGTGCTTTTGGGCCAGGCCCCAAGGCGCCTGGTCTTAAAAGGAGGGGTGTGATGCTGGAGCTTAAGCTTGCGGACTACAAGGCGGAAAAGCAGCCCGACTGGTGCCCGGGCTGCGGGGACTACGGGATCCTTTCCGCCCTGCAGATGGCTCTTTTTGAGCTAAAGAAGGACCCCAGCCAGACGGTGGTCTTCTCGGGGATCGGGTGCGCGGCCAAGACCCCTCACTACCTGAACGCGTACGGGGTCCACACCCTCCACGGCCGGGTCCTGCCCCTGGCCCAGGGGGCCAAGCTGGCCAACCCCCACCTGACCGTGGTGGCCGTGGGCGGGGATGGGGACGGGCTCGGGATTGGGGCGGGGCATTTCCTGGCTGCGGGGCGGCGGAATGTGGACATGCTCTATATCCTCCACGACAACGAGGTCTATGGGCTCACCAAGGGCCAGGCCGGCCCCACCTTGGGCCTTTGGGAGAAGACCAAGAGCCTGCCCAGGCCCAATCCACAAACCCGCGTCAACCCTCTCCTTTTGGCCTTCTCCGCCGGGTATACCTTCATCGCCCGGGGGTACGCCTACGATGTCAAGGGCCTTAAGGAGCTCATCAAGGCGGGGATCCTGCACAAGGGCCTGGCCTTCCTCCACGTCCTCCAGCCCTGCCCCACCTACAACGACCTCCACACCAAGGAGTGGTTTGCCCCCCGCATCTACCGCCTTCAGGACGAGGGGTACGACCCACGCGTCCCGGAGGGGCTTCCCGAGGAGGAGCTGGGCCGCAAGATGGCCCTCTTCCAGGCAAAGGCTCTGGAGTGGGGGGAGCGGATCCCCGTGGGGGTCTTCTGGCAGGTGGAGCTTCCCACCTTTGAGGAGCGGCTTAGGGCTTCCCTGCCCCGCTACCCCGAGGTCTACCCCGCCCAGGGGCCGCGGGAGGCCTTGGACCTGGAGGGCCTCCTCCAGGAGTTCGCCCTCTAGCCCTTGACTTTGTTAACCAGAATTAAGTAGCCTGGTTGACGTGCCCGCCCTCCTTCCCCTCCTGACCGAGACCTTTCAAAGCGGGGAAGCCCTGGCCCGGCGCCTAGGGGTAAGCCGGGCCGCGGTGCATAAGGAGGCCCGGCGGCTTCGGGCCGAGGGGTATCCGGTGGAGGTCAGCCGGGAGGGGTACCGGCTTTCCCCGGGGGCCCCTGCCCCTCACCTCCTTTCCTACCCCTATCCCTTTCACTACCTGGGCCGGGTGGACAGCACCCAGGATGTCCTAAGGGGCCTGGCCCGCTCCGGGGCCCCGGAGGGAAGTCTGGTGCTGGCAGAGGTTCAGGAAAAGGGCCGGGGGCGGCGGGGAAGGGTCTGGCTCTCCGAACCTGGGAAAAGCCTCACCTTCTCCCTCCTCCTGAAACCCAGCCTTCCCCTTTCCGGGCTGGGGCTTCTTCCCCTCCTCGCGGGGGTGGCCCTGGCCGAGGCGGTGGGGGTGGGGGGGTTAAAGTGGCCCAACGACCTCCTAAGCCCGGATGGCCGGAAGATGGCCGGGGTCCTCCTCGAGGCGGAGGTCCAGGGGGAGGAGGTGGCCTTTGCCCTTCTAGGGGTGGGGATCAACGTCCTTTCTGCCCCTTCGGGGGCTGCGGCCCTTGCGGAGTGGGGTTTTGCGAACAGGCGGGAGGTGCTTGCGCGGTTTCTCGAGCGCTTCTTTGCCCTTTACCCCCTCCTTTTTGAGCCCCAGGCCCTCCTGGACCGCTGGCGGGAGAGGAGCCTCACCCTGGGCCGAAGGGTGAGGGTTGTGACCCCAAAGGGCCTGGTCGAAGGGGTGGCCGAGGAGGTTCTGCCCGACGGGAGCCTCCTGGTGG
>NZ_PSMQ01000110.1:0-2628 GCF_040290245.1 Thermus sp.
CCAACATTCTGGCTAGGGCTCGGACGGAGCCTTCGGGGATGGGTACGGCGTGGGCCGTCCCGTGGTCACGCGGCAGCGTACCTTGAGAACCGAGAAACCCCGCTCTTCAGAGCGGGGAGTCGTCACGGGTTGGGAATGAGGTTGAAGGGCTTGAGCCTGAGGGTAAGGTCTTCCCGTTGCAAGGCGTAGCGGACGCTTCCTGCCCCCGTGCTGAACCCGATCCTTAGGCCGATGCGGAAGTCCCCGCTTTTGACCAAGGTATAAACCGCAGGCGCGCTTGAATCCAGGGGTAGGTCCAACGCGATGACCCTGGTCTCGTTGGGGTTGAGGTCGGCCTGGGCAATCCCCCAACGGACGTCCTGGTCTCCATCGAAGAGGTTCTGGTCGCCTGCGGGGCCAACCCGGACCTCGAGGGAGGCCGTCAAGGGGAGGGCGGTGTTATTGACCACCTCGAGGGCACCCTGCATCCTCCCATCTAGAAGGGCCTTTGCCCCTGGGAGGCTCACCGGCTGGCCCCCCTGGCCGGGAAGGAGGACCTGGATTCCCCCCGGTGGCACGGTCAAGCTCCCAGCACGCTGGTTTTCTGGGATGAAGCTGAGGAGATCCACCTCAAACCGATACACCGTGTGTCCGCTGCAGGCGGGAAGCAGAGCAGCCAGGGCAAGAAGCTTAAGGATACGCATCTTTGCCTCCTAGAACCGGGCGGCCATGGCCACGCCGTAGACCACCCCCCCCACCAAGGGGGCCTCGTGGGCGGTAAGGGCCAGGTCAAGGCCCACCTGGCCCAGCTCAAACCCCGCCCCAACCCCGAACCTGAGCCCACTTTCGTAGCCGATCCCCGCCCGAAGACGGGCCGGGCCCAGGGCATACTCCCCGCCCAGATGGGCGGTAAAGGCCGTGGATCCAAAGCGGGCATCCGCGCCCACCAGAAGGCCCAGGTCCTTGAACCGGTAGGCCCCGTTGACGAAGAAGCTAGGAAAGAAGAGGAGGCTTGACCGGGTCTCCGGGGCCTCGGAGTAGGCTCCGCTCTGGTCGGTTTGGAAGGTATAGCCCTGCCAAAGGGCATAGCCCAGAAGGTTCTGGACCCCTAGGCCAAGTACGGCCTCCTCGAGCTCCAAAGCCACCCCAAAGTCGGCCCGGAGGCCGTATCCGTTACCCCGGCCAGGGTAGGCGTAAAACCCCCTGGCCTCGTAGGCCACCCCGGTGGGCTGGCCGTTTTGGTCGAAGACGGGCCGGGCTGAGGCCGTGGTCTCCGCATAGAACAGGCCGTAAAACCCCTCTCCTTTCACCCCGAGATAGACTCCCCCCACCCCTTCGACCTGGGGCAAAGCCGATGCCCAGCTGAGGGCCAAGGCCACTCCTCCAGAGGCCTTGCCTTGCAGCGTTAAGGTGCAGGGGGAAGGCGTTTGTTTGCAGTTATTTAAGTTATTTCCGATTAAGGCCTGGGCGAGCTCCGGGCTTGGGAAGACCGAAAGCCCTTCTACACCCACAAAGGGGCCAACTTTGAGGGAGAACCCTCCTCCCTGCAGGGGAAGCCAGAAAAGGGGTGCGGGGTAGAGGGCCGTGGGGTTGGCTCCGGACTCGCCCATCTGGAAGTTCGGGTTTAGAGGGTTTCCCTGGCCATCGGTCACCTGGATGCGATCCGATCGGATGCGGAAGACCACCTCGTCCGGACTTCGGGTCGGGTTAAAGAGAAAGCTGTTCAGATGGCCGAGCTGGTCGTAGAAGGAAAGCGCGTCAAACCCGCTCCGAAAGGCCTGGGGGTTCGTCCAGTAGGTGAAGGGGCTGGTCTCGGGGAAAAGGGGCAAAAGCCGAAGAAGCCCCAAGGGCAGGGTCTCGCCCTCTGAGAACCCCCTTGGGTAGGCCGCGTAGGCAGGGTTCAGGTCCGCGGCCCCGGGGCCTGGTAAGACCAGGCCCCCCATGCCGAGGCTTCGCACTCCCTGGGCACTCGCGAGGCTGATGAGGCTGATAAGGCTAAGAATCAAAGGAAGAAGGGCCATCCGTTTTCTCATACACCACTCCAAAACAAAGTTACACCCCGCGGCGCACCTAGAGCAACTCCCAAGAGGCTTGACCTGGGTCGAGCGCTGTACTAGACTTTGGTCAACCCTATGGACGCGGACGCCATCGTGGTGGGAGGGGGCCTTGCGGGCCTGGTGGCGGCCACAGAGATGGCCAGCCGGGGCCTACGGGTTCTTCTCCTTGAGCAGGAACCCTATCTTGGCGGACAGGCCTTCTGGTCGTTCGGTGGCCTCTTCCTGGTGGACTCCCCAGAACAGCGCCGCCTGGGCATCCGGGACTCCCTGGAGCTCGCCCGCACGGACTGGTTCGGCGCAGCGGCCTTTGACCGGGAGGAGGAGGGTCCAAAAGCCCCCGGCCCCGACCACTGGGCCCGGCGCTTCGCGGAGGCCTACCTCGAGTTCGCCGCCTCGGAGAAGCGGGCCTGGCTCACCTCCTTGGGGGTGCGCTTCTTTCCGGTGGTGGGGTGGGCCGAGCGGGGCTTTGGCCTGGCCACGGGGCACGGGAACTCGGTGCCCCGGTTCCACCTCGTCTGGGGCACGGGGCCTGGCCTTCTGGAGCCCTTCCTGCAGCGGGCCCGGGTCCTGGAGGAGGCGGGCCGGCTCAGGG
>NZ_PSMQ01000111.1:0-1605 GCF_040290245.1 Thermus sp.
GGAGCAGAAGCCCATCTTCATGTCCTGCCCCTTGTCCAACCTTTTCCTGGCCGGGGTTAAGCCCCTGGAGTACTTGGTCTTTGACTACACCAATGTAGTGAAGGATGGGGTGGTCTTCGTCCAGGAAAAAGTTCTGGACATCAACCGGGACCGCCGCCTGGTCCGGACTGCGGGGGGGTACCTAGCCTACGACCTTTTGGTCCTAGCCCCCGGGATTGACTACATGTACGAGGCCATCCAGGGCTACAGCGAGGTCAAGCACCTCCTGCCGGTGGGCTTCAAACCCTTCGAGCACGTGGCCCTAAGGCGGATGCTGGACCGGTTTGACGAGACCGGGGGTGAGCTGGTCCTGGCCATTCCCAAGCCCCCCTACCGCTGTCCGCCCGGGCCTTACGAGCGGGCGGCCATGCTGGCCTGGCGGCTTAAGACCAAGGGGGTAAAGGGCAAGATCTACGTTCTAGACGCGAACAACCAGCCCATCTCCAAGGCCCCGGGCTTCCTGGCCGCTTTTAACGACCTCTACAAGGACTACCTGGAGTATATCCCCAACGCCGAGGTCACGGCCATCGACTACGGGAAAAAACAGGTCAAGACCACGCTGGGGGACTACCCCTTCGCCCTGGCGGACATCATCCCTCCCATGAAGGCGGGCGAGCTGGTCCGGGTCTCGGGCCTGGGGGAGCGCTGGGCCAACGTCCGCATCCCCTACTTCCTCTCGGAAAAGGACGACCGGGTCTATCTGGTGGGGGACATCACCGGGAACACCCCTTATCCCAAAAGCGGCATGGTGGCCTACGTCTCTGGGACCATCGTGGCCCGCCAGATCGTGGAACGGCTCAAGGGTAAGCCCCTGGCGGACATCCCCCCTGAGCTGCCCAACAACATCTGCTACTCCTTCGTGGATTCGGAGGAGGCCATCTGGGTGGCGGCCAACTACTCCTGGGATGCCGCCCAGAAGAAGATCGCCTCCCAGGGAGCCGTGGACAACCAGCGCTCAAGGGCCAACGCCCAGGCCGCCTATGGGTGGGCCGAGGGCCTTTGGAGGGACATGTTCGGCCCTTCTGCATAGGGGCATATGGGCCCGGGAAGGGCAGGCCCCTTCCCGGGATTTTTGGGGGGTGTGGATAGAGTATAGGGGTAGGAGGTAGAATGGATAGAAGGAAATTTTTTCGATTAATTGGTGGCGGAGTCTTCCTTACCTCGCTTTTAAAGGGGAAAGCCCAGGCCCCATGGGACGAGAGGACCTTTGAATCGACCCGGAACCTGGGGGCCCCCCTTTCCGAGTACGGGACCCGTTCCCCCTTCGAAGGAGAGGTGGTCCGCTACATCTCCCCCAACCTGCGCACCCGGCACTCGGGGGCGGATTTTGCTCCCTTGGAGAAACTGGAAGGGGTGATCACCCCCAACGGCCTCCACTTTGAGCGCCACCACTCCGGGGTGCCCCAGGTAGACCCCAAAAGCTACCGTCTGGTCATCCACGGGATGGTGGAACGGCCCCTGGTCTTCACCCTGGAAGAGCTAAAGCGCTTTCCCTCGGTCACCCGCACCTACTTCATCGAGTGCGCGGGGAACGGCCAAAACGGCTACCGCAACCCCCCGGACCCC
>NZ_PSMQ01000111.1:1639-2195 GCF_040290245.1 Thermus sp.
CTACAAGGAGCCGGGGGCTGGCCTCCAATGCCAGCTGGACAGGGGTGCCTCTGGCCCTCCTCCTCAAGGAGGCGGGGGTGAGGCCAGGGGCCAGGTGGCTTATTCCCGAGGGGATGGACGCCGCCATGTACACCCGGTCCCTTCCCTTGGACAAGGCCATGGAGGACGTTCTGGTGGCCTATGCGCAAAACGGGGAGGCCCTTCGTCCCGAGCAGGGCTACCCGGTGCGGCTGGTGGTCCCGGGCTGGGAGGGGAGCATCCAGGTGAAGTGGCTCCGGCGCATCCTGGTCACTGATCTTCCCGCCATGTCTAAGGACGAGACCAGCGAGTACACGGATGTGATGGCGGACGGGAAGATCCGGGCCTTCACCTGGATTATGGACCCGGAGAGCATCATCACCTATCCCTCGGGGCTTCAGAGGATCAAGCCGGGGTTTCATGAGATCCGGGGCCTGGCCTGGAGCGGGTACGGCCGGGTCACCAAGGTGGAGATTTCCTTTGACGAGGGGAAAACCTGGCGCCAGGCCAGCCTCGAGCCCCCGGTGGAGCGGTTGGC
>NZ_PSMQ01000111.1:2245-2539 GCF_040290245.1 Thermus sp.
TGGAGCCGGGCCTGGGACGAGGCGGGCCACACCCAGCCCACCCGGGAGGAGTTTTTTAGGAAATGGAGCCGGAACAACCGTTACCACTACAATGCCATCCAGGCCTGGCGGGTTTTAAAGGACGGCCGCGTGGTCAATGGCGATCGGCCTCTTCCGGGGTCTGCCCAGGGGCCTGCGGGTGGGTGTGACGGGGAGGTGTTTGATGTTTAGGCTCGCTTTGTTCCTGGGGCTTGGCCTTATCTCTTTGGCGGGAGCGGTCCGGTATGGCCTGGGCACCCCCATCAGCGAGGACCT
>NZ_PSMQ01000023.1:0-23993 GCF_040290245.1 Thermus sp.
TCCTCCGCCTGCCGCCCCCCCCCCGCCCGAAGCCCCTCTGGTCCGGGCCCTTCTGGGAGCAGGCAAGGGGGAGTGGGCCCGGGGGGTTTTGCGCTACGCCCTTCTGGAGCGGCCCACGGACTGGCCTGTCCTCGTCCCCCTCCTCTACGAGGCGGGAGCCTACCGGGAGGGGATCCGGGCTGCGGAGGGCACAGCTCTGGCCTACCCTAGGCCCTATCGGGAATGGATAGGGGGAGAAGCCGAGCGGTATGGCCTCGAGGCCGACCTCCTGTTCGCCCTCTTCCATGTGGAAAGCCGGTTTGACCCCTATGCCATAAGCCCCACGGGGGCTAAGGGCCTGGGCCAGTTCACCTGGGCGACCTGGCTGGATGTGGCCCGGATGCTGGGGGAGGTTCCGGGGGACCCCTTTGACCCGAGGACGAACATCCGCTACACCGCCCGCTACCTGGCCTGGCTTTATGAAAGGTGTGGGGCGTTCTCCGAACCCCTGAAGACCGCGTGTGCCCTCACCGCGTACAACGGGGGCATCGGCTACACCCTCGGGGGGGTAAGGCAGGAAGGGGATTTTTGGGCCTTTTTGTGGCGTCAGGCGCGGGAGGAACCCCGGGAGTACCTGGAGAAGGTCCTCCGGGCCTACGCCCACTACCGCGCGCTTTCTCAGTAACGGTACCACCTGGGGGTGAAGGCCCGGGCGGCCAGAACGCCGAACAAGAACCCCCCCAGGTGGGCCCAGAAGGCGATCCCGGGCACGCCCAAAAGGCCCTGGAGGAACTGTAAAAAGGCCCAGTAGCCGAGGTAGAACCCCGCGGGAAGGGCAAATGTGAAGGGCAGGATAAACCAGACCAGGGTGATGATATAGGCCCGGGGAAAGAGTAGGTAGTAGGCCCCGAGCACCGCGCTCACCGCCCCAGAGGCCCCGATCATGGGGACCTGGGAAAAGGGGGTGGCCAGGCCCTGGGCCAAGGCCGCCGCCACGCCCCCCAGAAGGTAAAAGAGGAGAAAGCGGCCGTGCCCCATCCGATCCTCCACGTTGTCCCCGAAGATCCATAAAAACCACATGTTGCCCAGGATGTGGAAGAGCCCGCCGTGGAGGAACATGCTGGTGAGAACCCGGTACCCCTCCTTGAAGGGGTCTTGGAAGAAGAGGCCGGGGATGAACCCGAAGGCCTGGATGACCTCCTGGGGGCCTAGGGCGTACTCGAGGAGGAAGGCCAGGGCGTTGGCGAGCACCAGGGCCTTGACCACCAAGGCCGGACGGCGGGCCCGGTTGAGGTCGTAAAGGGGGAACACCTCACCTCCCGGGGGTGCCGTTTTTGTGGTAGGGGAGGGGAACGTACTGGACGCTGGGCTTCCCTCCCTGGGGCTGAGGGTAGAGCTCCATGAGCTCATAGACCTCCTTGGGCATCCCTGTGGAGACGTTGAGCCCCAGGGCCCGGGCCTGGGCCGCGTCGATGGGGTAATCGTGGGTCCAGGTGCCCTGGGAAAGGAGATCCGCCACCTCCTCGGCCTTGTCTTCCGGCATGTGCTTTTTGAGCAGATTTTTCACCATGGCCTTGACCTGCCTCAGAGCCTTTTCCGCCATGTCCGCCAGAATGAGGGTCTGGTCGTCAATCTCGGCGATGGGCTTCTTTTCCAGCACCTTTAGGATGCTCGCTGCGGGGTACTGGCCAAGCTGCGGGTCCACGGGGCCCAGCACGGCGTTCTCGTCCATGACGATCTCATCCGCGGCCAGGGCGATCAGGGTGCCGCCGGACATGGCGTAGTGGGGCACGAAGACCGTGACCTTGGCTGAGTGGCGGAGGAGGGCCTCGGCAATCTGCTCCGCGGCCAGAACAAGCCCCCCCGGGGTGTGGAGGACTAGGTCGATGGGCACGTTTTTGTCCGTGAGGCGGATGGCCCGTAGGACCTGCTCGGAGTCGTCTATATTGATAAAGCGGCTGATGGGAATGCCTAAGAAGCTCACCGCCTCCTGGCGGTGGATCAGGGTAATGACCCGGCTTTGCCGCTTCCGCTCGAGTTCGTGAATTTTACGGGCCCGTGCCCCCAGAAGGGCCTGCTGTTGGAAATAGGGGGTGAGGGCAGAGAGGATGAAGAAAAGCCAGAAAAGCTGGAAAAAGATGTCCATTCCTACCTCCTCGCCTCTAGTTTAGCGGGCTTTTCCCTAGGGCCCTCGAGGAGCCTATACACCTCGGGGGCGAAGCGGATGAGGACCGCTCCCAAAGGGATGGAGACCAAAACCAAGAAGAGCGCCACCTGGGCCACCAAAGGATAGCCCTGCTTTAGGGCCAAGAGGCCCAAAACCAGGTTGAACTCTCCCCGTGGAACGAGGCACAGCCCCGCGTAGACCCGGCGCTTCCGGCCTAGGCCCGCGGCCTTTCCCCCTTGGAGGTTGAGGGGGAGTTTGAGAAGGAGGCCCAGGGCGGCCCCGAGGATGGCCAAAGGGGAGGGCTCCTGCAAAAGCGCCAAGGCGGAGGCCCCCACCACCATGAAAAAGAGCGCCACCCCCAGGTCCCTTATGGGCCCAAAGAGGTGTTCCAGCCGTTCCCGCAGGCCTAGGCTGGCCGCGATCACCCCGCTTAAAAAAGCCCCCACCCCTTCAGAGGCTCCTAAGGCGTGGAAGAGGAGGGCAGATCCCGTGGTGAAGGAGGCTCCGAGGAGGAGGACAAGCTCGTCTGAAAGGGTTCCCATAAACTGGACGAGGGGTGGGCCCAGGTAGCGGGCGAGGAGGAGGTAGGCCAGGACCAGAAGGAGGCTGAGGAAGAAGCCGGCCCCCTGCCCCCCCAGAAAGGCCAGGAGGAGGGCCACCACCAGGTCCTCCAGGACCAAAACCCCCAGGACCACCTCGCTTTCCGGGTTGGCCGCCCGGTGCAGGTCGATGATGAGCTTGACAATGACGGCGCTGCTTGAGGCGTAGACGACCCCGGCGAAAAGGAGGCTCCCCCTCAGGTCAAGCCCCAGGAAAAGGCCCAGGAGAACCCCTAAGGGAAGGGCTAAAGCATCCCAGAGGCCCGCCCGGGTGGCTTTGCCGGATAGGGCTTGGAGCCGGTCGGGCCCGAACTCCAGGCCCACGGAGAAGAGGAGGAGGAGAAACCCCAAGGAGGGGAGGGGCTCGAGGGCCTCCGTGGGCAGCCTTTCCCCCACTAAAAGCCCCGTGAGGAGGTAGACGGGCAGGGGCGGGAAGCCGAGGCGGTGGACCAGGGCCGCCCCCAGGGCCAGAAGCCCCGCGGCGATGGCAAAGGCCTCCACCGAGGGGTGCATCAGCCCTTCCCCAGGCCCCGTTTGAAGGCCTCGATCGCCTCCCGGCTTCCCGCCAGGACCAGGGTGTCCCCCGCCTCCAAGAGGGCTTCCGGGGGAGGGTTGGGGATCAGGGGGGCCCCAGGCCGGTCCAGGGCCAGGAGGTGGGCCCCCGGGGGCAGAGGCAACTCCCCCACCCGCCTGCCCACCCAGGGGGAGCCTGGTGGGATGGGAATCCATTCAAAGACCTGGGCTCCAAGCTTGCTCTGGGTGTCCCCCACGGCTTCCGGATGGAAGAGGACTCCGGCCAGGATGGCCCCGAGCTCCCGCGCCTCCTCGTCCGTGAGGTCCAGGGCCGCCGTGGGCTCATCGTCTTCCCCCTTTTCGTAGTACTGGAGCTCCCGTTTGCCCGAGTTGTGGACCACCACCACCAGGCGGTCTCCGCTTTGGACCTCAATGGTGAACTTCCGCCCCACGCCCGGCAGGACGACCTCTTCCACCTTCATTCCTTCCTCCCAGGGCTGAAGCGTATGGCCAGGCTCCGGCCCAAGACCAGGGCCAGGATCCCCAAGGACCAGAGGAAGACCTCCAGGCCCGAAAGCTTCTCTGCAAAAAGCGCCAGAAGAAGCTCCCGCAAGGCCAGGGCCACCCCCACCTCCAGAAGGACCTCGAGGCGCACCCTATCGAACTCAAAGTACTCCACAAAGGCCCGGGCGAGCTCCAGGATGATGACCAGGGAAAGGGTGTTGGTGATGAGGTTCTTCAGCCCAAGCCGCACCGTGGGCTCGGTGAGGGTGAGGCCCAGGTCTAAAAAGGTCCGGACCGAGCCCACAAAAAGCCCGATGAGAAGGGCCAGGATAACCAGGTTAAAGACCAGCTGGAGGCCCAGCCGGAAGAGGCGGATGAGCTGGGTCTGGGTCATAGGAGCAGATCAAACACCTTTCTGGCGCGCTCGTGGTGCTCCGCATCGGGGTTTTTCACCGTAGGGTCCAGCTCCCGGATGACCCGGGCGTAGGCCACCACCAGCGCCCCCGCCCGTTCGGGCAGGAGGGCCCGGACGTCCTCGGAGACCTCGAGGTCCAAAGGCGGCAGGGCGGCCAGGGCCTCGAGGACGGGTTTGAGCTCCAAGGATACCCCCATCTTTCGGAACGTATGGAGGGTTTCCTGAAGCCCCTTGGTCACGGGGAGGTCGGGCTCGAAGACGATATCCCGGCCGTTGTATTTGGCGTTCCTCTCCGCCACCACGAGGAGGTCATACACCTTGTTTCTCAGGAAGTCCGAAAGCCTTTTCAGGTCGTCCTTGTCCACGTCCAAGCCGGCCGCTTCCCGGAAGAGGCGCTCAAACTCGGCGACTTTCATCAGCATCGCCCGCTTCCTTACTCCACCGGGATCTGGACCGCTTTGGCCTCGGCTTTTTCCCGGGGGATCTCCACCTCGAGAACCCCGTTTTTCAGCCTTGCCTTCACCCCCTCGGCCTTGGCATCCGGAGGCAGGAGGTACTGACGGAAGATGCGGCCGTAGACGATCTCCGCCAGGTGCTTCTTCCGCTTTTCCTCCCGCCTTTCCCCTTCCACCACCAGATAGGGCCCCTCCAGCCGCACCTGAAGGTGATCCTTGTCCATACCCGGGACCTCCACCCGCAGAAGGTAGCGGTCCTCCTCCTCCACAAGCTCGGAGAGAGGCTCGATCGCCTCGCCTGGCTCAAAGGCCCGCTCCAAAGCTTCCTCTACCGCCTTGCGCAGGCGCAGCTTCCCAAAAGGCCAGATTTTCTCCAGCATATTCCCTCCTTGGGCCCAGGCCGCGGGGAAAGACCCCGCGGCCTGGGTCTAGCGGACGTTCCCGGTCTCGAGGTGGTGCTCCCGCAGATCAAAGACGCTGTACTCCCCTTCGGAAAGATCGCCTGGTACGAGGACGTAGGAGTGGCCCAAAAGCTCCTTCTTCTGCCCCCGGCCCGCCACGAAGGCCACCAGGGGGTTATGGGTTTTGATGAGCTCGGCCACCGCCTGGCTTCCCCCCTCGCCCAGGCCCTTGTGCGCCGGGTGGGTGTAGAAGAGGAAGATCTTGGGGTAGTCCTTGACCTCCCACAGGACCTTGAAACGGTACTCCGCCTCCCAGGCGGGGTAGCGGAGGGCTTCCTCCTCCTCCTTCTTCCCCTCGTCCACCACCTCCCCCCCCAGGCCGGCCACCAGGTAGGGCCCGCGGGCAAAGGCGAAGCTCCCGTGAACGTTTTTCATCTGGGGATGGATCAGCTCCACGTTGGCTGCCTCCCGCAGGTACTCCCAGACGGGGGCGTCCTGCGGCCCGGGGATGTAGTAGGTGGGCAGGTTGGCCTGGGCCAGAAGCCGGAGGAAGACCCCGTAGTCCCGGGTGTGGGCGCTTTTGGGGAAGAGGTTGCCGATGAGGATGAGGGCATCCGCGTCCGTTTCCGGGGCCAGCTGGACCAGTTTTTCCAAAGCTTCTAGGTCCCCCATGGGGTTAGAGGTGGCGAGGAGTTTCCGGATGGTTTTCCGCATACCCCACCTCCTCACTCCACCTGGACCTGGATCTTCTTGGGTCTGGTTTCCTCGGCCCGCGGAACCAGAAGGTGCAAGACCCCGTGCCGGAAGCGGGCCTGGACCCGGGAGAGGTCAAAGGAGTTGGGGACGTTGAAGCTCCGGGCGAAGGTGCCATAGGGGCCCTCGAGGCGGTGGTAGGTGGCCTGCTCCTTCTTTTCAAAGGGCCGCTCCGCCCGCACGGAGAGGACCCCTTCCTCCGCCGTCACCTCCACCCGCTCCGGCTCCACCCCGGGGAGGTAGACGTAAAGGTGAAGCCCCTCTTGGTCCTCCACCACGTCCACCGGCGGGGCGTAGACCCGGGGCCCCTGCTGGGCCTGGGGCGCGAAGGCCCGTGCCAACCTTTCCTGAAGTTCCTCCAGCTCCTTGAAGGGATCAAACCGGATCATGCCTCACCTCCTTTACCACCTCAAGAGCGCGGCCATCCCCCCGCGCTCAAGAAGCCTTCTTTGGGCCTCGCCGCGCACGAACTCCAGCTTGGCCGCATACCCTGCGGCGAGCTCGGGAAGGACCACCGCCAAAGGCTTTGCCTCTGGGTTCTCGCAGTAGGCCCTGGCCTCGGCCTCACCCGGGAAGTAGAGGCCATCACAGGCGTAGACCACCTGGTCCATCCGCCAGGGCAGAACCCACACCTCCACCCGGCCCTCCTGAAGCCTTTCTAGAACCTCTGGGCCAAAGGCGGCTTTGGGATAGGCCTCCTCGAGGCTCCTGAGGAGTTCCATCTCCTTTTCCCTTTCGATTCGCTCCAGCTCGGGTTCCAGGCGCTTTAAGACCTCGCCGGGGGTGGCGCCTGGGTGGGGCAAGGAGGGGAGAAGGGCCACCACCTCCTCCCATAGCCGCTTGGGCAGGTAGCCCAGGAAGAGCTTGGTGTGCTCCTCGGGACCCATGAGGACAAGCCGAGTGAAGCCCCGCACCTCAAAAAGCCTTTGGAGCTCATGGGCTAGGGCCTTGTAAAACCGCTCCTCCCAGGCCTCGAGGCGCTTGGCGAAGAGGTCCTGCCCCGCCCCGCCCCGGGCGATGCCCCCCAGGTTAAAGCGGCGGCCCGGGGCGTCTAAGGAAAGGCGCCGCCAGGCCTCGGTGTCCAGGGCTAAGAAGGCGTCGTGGACTTCCTCGATCTCCCCTAGGAAGACCTCGAAGACCCGCCACTTTTCCCGGTCCAGGTAGACCACCCCGTAGCGCTCGTACTCGTCTAGGGCATAGACCAAGGGCAGGAGGAAGGGCTCCCCGTAGTGGGCGAGGACCCCATCCACCAGGTATCGCTCTGACCTTTCGTCCAAGAAAGCGGTTTTAACTCTGCTTAAGAGGGGAAGCTCCACCTGGAGGAGGACCACCTCAAAGAGCCCATCCCCTGCGAAGAAGACCGCCGTCTTGGCCTCGAGGACCTGGTGCCGCAGGATCTCCAAGGTCTTTTCCGCGATCGCCTCGGGCACCCTAAGGGCCTTCAGGGCATCCTTGGCCCGGAGGGCATAGGCCCGGCCGGCGTTCTCCGGCTTGGCGGGGTTTGGGTCCACGTACAGGGACAGGATGGGGGCCTTCCTGGGGGCTACCGTTTCCTTGATGCGCTGGATGGCCGCTTTGTCGATCATCGTTCACCTCCGCTACCCTAGAAGGGCCACCACCTGCCGGATGGCCTCCTGGTTTTCCTTTTCCTCTTGGCCGATCCGGGTAAAGAGGGTCTCGAGCTCGGGGTCAGGAAGGGTGCTTTCCAGGTAGAGGGCCCGGTCAAACCCCTCGGAGGAAAGGAGCTCCAAAAGTCCCTCCCAAGAATCGGCCTCCGGCGGAGGGGGCGGCGGAATGGGGAGGCCCCGCTTCCGCATGGCCTCGGCCAGGGCCTCCGCATGGGCCCGCTCCCGCTTGGCCACCGCCTCGAGGCGGGCCCTCAGGTGGGGGTAGGGGATACGCCTGGCCGCCTCCTCCGCGCGCAGGGCGTCTTTGAGCTCGTCCAGATAGGCTTGAGCAAGAAGCTCGGCCAGGGTCATCCTTTCCCTCCTTAGGCTTCTACCCGGGCGGGGACCTGGAAGAGGAGGCCCAAGGGCCCCGCGTCCACCACCACCCGGTCCCCCTCCTTCACCTCCCCGGCCAGGATCTTCTTGGCCAGGGGGGTTTCCAGCTCCCGCTGGATGACCCGCCTAAGCGGCCGGGCGCCGAAGACCGGATCGTAGCCCCGCTCGGCTAGGAAGTCCTTGGCCGCCTCAGTGAGCTCCAGGCTGATGTGCTTCTCCGCGAGGCGCGTCCGGAGGTTTTTGAGCTGGATCTCCACGATCTCGCGGATCTGGGCCCGCTCCAGGGGCCGGAAGACCACGATCTCGTCCAGCCGGTTCAGGAACTCGGGGCGGAAGTGCTTTTGGAGCACTTCAAAGACCCGGTCCCGGATCCGGTCATAGGGCTCGCCCCGCTGGATCCCCTCCAGGATAAGGGGGCTACCCAGGTTGGAGGTCAGGATGATGACGGTGTTGCGGAAATCCACGGTGCGGCCGTGGCTGTCGGTGAGCCGGCCGTCGTCCAGGATCTGGAGGAGGATGTTGAAGACATCGGGGTGGGCCTTTTCGATCTCGTCAAAGAGGATGACGCTGTAGGGCCGGCGCCTGACCGCCTCGGTGAGCTGCCCTCCCTCCTCGTACCCCACATACCCAGGTGGGGCCCCGATGAGCCGGGAGACCGCGTGCTTTTCCATGTATTCCGTCATGTCGATGCGGATCATGGCCTCCTCGGTGTCGAACAGGGTGGCCGCCAGGGTCTTGGCGAGCTCCGTCTTTCCCACCCCCGTGGGCCCCAGGAAGAGGAAGCTCCCGATGGGCCGGTTCGGGTCCTTGAGGCCGGCCCGGGCCCGGCGGATGGCGTCCGCCACCGCCCTTATGGCCTCGTCCTGGCCCACCACCCGCTTGTGAAGCTCGTCTTCCAGGCGCAAAAGCTTCTCCCGCTCTCCCTCCAAGAGCTTGGAGACCGGGATGCCGGTCCAGCGGGAGACGATCTCCGCGATGTCCTCCTCCGTCACCTCGAGCCGGACGAACCGGGCCGTCTTGAGTTCACCTGAAAGGCGCTCCACCTCCGCCTCGAGGCGGGGGAGCTCCCCGTAGCGGAGCTCGGCGGCCCGGTTCAGGTCGTACTGCCGCTCCGCGAGCTCGATCGCGCGCCGCACCTCATCCAGGCGGTGCTGGGCCTCCCGGAGCCTCCCGAGGACCTCCCGCTCCTTCTCCCACTCGGTTCTGAGGGACTGGATCTCCCTTTCCAATTCCTGAAGTTCTTTTTCGATGGCCTCGAGGCGGGCCAGGGAGTCGGGGTCCTTCTCCTTTTTAAGGGCCTCCCGCTCGATCTCCAGCTGGAGCTTTTTCCGTTCCAGGGTGTCGATCTCTTCCGGAGCGCTTTCCAAGGCCATGCGAAGCCGGGCCGCCGCCTCGTCGATCAGGTCGATGGCCTTGTCGGGGAGGCGCCTTTCCGTGATGTACCGGTGGGAAAGGACGGCCGCAGCCACCAGCGCGGGGTCGGAGATGCGCACCCCGTGGTGGACCTCGTACTTTTCCTTGATCCCCCGGAGGATGGAGATGGTCTCCTCCACGGTGGGCTCGTCTACGTAGACCGGCTGGAACCGCCGCTCTAAAGCGGGGTCCTTCTCGATCTCCCGGTACTCGTCCAAGGTGGTGGCCCCGATGAGCCGGAGCTCCCCCCGGGCCAGGGCGGGCTTGAGCATGTTGCCCGCGTCCACCGCGCCCTCGGCCTTACCCGCTCCCACCACGGTGTGGAGCTCGTCGATAAAGAGGATGATCTCCCCTTGGGACTGGACCACCTCCTGGATCACGGCCTTGAGCCGCTCTTCAAACTCGCCCCGGTACTTGGCCCCGGCGAGGAGGGAGCCCATCTGTAAGGAGATGATCCGCTTGCCCTTCAGGCCTTCGGGGACGTCCCCCTTGACGATCCGCTGGGCCAGCCCTTCCACGATGGCGGTCTTTCCCACCCCCGGTTCTCCAATCAGGACGGGGTTGTTCTTGGTCCGGCGCAGGAGGATCTGGACCGTGCGCCGGATCTCCTCGTCCCGGCCGATCACCGGGTCCAGCTTCCCTTCTGCGGCAAGCCGGGTCAGGTCAATCCCGTATTGTTCCAAAGCGTTAAAAGTGCCTTCCGCGTGTTCCGTCTGCACAGTCTTCCCTCCTCTTAGCTTGATTAAAGCGGCCTTTAAGGCCTCTAGGGGCGGCAGGCCCGGGGTGGCCTCCCCGAGGGCCAGGGCCAGGGTATCCAGGGCTACAAACCGGTCCTTGAGCTCCTCCATGAGGGCCTCGGCCCGGTTCAGCGCCCCGGAGAGCCTGGGGGTGAGGTACTGGCCGCCTTCCACCCCCTCCACCTTGGGCAGGCGGGCCAGCTCGCCGGTGGTCCAGCGCTTCAGAGCCTGGAGGTCTGCCCCCGCTTCCTTAAGGAGCCTGGCCACAAGGCCGTTTTCGTCCTTCAAAAGGACCTGCCAAAGGTGGGGGAGATCGATCGCCTGGTGCTTCATCTCCCGCGCCAGGACCTGGCCTTGGGCCAGGGCCTCGCGGGCGGCTTGGGTCCAGCGTTCCAGGTTCATACCCTCCTCCCTCTAAATCTATCATGTCAATTGATATTAATTTTGTCAAGTGATTTGATTGAAACACTGTACTGAAGGGCCCGAAAACCCCCAGAGGGGGCCCAAGCCCCCCTCCGGGGCCCACGGGTTTTAGGGGTTTGGGTCGGCCTGGGGTAAGCTTCCTATCTGCCCTCGAGGATCTCCACCACCAAAGCGGCCCCGATCAGGTTGGCCCCGAGTTCCTTCCGGATCCGCTCCGCCTTGGCCATGCGCAATAGGTCCTGGCGGCGGAAGTACCAGAGCCCTTCCACCTCCAGGGGCTCTACGAACCCGATTTCCACATAGGCCCTGACCGCGCCAAGGGAAAGGCCATACTCGGGGAGGGCCTCGAGGCCCATGAACTCGCTAGGCACGAGCATGCTTCACCCCTTCCGCGAGCTTTTTCCAAAGGGCCTCCTCCTCCGGGGTGAGGCGCTCGGGGATGGTGATGCGGACCTCCAGGTACATATCCCCCCTGCCTCCCCTTCCCGGCCAGCCCTTTCCCCTTAGGCGCAGCCTCCGCCCCGCCTGGGTCCTCGGGGGGATGGTAACCTCCACCGGGCCGTCCAGGGTGGGGGCCCGGACGGTCCCTCCCACCACCGCGATGGGGGCGGGGACGTCCAAGGTGGCGTGGATGTTCTGGCCCTCCAGGCGGAAGATGGGGTGGGGCAGGTGCCGGACGACGAGGAGGAGGTCCCCCGGGGGGTTCCCAGACCCCAGGCCCGGCACCCGCAGGATCGCCCCGTCCTCCACCCCGGGGGGAATCTCCACGGTGACGCTTCTGACCCCTACCTGGACCGTCCGTCGGCCGCCCCGGTAGGCTTCCTCGAGGGAAAGGGGGAGTTCGGCCCGGAGGTCCCGCCCCCGCCTGGGCCTATTCCCGAAAAGGCCAGCTCCGAAGAGGCTTTGGAAGAAGTCCGAGAAGTCCTCCACCTCGAACTCGGAGAAGTCCCAGCCACCAGGGGGTGGGGGCGGTGGGGCCTGGGTGGTCCCGTACTGGTCGTAGATCCTCCGCTTCTCCGGGTCGGAGAGGACGGCGTAGGCCTCGTTGATCTCCTTGAACCGCTCCTCGGCCTCTGGGCTTTTGTTCACATCGGGGTGGTACTGGCGGGGGAGCCGTTTGTAGGCCCGTTTGATCTCCTCCTGGGTCGCGTTTCTGGGAACGCCCAAGATGGCGTAGTAGTCCTTCATGGCCTACTTCACACCCTATTCCTCGCCCTTGGTCTCGCCCACGGCCACCCGGGCGGGCCGGACCAGGGCTTCCCCTTTTCGGAAGCCCTTCTGGAAGACCCGGGCCACCTTCCCCGGCTCCCCCTCCAGCACGCCGATGGCCTCGTGGCACCTGGGGTCAAAGGCCGACCCCTCCCCCGGGACCTCCTCCACCCCAAGCCCGGCCAGGATGCGGTAAAACCCATCCCGGACCGCCTGAACCCCCTTGCGGATGGCGCCCGGGTCGGCCTCGGCGAACTCCAACGCCCGCTCCAGATCGTCCAAAACGGGAAGGAGGGCCCGGAGCACCCTTAGGGCCCCCTCCTCCTCCCGCGCTCTCATCTCGGCCTCCACCCGCTTGCGGTAGTTGTCAAAATCGGCGAGGAGGCGGAGGTACTGGTCCTTCAGGGCTTTGACCTCCCCTTGGGCCTTGGTGAGCTCCTCTTCCAGGCGCGCCACCTCCTGGCCCAAGGCGGCCCTGTCCTGCAGGGGCTCTGCCTTTTCGTCCATTCTGGCCTCGGTGGGTTTCTCCTCCATGCTTCCCTCCAAGCCCCCCGCCGGGCCCCGGGGCCCGGCGGGGGAGGGTCCTTACTCCGCGGGCTTGTAGTCCGTATCCACCACGTCGCCCGGCTTAGGCCCTGTGGCGGTGCCTTCGTAGGCCTGGACCGCCTGGAGGAGTTCCTCCGTGGCCCGGCGGAGCTCCGCGTCCGGCGCATCCTTTTCCACCAGCTCCCTGGCCTTGCGGATGGCCTCCTCGAGGCGGGCCTTGGCCTCAGGGCTGCCTTCCTTCTCGCTCAGAACCCGCTCCGCCTGGATACGGGCGGTGTCCAGGGCGTTCTTGAGCTCCGCGTGCTCCTTGCGTCGGCGGTCCTCCTCCGCGTACCGCTTGGCCTCCTCGATCATCCGCTGGATCTCCTCCTCGGACAGGGTGGTGGTGTTCTGGATGGTGATGGAGGCCTCCTTGCCCGTGGAGCGCTCCTTGGCGGTCACGTGGAGGATACCGTTGGCGTCGATGTCAAAGCAGACCTCGATCTGCGGAACCCCCGCGGGCATGGGGGGGATGCCCTCCAAGCGGAACCGGCCCAGGCTTTTGTTGTCCTGCGCCATGGGCCGCTCACCCTGGAGGACGTGGATCTCCACCGCGGTCTGGTTGTGCTCGGCGGTGGTGAAGATCTCGCACTTCCGGGTGGGGATGGTGGTGTTCCGGGGGATGAGGACGGTCATCACCCCGCCCTTGGTCTCCACCCCGAGGGATAGGGGGGTGACGTCCAGAAGGACCACGTCCCGCACCTCCCCCATCAGCACCCCCCCCTGGATGGCCGCCCCGATGGCCACCGCCTCGTCGGGGTTCACCGAACGGTTGGGCTCCTTGCCCAAAAGCTCATTCACCACCCGCTGGACCGCGGGCACCCGGGTGGCCCCGCCCACCAGGATGACCTCGTCGATCTGGCCCGGGGAAAGCCCTGCGTCCTTAAGGGCCTGCTCCACCGGGCCCCGAAGGCGGCGGAGGAGGGGGTCGATGAGCTCCTCGAACTTGGAGCGGGTGAGCTTCTTCTCCAGGTGGAGGGGGGTCTTGCTGGCGGGGTCCAGGGCGATGAAGGGCAGGCTGATGGTGGTCTCCAGGGTGCTGGAGAGTTCGATCTTGGCCTTTTCTGCGGCCTCGATGAGGCGCTGCAGGGCCTGGGGGTCCTTCCTTAGGTCCACCCCGTACTCCTTTTGGAACTCCTCCGCCACCCAGTTCACGATGGCGTGGTCCATGTCGCTTCCGCCCAGGTGGGTGTCCCCGGAGGTGGACTTGACCTCGAAGACCCCCTCCCCGATCTCCAGCACCGTCACGTCGAACGTTCCACCCCCCAGGTCGAAGACGAGGACGGTCTCATTTCCCTTCTTGTCCAGCCCGTAGGCCAAGGCGGCGGCGGTGGGCTCGTTGATGATGCGCAGCACCTCCAGGCCCGCAATCCGGCCCGCGTTGGCCGTGGCCTCCCGCTGGGCGTTGTTGAAGTAGGCGGGAACGGTGATCACCGCTTTGGTGATCCTTTCGCCCAGCTTTTTGGAAGCGTCCTCCACCAGCTTTCTCAGGATGAAGGCGCTGATCTCCTCGGGGGTGTAGAGCTTCCCCCCCACCTCGATCCGCACCCCGCCGTCCGGCCCGGGGAGGACCTTGTAGGGGACCCGCTTGGCCTCCTCCCGGACCTCCTCAAACCGGCGCCCGATGAAGCGCTTGACCTCGAAGACCGTGCCCAGGGGGTTCAAGACCGCCTGCCGCTTAGCCAGGCGCCCCACCAGGACCTCCCCGTCCTTGAAGGCCACCACGCTGGGGGTGGTCCTTTCCCCTTCCGCATTCTCCAAAACCACGGGCTTTCCGCCCTCCATCACCGCGATCACGCTGTTGGTGGTTCCCAGGTCAATCCCGACGGCCTTGGCCATACTTCACCTCGAGGCCCATCCTAGTCCCTTGGCCTGGTTATGTCAAGGCATATGAGTGTAGTTTTATCAATTGATGGGCGGGGCCGGGTCTGTGCCCCCGGCTACCCTGAACGGTTCCCTTCGGTGTACCCTAGGGATAGATGAGCCGGATACCCTTTAACTTCATCGTCCTGGTGATGGGCGTCCTGCTCCTGGCCTGGGCCATCAGCCTGGCCGGGACGGGGAGCGGCGGGGGTGGGGTGGGCTACGCCACCTTTCTCGAGGACCTGAAGGCGGGCCGGGTCCAGGAGGTGCGGATCCGGGCGGGGGATCTCCGGCTCCAGGGCACCTTGTCGGACGGTTCCACCTTCACCACTTACCTTCCGAGCCCTCCGGACCCCGCCACCCTCGAGGCCTGGGTCCGGCAGGGGGTGCGGGTCCAGGTGGACCCACCGGGAGGGAACTCCCCCGCGGGTTTCCTCTGGCCCCTGCTGCTTGTGGGCCTCCTTTTTGCCGCCTTTTTCTACTTCTCGCGGGGGATGCGGCAAGGGCCGTCGGACTCCGCCTTCAGCTTCACCAAAAGCCGGGCGAGGGTCCTGACCGAGGCCCCCAAGGTGACCTTTAAGGACGTGGCGGGGGCGGAGGAGGCGAAGGAGGAGCTCAAGGAGGTTGTGGAGTTCTTAAAGAACCCGGGTCGGTTTCACGAGCTTGGGGCCCGGATTCCCAAAGGGGTGCTCCTCGTGGGCCCGCCGGGGGTGGGGAAGACCCACATCGCCCGGGCGGTGGCGGGGGAGGCCAAAGTGCCCTTCATCACCGCCTCGGGCTCGGATTTTGTGGAGATGTTCGTGGGTGTGGGGGCGGCGCGGGTGCGGGACCTGTTTGAGACGGCCAAGCGCCACGCCCCCTGCATTGTGTTTATTGACGAGATTGACGCGGTGGGCCGGCGACGCGGGAGCGGTGTGGGGGGCGGGAACGATGAGCGGGAGCAGACGCTGAACCAGCTTTTGGTGGAGCTGGACGGGTTTGAGAAGGACTCCACGGTGATTGTGATGGCGGCGACCAACCGGCCGGATGTTTTGGACCCGGCGCTTTTAAGGCCGGGCCGGTTTGACCGGCAGGTGGCGATAGACGCTCCGGATGTCAAAGGGCGGGAGCAGATCCTGCGCATTCACGCCCGGGGGAAGCCTCTTGCTGAGGATGTGGACCTGGCGCTTGTGGCGAAGCGGACGCCGGGGTTTGTGGGGGCGGATTTGGAGAATCTTTTGAACGAGGCGGCGCTTTTGGCGGCCCGGGAGGGGCGGCGGAAGATCACCATGAAGGACCTGGAGGAGGCGGCGGACCGGGTGATGATGGGGCCTGCCAAGAAGAGCCTGGTGATCTCCCCGCGCGACCGGGAGGTGACCGCCTACCACGAGGCGGGGCACGCCCTGGCCGCCCACTTCCTCGAGCACGCGGACGGGGTGCACAAGGTGACCATTGTGCCTCGGGGCCGCGCCCTGGGCTTCATGATGCCCAGGCGGGAGGAGATGCTTCACTGGACCAGGAGGCGGCTTCTGGACCAGATTGCGGTGGCTTTGGCTGGGCGTGCTTCGGAGGAGCTGGTGTTTGGGGATGTGACCACGGGGGCGGAGAACGATTTCCGTCAGGCCACGGAGCTCGCCCGGCGGATGATCACCGAGTGGGGGATGCATCCGGAGTTTGGCCCGGTGGCTTACGCGGTGCGGGAGGACACGTACCTTGGGGGGTACGATGTGCGGCAGTACTCGGAGGAGACGGCCCGGCGGATCGACGAGGCGGTGCGTGGGCTGATTGAGGAGCAGTATGCCCGGGTCAAGGCCCTTTTGTTGGAGAGGCGTGAGGTGTTGGAGCGGGTGGCGCAGGCCCTTTTGGATCGGGAGACCCTGACTGCGGAGGAGTTCAGGCGGGTGGTGGAGGGTCTGCCTTTGGAAGCGGAGGAGGAGAAAAAGGAGAAGGAGCCCCCCCGCATCATCCCCAAGGCCCGGCCGGGGCTGGGGGGGGTTTAAAAACGAAAACCCCGGGGAGGACCCCCCGGGGGGAAGGGAAGCCCTATTTCTTCACCTTGTCCTTCAAGGCCTTGCCCGGCTTGAAGGCGGGGTACTGCGTGGCGGGGATCTTGATCTTCTCCTTGGTGCCGGGCTTTACACCGGTGCGGGCCTTGCGCTTGCGCACCTCGAAGGTGCCGAAGCCGGTGAGCTGCACCTTGTTCCCCGCCGCCAAGGCCTCTTCCACCCTGGCCAACAACGCGTCCACAATCGCCTTGGTGTCCTTCTTCTTCATACCGGTGGCGGCGGCCACTTGGTCCACCAGATCCGCTTTGGTTACCGTTTTCTTTGCAGCCATTTCTTCCCTCCTTTCGCTTTTCCCTTCCGCACGGAATATAGCACGCCTTTGTTAGGCTTCGCAATACCCCAGAGCTTTTCTTCATTTATTGTAAGCAACTATATCTAACTGAAGCTTTGCGTAGGACGGTAGGGGGGGTCTAGAAGTTCCGCTACCTTGGCCTCTATCTCCCGGTTCAGCCGAAGGAGGTCCTCGCGGGTGGGCCTCTCCTTTTTGGCCACGGGGATGGGGTCTCCGAAGACCACCCGGATAGGCCTCCGAAGCCGGATCGTCCGGGACCCCACAGGCAGGGCCTTCTCCGTCCCCATCACCGCCACGGGGACCACGGGGGTCCCGGTCCTCAAGGCGATGGCGGCCACCCCCGTCTTGAAGGGTTGGAGACGGCCGGTGCGGCTCCTTGTCCCCTCGGGAAAGATGCCGAAGGCAAGGCCTTTTTCCAGGGTGCGGAGGGCCCTTTTGACGGCGTTGAGGTCGCTTTCCCCTCGTTCCACGGGGATGGCGTAGACCCGGGGCAGAAGCCAGGAAAGGATGGGGAGGCGGAAGAGGTCCGCCCGGGCGAAAAAGCTGACCGGACGCCACACCCCGGCCCCCACGGCGATGGGGTCCAAGATGGAGAGGTGGTTGGCGGCCAGGATGACCGGTCCGGTTTTGGGGACATGTTCCTGTCCCTTCGCCGAGAAGCCGAAGAGGAGGTGGAGGAGAAAGCGGGCTAGAGCCCAAGCGAGCCGGTAGACCATGCCTCCACTCTAGCCTGGCTGGCCTCGAGGTGGGCAAGCCTCAAGGGTTCCGGGAGACGGTACCGGGTGGGAAGCCCCTTTACGAAGGTGAGCGCCTCCAGAAGCCCAACCCGGTGCCCGGGGGAGACGTAAAGGGGCCTCGCGCCCATTCGGCTCCGGTAGACATAGCCCAAAGGCCTGCCTTCCGGGCTTAAGAGGCGCACGGCGCTTCCCGCTTCCTGGGCCAGAAATCCTTCCGGCTTTCCATAGAGGAGGCTCTTGGCCACCCCCACGCTCGGCAGATCCAGGTTCACCCCCAGGTGGCTAGCGATGCCCAAGGAGCGGGGGTGGGCGATGCCCTGGCCGTCGACCAGAAGGGCCTCCGGAGCCTCAGGCAAAGCGGAAAGGGCCTCGAGGTAGGCGGGGGCTTCCCGGAAGGACAAAAACCCCGGGATGTAGGGGAAGAGCTCCTCTTCGGGAAGGAGGGCCCGGCCTACAAAGAGGGGACCCTTTTCCAGGTCGTAGAGCACCGCCACCGCAACCAGGGGTCCCCCTTTTTTGTGGGCGGCGTCCAGGGCGGCAATGCGCCGCACGCCTTCCAGGCTTCCCTCGAGGACCACCCGCCCCCTCAGGGCTTCCTGAATGGCCATGGCTTCCTGGAGGTTCTTGGGCTTGGGGAAGTCCTTCCTCAAGTTACCTCCCTCAGGCGGCTCAAGACCTCCTGGTCGCCTGGATCCACCCCGTAGAGCAGGGCCAGGTAGTAGGCGGTCCAGGCCAGGCGGTACCAGAGGGCCAGGGCCTGGGCCAAAGGGCTTGCCCCGTCCTCGGGTGGAGGGAGCTCGGCCACCGTGTCCACCCGGCTTTCTAGGATCTCCTTAGCCAGGCTCACCTCCGCCCCCCTTCCCAAAAGGACCGCCGCCAGGGGGTCCCCCTGCTCGTGCCGGGCCTCGAGGCCGGTGAGGAAGAACTCTAAGGCGGTGGGAGGGGGGGTAAGGGAGAGGCTTTTACCGATCCGGGCGAAGAGCCCCTGGGCCGCCTCGGCCAGCCCGGGATACCCGGGGGCGTAGAAGAGGGGGGTTCTTTCCAGGAGGGTAAAGGCCAGGAACTTGGCGGGGTTTTCCTCCAGGGGCACCTCTGGCCCCAGGCGCTTCCTTTCCTCGAGAAGGAGCCGGTCCACCTGGGAGAGGGCCTCCGCCTTTCCCATGGCCAGCAAGATGTAGCGGAGGTAGCGGTAGGGGTTCAAGGGGCTTGGGGGGAGCTCCACCCGGACGAGGCGGGCCTTGCCCGTCTCCGCCACCAGGCCCAGGGCCTGGGCCGCCCCCAGGTCGTACCCGCCTTCCAGAAGGAACTGCGTCCCTTCCTCCGTCCACTCGGGAAGGCCTAGAAGCCGCCCCACCCACCAGGCCTCCCCGTAGGCCAGAAGCCCATAGGGGCCCGGAAGTGAAGCCTTTCCCTCCTGGGTGTCGGCGGGGGTGGGGCCGGAGCCCACCAGGTCGCGCAGCTCCACCGCCAGCCCCTTCCGGTCCACCAGGTAGGTTTCCTCTTTGTCCAGGTCGCGCATCCTCCCCATGGTACCTTAAGTTTCGTGGTCTTCGCCCATCCAAAACCGGTGGAAAGGGTCTGGGGTGGAAGCCGGCTGGGGTTTGGGGAAAGGGTGGGGGAGGTCTGGCTTCTGGAGGAGCCCCTCCTCATCAAGCTGATCGATCCTGCGGACTGGCTTTCCGTCCAGGTCCACCCCCCGGATGCCTACGCTTTGGCCCGGGAGAAGAGGCCTGGCAAGACGGAGGCGTGGTACGTCCTTGCGGAAGGGGAGATCGTCTATGGCTTTAACCGCCCGGTAACCCGGGAGGAGGTGCGGGAAAGAGCCCAGACCGGAGCCTTGGACGAGGTGTTGAACCGGCTTTGGGTGCGGAAGGGAGAGGTGGTGTACATCCCCGCGGGGACGGTCCACGCCCTAGGCCCGGGGACGATGGTCTACGAGGTCCAACAGCCCTCCGACCTTACCTACCGGATCTACGACTACGGCCGGCCCAGGGAGCTCCACCTGGAAAAGGCCCTCGAGGTGGCCATCCTGGAGCCCACCCCCCTGCCCCGTTTTGAGCCGCTGCGCCGGGGGGGTGGGGTCCGGCTCATGGCCTGCCCCTATTTCGCCCTTTACCGCTATGACCTAAGGGGTCCGCTTCACTTGGAGGCGGAAAAGCCCTTAGCCCTCACCCTTCTTGAAGGGGAGGCGGTTCTTTCTGGCCCTGGGGGTCCGAAGCCCCTTCGCTTTCCGGACACCGTCCTTCTGGAGACAGGGGAGGAGGCAAGGCTGGAAGGGGAGGGGGTTTTCCTCGGGGCCAGCCTCACAGATTCCACCCCCCCGCCACCTCGAGGACCTGCCCCGTGAGGTAGCGGCTTTCGTCCTTAACAAAGAAGAGCACCGCCTGCGCGATCTCCTCGAGGAGGGCCAGCCGGCCCATGGGGATCTCGCCGATGGGCTTGGAGACCGAGTTTTCCGCCACACCGGGGGCCACCACGTTGGCGGTGATGTTCATCCCCGCAAGCCGCTTGGCCAGGGCTTTGGTGTACAGGATAACCCCGGTTTTGGCGATGACATAGGGGGTGATATGGGGCCGGGCCAGGAGGTTCTGCGCCCCCGCGTAGCCTAGGTTGACGATCCGCCCGTACCCCTGGGCCATCATCCGGGGCAGGGCGGCCTGGGTGACCAGAAAGGTGGAGGTGAGGTTGGAGTCCAGGATCCAGCGCCACTCCTCAAAGGAGACCTGCTCTATGGGTTTATGAAGGTAGTCCCCCACGTTGTTCACCAGGACCCCGATTCCCCCTAGGTGGAAGGCCACCTCCTCCACCAAAGAGGCGGCTTCCTCGGGGACCGTGAGGTCGGCCCGCACCTTGATGGCCTTCACCCCAAGGGCCTCCGCCTCCTTCCGGGTGGCCTCGGCCAGCTCCTCGGAGCTCCGGTAGTGCACAGCCACCTGGAACCCCTCCCGGGCTAGGGTCAGGAGGATGGCCCGGCCAATCCCCTTGGCGCTTCCGGTGACCAGGGCCGTCCTCATCCCTTACTCCGGCCTAAGTGGGCGAGGAGAAGGGCTCGGGTGAAGGTGTTCAAGGGGTAGTCCAGGCCCTTTTCCGCCTCCACCCAGGCCCACTCCAGGATCTCCTCTCCCTTTTGCACCTCTCCCTCACCCTTGGCAAAGTAGTTCACCAGCAGAAAATGGGCCGGACGGTGGAACTCCGGGCTATAGATGGCCTCTTGGAGGAGGGCAAAGCGGATTTCGTGCAGGACGAGCCCCACCTCCTCCAGGACCTCCCGCCTAAGGGCTTCCTCGAGGCTTTCCCCAAGCCGGACCTTTCCCCCAGGCACCCCCCAAAGCCCCCGCCACTTGGTGGTCTTCACCAGGAGGACCCGGCCTTCCTGCTCGATCAGGGCCCCTACCGTGGGGATGGGATGCTCCTTTGGATGCGCCATACGTAGACTCCCCCAAGATACACGGGGAGGAGGAGCAAAAACAGGAGGTAGGCCCGGAGCTGGCCGAAGGCGAGGAAGACCCCGAGGAAGAAGAGGTGGGTGGTGAGGCCGAAGTTCACCACGCTGGCCACGGCCGCCTCGTCCCAGAACCGCAAGGGGTCTAGGCCAAGCCGGCGCACCAGGCCCTCTTCCAGGCCCCGGACCAGTCGGTCCTGGGGGGCGTAGACCCAGGCGTAAAGCCCCCGGAAAAGGGAGAGCCAGAAGGAGGGGGAGTCTTGGACCTGGGGGCGGAAGGGCTCGCCCCTCGCCTTCCGGTAGAGGTACTCCAGGTTGAAGTCCCAGGCCTGGGTCAGGGTGAAGACCAAAAACCCCAGGAGGACGAGAAACCCTTCCCCCTCCCGCAGATAAAGGGCGAAGAAGAGGGCGGCGTTGCCCAGAAAGTCCATGCCCGAGTCCAGGTACCGGCCGAGCTCGCTCTCCTCGCCTCTTAAGCGGGCGAGCTGGCCGTCCGCGTTGTCCAGGATGGTCTTGAGCTGAAGGAGCAAGGCGGCCCCCAGGTCCTTATGCAAAACGATCCAGAAGGCGGCGAGAACGGTGAGGAGGGTGTGGAGGAGGACCAGGTGCGGGGGGCGGACGGGGGTAAAGAGGAGGAGCCGGACCACAAGGTGGGCCAAGGGGCGATAGAAGAGGGTGTTTAGAAACTCCTGGACGGGCCTGTTCTTTCCTCCCGGCACCATCAATCTCGAATCCTTTCCAGGATCCAGGCCACCACCTCCTCCACCGTCATCCCGGTGGTGTCCAAGACCAAGGCATCCGGGGCGGGGAGGCTTTGCGCCTGGTCCAGGGTGTCCCTTTGCAGGAGGTCTTGGAGGACTTCCTCGTAGGCCTGGGGCCGCTCTAGAGTCCTTCTCCTTGCCCGCACCTCGGGGCTTGCCGTGAGGTAGAACTTGTACCTGGCCTCGGGGAAGACCACCCGGCCCATGTCCCGCCCCTCGGCCACGAAGGGAGGGGGGACCTCCTTAAGCCGCCGGTTCACCCATTCGCGCACCCCGGGGAGCCGGGCCACCTGGGAGACCACGCGGTCGATCTCTTGGGTGTGGAGCGCCTCCGTCCGGTCCTGGCCGTCTATAAGGACCCGGTTTCCCAAAGGGTCTGGGACGAGGCGGATGGAACGCGCCTCGAGGCTTTTGAGGAGCGCCCCTTCCTCAATACCCTCCTTTTGGTGCTCGCTTCGCGAAAGGGCCAGAAGGGCCGCGGCCCGGTAGAGGAGGCCGCTGGAGAGGTAGGGGATTCCCAGGGCCCGGGCGAGCCTCTTCGCCACCGTGCTCTTTCCCGAGGCGGAAGGGCCGTCTAGGGTGATGATTTCATCCGGACGCATAGAGCCTTTGGAGGTCTTCAAAAAATCCAGGGTAGCTGATGGTGGCCCACTCCGCCTCCTTCACCTCTACCCCCAGGGGCAGGCCCGCCACCGCGAAGGCCATGGCGATCCGGTGGTCGTGGAAAGGGGCCACCACCACCGGCTTGGCCCCGGGCTGCACCCCGCCTTTAATCCGGAGCCAGTCCGGCCCCTCCTCCACCTCCACCCCCAGGGCGCGCAGGTTGTGGGCAATGGCCCGCACCCGGTCTGATTCCTTGACCCGGAGCTCGGACAGGCCCGGGATGAAGGTCTCCCCTTCGGCCCAGGCGGCGGCGGCGGCCAAAGCGGGGACCTCGTCCACCATCTGCGGGATGAGGCCGGGGTCCACCTCCACACCCTTTAGCGCGCTGCTTTGGGCGGTGATGACCCCCACGGCCTCCCCCCCCTGGTCCTCCAAAACCTCCCACTTGATCCTTGCCCCCATTTTCTCTAAGACGGTGAGGAGCCCCGTCCGGGTGGGGTTGAGCCCCACGCCTTCCACCCGGAGCTCGGAGCCCGGCGTGATGAGGGCCGCCACCAGGAAGAAGGCGGCGCTGGAGAAGTCCCCGGGTACGGTGAGGTCCCGCGCGGGGAAGGGGCCGGTTTTCCAGGTGCGGATGCGGTTGCCCTCCACCTCGAGGGGCAGGCCGAAGTAGCGGAAAAGCCTCTCCGTATGGTCCCGGGTGGGGATGGGTTCCACCACCTCCGTGACCCCTTCCGCGAAAAGCCCCGCCAGGAGAAGGGCGCTTTTCACCTGGGCGCTGGGGACGGGAAGGGTGTAGGAGATCCCCCTAAGCTCCCCGCCCCGGAGGGCCAAAGGCGCATACCGGCCCCCCTCCCGTCCGTCGATCCGGGCCCCCATGGCCCGTAGGGGGATGGAAACCCGGTCCATGGGCCTTCTGCGCAAGGAGGCATCCCCGGTGAGGACGAAAAACCCCTCCTGTCCTGCGAGAAGGCCCAGACCGAGCCGCATCAGGGTGCCCGCGTTCTGGCAGTCCAGGACGTCCTCGGGCTCCTTCAGCCTAAGCCCAAGGCCTTGAACCCGGAGGTGGGGGCCTTCCTCGTGGATCTCCGCCCCCAGGGCCTGCATGGCGCGAAGGGTGGCCAGGGTGTCCCCGGACTTTAGGGGATAAAGAAGCCGTCCTTCCCCTTCGGCCAGGCTGAGGAGCATCAGCCCCCGGTGGGTCACCGACTTGTCCCCGGGGACCCGGAGGCTTCCCCTCAGGGCCTTCGCGGGTGGTAGAAAGAGGTCCATATGGGGGATTATAGAGGGGTGGACGTGCTGAATCAGCCCGAACCCCATTACTTTGAAAAGATGCGCCTGGTGGCCGAGGTCCTCAAGGCCGTGGAGGGGCCCATCTACGTGGTGACCCACGTGGACCCCGATGGGGATGCCATTGGAAGCTCCCTGGGCCTTTACCGGGCGCTTAAGGCCCTGGGCAAGGATGTCCGCTGGGTGGCCACCCCGCCCCGCTTCCTCCGCTTCCTCGCCAAGGAGGAGGAGTACGCCGACCCTGTGGAGAAGCTCCCCCCAGGTTCCACCCTGGTGGTCCTGGACGCGGCCGAGCCCTCCCGGGCCGTGGGGGCCCCGGTGGAGGGGTTTGTCATCAACATCGACCACCACGGGACCAACCCCCGCTTCGGCCAGATTGCCGTGGTGGACCCTTCCAAGGCGGCCACCGCCCAGATGGTGAAGGACCTGATCGACCTGATGGGGGTGGGGTGGACTGCGGAGATCGCCACCCCGGTGCTCACCGGCCTCATCACCGACACCGGAAACTTCCGCTTCGCCAACACCACCCCGGAGGTTTTGCGGGTGGCGGCGGAGCTCGTGGGCTACGGGGTCAAGCTTTCCGAGCTCACCGACCGGCTCCAGTGGCGCCCCCCCTCGTACTACAAGCTTATGGGGAAGGTGCTCTCCACCGTGGCGTTCCACTTTGGCGGGCTTCTCGTCACCGCCCATCTGCCCGCGGCTGCTTCCCCGTCAGGGGAACACCGAGCTGCTTCCCCGTTAGGGGAACACCGGGAGGCCCAGGCCGTTGCTTCTCGAAGGGAACAACAAGTTGCTTCCCGAAGG
>NZ_PSMQ01000112.1:0-1089 GCF_040290245.1 Thermus sp.
TCCCGGTGGTAGTGCAGGGGCTGCTCCGTCCGGGTGCGGATGAGGACCGAGGTGCCCAAGGGGGTCTCGCCCAGGCCCTTGGCTGCAAAGGGCCTATCCTGGGGCACGGCCAGATCCAAACCGTCTTGGGGATAGCGCCGGAACACCCCTTCCCCGGTGGGGTTGATCAGGGCCAAGGCCCTTCCCAAAGCGGCGAAGGTCAAAACGCTTCCAGCAGCCTTAAGCACTTGACGTCGTTGCATCCTACCACCTCCACCTAGGTATACCCTTCCTCCTTGCCCTTTGGATCCCAGAGGCAGGCCGCACTAGCCCCTAGCCCGCCGAGACCCTCACCCTGTGGTACCCTGTGGCCCCGTCCGGAAGGGGGTCCCGTGGGGTCGGGTCCTGGATCTTGCCTCCGGCCTCGATGGCCCGCACCACCAGGACGTACTCCCCCGGTGCCGGGGGCTTCCAGGAAAGGGTCCAGATCTGCCAGGCGTACCTCGAGCGGGGTGGCCTTAGCCTGGCCCTTTGCCAGGTCCTACCCCCGTCCGTGGAGACCTCCACCGCCTCCAAAGGCCGCCCGCCCGCGTAGGCGATCCCCCCCAGCAAGGCCTCCTGGCCCACCTGGAGCCGGGCTCCCGGTCTTGGGGTGTCGATGCGGCTCATCGTCCGCACCACCGCTTCCCGGCTCCACCCCCGCCTGGCCCAGTACCCCAGGACCTCCTCCTGGGAAAGGACGATCCGGGTGAGCCACTTGGGCTGCTTCATCCCGTACCGCCCGGGGAGGAGAAGGCGCAGGGGGTAGCCGTGCTTCCGTTCCAGCTCCTCCCACCGTCCCGTGGCCGGGTCCTGGATGGCATAGGCCAGTAGGGCCTCGGGGGGAAGCTCCGAAAGGGGAAGGGACTCCGTGTAGCCGTCCGCCGCCTGGAAGACCAGGAAACGGGCCTGGGGCTTGACCCCGGCTTTTTCCAAAAGGGTCCGCAAGGCCACCCCCCTCCACCGGGGGCAGCCGATCAGGGGTCCGCCCACCTCGTTGGAGATGCAGGTGAGGACCAGGTTGACCTCCAGGGCGGGTAAAGACCGGATCGCTTCCAGCTCCAAGGCCAA
>NZ_PSMQ01000112.1:1131-2418 GCF_040290245.1 Thermus sp.
GGAGCCGGTACGGCCGCCTCGCGAGGTCGGGGTCCAGGAAGGCCGGGTTTTTGGAAACGTAGTAGAGGTCCTTCTGGGGGGTCTGCTCGGGGGGAAGCCCAGGGCCTACGGGCCCTTGGGCCTTGGCCCTCGAGCCTCTTCCCAGGAGGAGCTCGAGGCCCAGGAGCAAGAGGAGCTTAAGCCCTGTCCGGCGCCTTAGGTCCTCGGGCCCACCTCCTTGGGGGCGGAAGGCCAGGGCCAGAAGGCCTAGGCCAAGGGCGTAGAGGGCCCCTGCCCTGATCCCTTCAGAGCCTAGCCCCAGGAAAAGGCCACCAAGGCCACCATAGAGGAAGAAGGCCAGTCCCAGGCCGGTCCAGTACCAGCGACGAAGGAGGGTCAGAAGAAGCGGGTGGAGGAGAAGCCACAGGGCCACTGCCCCCAGGAAGGCCAGATTTTTGGCCAGATCCCCGAACCCGAAGACCTTGTGGAGGAGGTTAAACATCCAGGGAAACCCCAGCCAGTGGGTGAGGAGGGCGAAGAGCCCCTCCGGTGGCCACCCCACCCCCAAGGCGCGCAAAGGAAGCCCCCCGAGGCCCAGAAGAACCCCTGCCCCCAAGCCCCAAAGCCAGATGGACCTTGCTCCGCCCTTTCGCATCTTTGCCCCTTTAAGATATACACCCCTCGAGGGTGCTTTGGATCTGTTTCGCAACTCATCAGGCGCCGGCGGCGGGGAGACCCCTGCCTTCAGGCATGGGGCTGCTTTGGCCCGCAAGGTAGCCCTGGAACGTGGCCCCAGGGGGTGTTCCCTTCAGGAAGCACTCGGGGCTGACCTGGGCCAAACACCGAGCGGGTGGCGGGAAGGTCAGGCCCACATCTCGGTGTTTGGCCCTTCGGGCCGGGTGCACAGGTGTGCACCAATCCTTGACCAGGTCACAGGCGCACTTGACCCACAGAGGGGGTGGTGGGGCCGGGGCTTCCCCCGGGGGGTTCCACAGAGACCCCGATCCGGCTCCCCTCGGGCGGGGGAGGGGTGATTTCCAGAAGCCGGGTGGGAGAGAGGCCAAGGCTCTTACGCCCCTCGGGCAGGATCAGCCAGGCCTGGTAGACCCGGCCGGGGGGTGGAGGGGTCTGGAGGTAAAGGAGGACCCCTCCTTGGGCGGTGCGCAGGGCCCAGCCGGTCTGGCGGCCCGCCGGGTCAATCAGGGGCATCATCCGCGCCCCGGGTTCCGAGGCCAAGGCCAGAAACCGCTTCCAGGCCAGGCGGTCCTGGTAGCGGCGGTACCTCTCTATGCCCAAAAGGACCAGCAC
>NZ_PSMQ01000113.1:0-2400 GCF_040290245.1 Thermus sp.
GGGGGGGATGCTGGACGATCCGCTGCAGCCCGTCCACGGAGGGGCGGACGGGGGTCCGGAACCCCTTTACGACTTCTCCACCAACGCGAACGCCCTGGGGCCCAACCCGGTGATCCTCGAGCGCCTGCGCCGGGCGGACCCCAGCCGCTACCCCGACCCCCTGTACCGGGGCCTTCGCAAGGCCCTGGCCAAGGCCCACGGCGTGGCCTGGGAACAGGTGGCGGTGGGCACGGGGACGAGCGAGCTCATCCACCGCCTGGCCCGCTGGGCGCCCTTGCGGGGGGAGGTCCTCCTCCTCGCCCCCACCTTCGGCGAGTACGCCCGGGCAGCCAGAGCCTCGGGCCTTCCCCTATGGGAGGCCAAAACCCCAGAGGAATTCCTAAACCGCCTTCCCGAGAGCCGCCTGGCCTTTCTGGCCGTGCCCAACAACCCCACTGGGGAGGTCTACCCCTTTTTGCAGGAGGCGGCGCAAAGGGCGGGGGGGGCCCTGGTCCTGGACCTGGCCTACCACGACCTCCTCGAGGCCCCCCTTCCCCTACCCGAGGGGGTCTTCCGCCTGTACAGCCCCAACAAGGCCCACGGCCTCACCGGGGTCCGGGCCGGGTATCTGGTGGGGCCTTGGGACCTCACCCCGTTCCAGAACCTCGCCCCCTCCTGGCCCGTCTCCGTCTACGGGGAGGCCCTCCTTTGGGGCCAGCTGGAGCCCGAGGCCCGGGCCTGGCTCGAGGCGACCAAAAAGGAGCTTTTCCGCCTGAGGCGCCTCCTGGCCGCGGGGCTTCGGGGGCTTGGCCTCCGGGTCTTGGAAAGCCCCGCCAACTTCCTCCTGGTCTGGGTGGGCGGGGCGGAGGAGGTGGCCCGGGCCCTAAGGGAGCGGGGGATCCGGGTGAGGGCGTGCACCAGTTTCGGGCTTCCCGAGTGGCTCAGGCTTTCCGCCCAGAGGGAGGAGGCCCAAGGGGCCCTTCTAGAGGCGCTCGAGGAGGTTCTGAAGGAGGGCGCGTGGGCCGGGCTTTGATCGTCTGGGGAACGGGAAGCGGGGTGGGGAAAAGCCTCATGGTGGCGGGGCTTTTGCGCCACCTCTCCAGGCTGGGCCTGAGGGTTGCCCCCTTCAAGGCCCAGAACATGGCCAACCACGCCCGGGTGGTGGCGGGCGGGGAGATCGCGAGCGCCCAGTGGCTCCAGGCCCTGGCGGCGGGGGCCAGGCCGGAGGTGCGGATGAACCCCGTCCTCGTCAAGCCCTTCGGGGAGAGGGGAAGCCAGGTGGTGGTCCTGGGGCGGGTCGACCCCTTCCTCTCCCGCCTTCCCTGGAAGGCGCGCAGGCCCCACCTGGAGGCCCCGGTGCGGGAGGCTCTGGAGGGGCTTTTAAAGGAGTACGACCTCCTCGTCCTGGAAGGGGCGGGAAGCCCGGTGGAGCGGAACCTCTGGCCCGACCTGCCCAACCTCCAGGTGGCCAGGTGGGCCGAGGCCAAGGCCCTCCTCGTGGCGGACGTGGACCAGGGCGGGGCCCTGGGGGCCCTCTACGGGACCTGGGCCCTTCTGGAGGAGGAAAGGAACCGGCTCCTCGGCTTCGTCTTCAACAAGTTCCGCGGGGACCTCGAGCTTTTAAAGCCCGCCTACGGCCTCCTCGAGGGCTGGACGGGGGTGCCGGTCCTGGGCACCCTGCCCCTCCTCCCTCTGAGTCTCCCCGAGGAGGACGGATTCCGCTACCGCCCCAAGGAAGGAACAGGCCCCAAGGTGGCCCTCCTCCGCTACCCACATGCCGCCAACCTGGACGAGTTCTGGCCCCTGGCCGAGCTGGGCCGGCTGGTCTACGCCAAAAGCCCGGAGGAGGCGGAAGGGGCCGAGCTTCTCATCCTTCCGGGAAGCCGGCTTCCGGCCCAGGACCTCCTCTGGCTAAAGCCCTTCCTCCCCCTCCTCCAGGCCCACCTCCAAAAGGGTAAGCCCCTTCTCGCCGTCTGCGGGGGAGCGGAGATGCTGGCGGAGGCCATCCTGGACGAGGAGGGGGTGGAGGAAAAGGGGCTTCACCCGGGGCTCGGCCTTCTCCCCTACCGGGTGCGGATGGAGGCCCGGAAGACGGTTCTGGAAAGAAGGGTGCGCCTGGAGGGGCTCAGGGGCTTCTGGGGGAGGCTGAACGGGCTCGAGGTCCAAGGCTACGAGATCCACCACGGCCAGGGCCTCCCCCTCTTCCACCAAGAAGGGAGTGTTCTGGCCACCTGGATGCACGGGCTTTTGGAGAACCCCGGGGTGCAGAAGGCCCTTTTCGGGCGGGAGGCCGAGGGCCTGGAAAGGGCCCTGGACACCCTGGCCGACGCCCTGGAAACCCATCTGGACCTAGGGGGTTTGCACCGGGGCCTGGGGCTTGAAAACCCCCCCCATCCCTCCCCCCAGAAAGCGCCCAGACCC
>NZ_PSMQ01000024.1:0-23388 GCF_040290245.1 Thermus sp.
TGGCCTTGGAAGGGGAGGGCGGGGGAAGGGGGTCGGGGTTTTTCTACCGGGCCTTGGGCCGTGGCGGACTCGTCCTCACGGCCTTCCATGTGGTGGAAGGGGAGGCCCTCCAGGTGCGCACCGCCCGGGGGGTACGGGGGCCGGCCACCCTTTTGGGCTACCTCGAGCCCTTGGACCTGGCCCTTTTGAAAACGGAGGTGGAGCCCCCGAGGGTTTTGGAACTCGAGCTGGACCGCCCCCTGAGGCCCAAGGAGGGGGTTTTGGCCATCGGGAACTCCCGGGGAGAGTTTCTGGCCCCCCGCTTCGGCAGGCTGGTGCGGACCGGGGTGGTGGTGAGCCCCCTTCTTCCCAGCGGAGTTTTGGAGACCACCCTTCCCCTGGCCCCGGGGGACTCGGGGGGTCCGGTTTTGGACGCCTATGGCAAGGTGGTGGCGGTGGCGGTGGCGATTGGGCTGACGGAGGAGGGGTTCCGGAGCTACGCCACCCCCCTTGTGGGCAGGCGGGAGGAGGTGGGGCGCCTCGAAAGCGGGGCGCGCATCAGCTGGCCTTATCTGGGGCTTTCAGGGCCACGTTCCCTAACCCCTGAGCTGGCCCGGGAGTGGGGCCTTCCGCCAGGGGGGGTGGTGGTGGGCCGGGTGGTTCCGGGCGGGGCCGCCCACAAGGCCGGGCTCAGAGGCCTGGAGGCGGGCGGGGTGCCGGACGTCATCCTTGAGGTGGATGGCCTTCCGGTGAACACCTTTGAAGACCTCTTGCAGGCGGTGCGGCGCAAAAGGGTGGGGGAGGAGGTGGAGCTAAAGGTGCGTCGGGGCGAGGAGGTTTTCCACGTGCGCGTCCGGCTCGAGCCCTTTCCTGGCCGGCCTTAAAATCTTAACTTATGAAAACCTGCTTTCCTTTGCCCCCAACCCGGGGTATGCTTGGGCCATCCCCCAGGGGGCGTGGCCTTCCTGAGGGGCGAGGAGGTGGAGATGGATCTGGATACCCTGCACAGGAGGTACGTCCTCACCCCCTGGTCGGCCCAGGCCTCCTTAAACCCCCCGGTCATCGTCCGGGGGGAGGGGTCGTACCTGGTCGACCGGGAGGGGAAGCGGTACCTGGACCTGACCAGCGGCCTGGTGGCGGTCAACCTGGGCCATGGCCATCCCAAGGTGGTCCAGGCCATCCAGGACCAGGCCCAGACCCTCTGCTACGCTCCACCTTCGTTCTTTCACGACAAGCGGGCCCTCCTGGCGGCCAGGCTTTCCGAGCTTTCCCCCTGGCCCGAAGGGGCGCGGGTCTTCTTCACCCCCTCGGGAACGGAGGCGAACGAGGACGCGATCAAGATGGTCCGCCACCTAACGGGCCGGTTCAAGATCCTCGCCGCCTACCGTTCCTTCCATGGTTCCACCCACGGCTCAAGCGCCCTTACCGGGGAAAACCGGCGGTTTTCCGCCGAGCCTGCCATCCCGGGGGTGGTCCACTTCTTCGCTCCCTACCCGTACCGCTCCCCCTTTTACGCCTCGGACCCGGAGGAGGAGGTGGTTCGGGCCCTGGACCACCTGGAGCGGGTTCTCCTCCACGAGGACCCGTCCCGGGTGGCCGCCATCTTCCTCGAGCCGGTGGTGGGCTCCAACGGGGTCATCGTCTACCCTCAGGGGTACCTGGAGGGGGTGCGGCGGATCGCCGACCGCTACGGCATCCTCCTCGTCTTTGACGAGGTGATGACCGGGTTTGGCCGTCTGGGGGCTCCCTTTGCCGCCCAGCGCCTGGGCGTGGCCCCCGACCTCATCACCTTTGCCAAGGGGGTGACCTCGGCCTACGTCCCCCTGGGCGGGGTTCTGGTGCGGGAGGGCCTGGCCAAGCGGTTCGACCAGGAGGTCCTCTGGGCGGGGCACACCTATGCGGGCCACCCCCTGGCGGTGGCGGCGGGGCTTGCCGCGGTGGAGGCCTATCTGGAGGAGGGGCTTTTCGAGCGGGCCCACCGCCTCGAGGGCCTCCTCCGGGAGGGGCTTCGGGCTTTGTATGAGAAGCACCCCTTTATCGGGGATGTCCGGGGCCTGGGGGCCTTCTTTGCCCTGGAGCTGGTCAAGGACCGGGCCACCAAGGAGCCCCTCTCCCCCTGGCACGCCCCCCTTTCCCCCGCCGTACAGGCCCTCCTGAGGGCCCTTTTGCGGGAGGGGGTTTACGTCGTGGCTAAGCACAACATCCTCCTCATCGCCCCACCCCTGACCATCAAGGAGGCGGAGCTCGAGGCGGGCTTCCAGGCCCTGGGCCGGGCCCTAAGGGGCCTCGAGGTGGAAGTGAGATAAGCTTTTCCCATGCAGGTGGACCTGAACGCGGACGCGGGGGAGTCCTACGGGGTCTACACCTACGGCCACGACGAGGCCCTCTTTCCCTTGGTGAGCTCGGTCAACCTGGCCTGCGGGTTTCACGCGGGAAGCCCCTTGCGGATGAAGGAGACGGTGGCCCGGGCCAAGGCCCATAAGGTGGCGGTGGGGGCCCACCCGGGTTTTCCCGATCTCGTGGGGTTTGGCCGGCGGGAGATGGCGCTAAGCCCGGAGGAGGTCTATGCGGATCTCCTCTATCAGATCGGGGCCCTTTCCGCCTTCTTGAAGGCGGAAGGCCTTTTCCTCCACCACGTCAAGCCCCACGGGGCCCTTTACCTCAAGGCCTGCCGGGACCGGGAGACCGCCCGGGCCATTGCCCAGGCGGTCAAGGACTTCGACCCAGGCCTGCCGCTTGTGGTGCTTCCGAACACGCCCTATGAGGAGGAGGCCAGGGCGATGGGGCTTAGGGTGGTCCTCGAGGCTTTCCCGGAAAGGGCCTACTTGAAAAACGGGCAGCTGGCCCCCCGCTCCCTTGCAGGCAGCTGGATTACCGACCCCAAGGAGGCGGCCCGGCGCGCCTTGCGCATGGTCTTAGAGGGCCGGGTGGAGGCTTTGGACGGGGGGGAGGTAGGGGTGAGGGCCGAGACGCTTTGCATCCATGGGGACAACCCCAGTGCCCCCCAGGTGGCGAAGGCCATCCGGGAGGCCTTGGAAGGGGAAGGGGTGGAGGTAAGGGCGTTCGACTAAAATGGCAAAGTGCGGCGGTTTTCTGACCTTCTGGACCAGGTGCGGGCCCTCGAGGGCCGCCCCTATGGGTTTTACAAGGACCTTAAGGGAAGCTGGCAGGGGGAAGGGTTTTCCCTCCGCTTCGTCCATGTGCAGGGCGATCCCTTCGCCACCCCCAGTGTGGTGGAGGTCTGGCTTTCCCCAGCCTTTCACAAAATCCCGCCCCTGTTCACCCGGGAGGAGGGGCGGGTCGCTTTGGAGGACTTCGTCCTCAGGCGCTTTAAAGCCCTCCTTAGAAACCTTCCCAGAGTGGAGGGGATGGGCCACTCGGGGCGGGTCTATGTGGGGGTGGAAAGCCCGGCCATCTTGCGCCGGGCCGGGGCGCGGTACACGGAGAAGGGCCTTTATCTGCGTTTCCGCCTGGGGCTTCCCGCCTTTGGCCGAAGGATCGCGGGGAAGGAGGCGGAAAGGCTTCTGAAAGGGCTTCTTGGCCTCCTTGAGGAGCTCCGCTACCCCCTTTCGGGCCTGGAAAAGCACATCCACCAGGCGGAGGACCATGTTTTCATCCAAGAGCGGCTTTCGGATCGGGGGCTTGTGGCCTTTGTGGGAAATGGAAGCCTTCTTCCCCGGGAAAGCGGGGTGAGCGAGAGGCCCCTGGAGGGCGCCCTGCCCTTCGTGAGCCCGGAAAGCCTCGAGGTCCGCTTCCACACCCCCCACCATGGGGAGGTGCGGGGCATGGGGGTGCCTAGGGGCCTCACCCTGATCACCGGAGGGGGGTTCCACGGGAAGACCACGCTTTTAGAGGCCCTGGTCCGGGGGGTCTATCCCCATGTCCCAGGGGATGGGCGGGAGTGGGTGGTGACGGAAAGGAGCGGCCTAAGGGTCCAGAGCGAGGACGGCCGGAGCGTGACGGGCGTGGACCTGAGGCCCTTTGTCAAGAACCTCCCCCAGGGCCGGTCCACCGCCTTCTTCTCCACCCAGGACGCCTCAGGCTCCACCAGCCTGGCCGCGGCCATCCTGGAGGGCCTGGAGGCGGGAAGCCGCCTCCTCCTTTTAGATGAGGACACCTCGGCCACCAACCTCCTGGTGCGGGATGCCCGGATGCAGGCCCTGGTGGAACGGGAAACCCTCACGCCCCTCCTGGACCGGGTGGGGGAACTGAAGGCCCTCGGGGTCTCCTTGGTCTTGGTGGTGGGCGGGGTGGGGGATTACCTGGAGCTCGCGGACACCGTGGTCCTGATGGAGGAGTATCGGGCCCTGGACGCCACGGCTAGGGCGCGGGAGGTGGCCCTGGCCCATCCCACGGGCCGGGTCTTTGGGGAGAAGACCCCCTTCTTCGTCCGGGCGCGGGCCCCCCTGCCCCAGAGCTTCGACCCCAGGCGGGGCCGGAGGGAGAGGGTGAAGGGCCGGGGCTTAAGGGAGCTGGTGTTTGGCGAGGAGACGATCGACCTTTCCGCCTTGGACCTCCTGGAGGATGGCCAGGTGCGAACCCTGGGGGCTTTGCTCAAGAGGATGCGCGAGGCCGCGGACGGAAAAACCCCCTTGAGGGCCCTGGCCGAAAGCCTCGTCCGGCTGGACGACCCCTTTCTTTTGGAGGAGGCCCCGGAGGCCGCGTTGGTCCGCCCCTTGGAGCTTGCCGCCACGGTCAACCGCCTGCGCAGCCTCGAGGTGAGGCCCCTCACCCCGGTTCTGGGGAATCCCCTTGTAGACTAGGCCCATGGAGCTTTACCCCCTGCTCCTTTCCCTGCACAACCTCCTCCGGTGGCTCGTTCTCCTCCTTGGCCTCCTCTCCCTCTTCGCCCTTTCCCGGCCTCCAGGCCCCATGGCTCGAGTCTACGCCCTGGGCTTTGCCCATGCCTTTACCCTCCAGCTCATCCTGGGCCTCCTCCTCCTTTGGCAAAGCCCCCTCCTGGCCCCCGCCTACCGGAACCTGGCCTTGGCGCGGGAGAACCCCGAGGTGGCCTTCTTCCTGATGGAGCACTGGGTGGGGATGGTCCTGGCCCTGGGCCTTGCCCATATGGCTCGGGCCCAGGTAGAAAAAGCCCCCCGGAAGGCCTTGTGGTTCATCCTGGCCGCCTTGGCCCTGACCCTTTTCTCCATTCCCTGGTGGCGGCCCTGGATCAGGGTCTGATCCTCAGAGGGAGGGGTAATGGGCCCGAAGGGCCTGCTTGAGTCCCTCCTCCTCCTCGCAGGGGGCGAGGCAGACCCCTCTCAGGCATAGGTAGGCCCTTCCCGCCCTCTTGTTCAGGGTTGGCAAGGCCCCTTCCGGCCCGGTGATGAGGAGGGTTAAAGGAAGGTACCAGCCCCGGGCCTGGGGCAGGAAGGGGGAGGGGGTGGGGAGGGCCAGCTCGCTTCCTTTAAGGAGGTGGAGGTGGGTCAGGAGGAGGGACGGGAAGGCCTCAGGGTAGCGGCGCAGACGCCCCCCCTCCTCCTCCAAAAGCCCCTCCGCCTCCTTCAGGTATCCTTCCTCTTCAAAGATGCGGCCGAGATGGAAGAACAGGAGGGCCAGACTCGAGGGGGCCGAGGGCAAAGCGCCCTCCTCCGTCCATGGGGGAAGGGGGAGGTCCTCCAGGGTCTCCCGCCAGCCATCCGCCTTGAAGGCCCGGCTCGCCTCCAGCACCTCCCGGGCCGCCATCAGCCAGGCCCACTCCCCCGTGGCCTCGTACAGGGCCACGAGGCCGAGGCCCACCCGGGCCTGGTCGAGGAGGAGGCCGACGGTGCTTTCCCCCAGGCGGTGGGCATGCGGCAGAAGCCCTCCCTGGCGGAGGGCAAGGAGGCGGCGGGCCAGGGCCTTGGCCTCCTGGAGGTAGGGCTCCCCCAGAAACCTTCCCGCCTCGGCCAACGCCTCCAGGGCCAGGCCGTTCCAGTCCACCAGGAGCTTGTAGTCCCTAAGGGGTTTGGGCTTTGCCTGCCGTATCCTGCGAAGCTTCGCCTTAAGCTCGGAAAGAAAGCTGGGAAACCCTTCCCCAAGCCGGCTTTTGACCGCCTCCTCGCCTAGGGCGGATAGGGCGTACCGCCCTTCGAAGGGGAAGGGGCTCAGGTAAGCCCGCTCCAGTTCGCTGAGGCCGGCCAACTCCCCTTCCTCCAAGGCGTAGTAGGCCCCCTCCTCCCCCTCGCTTTCCGCGTCCAGACTGGCGGCGAACCCCCCCTCGGGAAGCCGCAGGCTCAGGAGGAAGTCCAGGGTTTCCCGGGCCACGCGGAGGTAGAGGGGGTCGTGGAAGAGGAGCCAGGCCCCCAGGTAGACCCGGGCCAGGAGGGCGTTGTCGTAAAGCATCTTTTCAAAGTGGGGAAGGCGCCAGGCCCGGTCCACCGCGTAGCGGTGGAACCCCCCCTCCACCTGGTCGTAGACCCCGCCGAGGGCCATCCGGGTGAGGGTGGGCCTTAAGAGGGCCTCTGCCCGTTTCTCCCCCGTGGCCGCCCGGGCCAGGAGGTAGAGGAGAAGGGGTCCTTGGGGGAATTTGGGCCCTTCCCCGAACCCGCCGTACACCGGGTCGAAAAGGGCCTCGAGGCGGTTTAAAACCTCCTCGTGAATGGCCTCTGGAACCGACCACGCCCCTTTTTTGACGCTTTTTTCCAGGGCCTGGGCCAGCTTTTGGGCCTCCTCCTCCACCCTTTCCCGCCGCTTTTCCCAGGCCTCCTTCACCGCTAGGAGGACCCGTTTAAACCCGGGGAGCCCCAGCCGGTCCTCCTTCGGAAAATAGCTTCCCCCGTAAAAGGGCTTGCCCTCTGGGGTAAGGAAGAGGCTCATCGGCCACCCCCCCTGGCCGGTAAGGGCGAGAAGGGCCTGCATATAGGCCGCGTCGATGTCTGGCCTTTCCTCCCGGTCCACCTTCACCGGGACGAAGTGGGCGTTGAGAAGCTCCGCCACCCTGGGGTCTTGGAAGGACTCCCGGGCCATCACGTGGCACCAGTGGCAGCTGCTGTAGCCCACGGAGAGGAAGATGGGCTTGTTCTCCGCCTTGGCCTTTTTGAAGGCCTCCTCCCCCCATGGGTACCAGTCCACAGGGTCGTTTTTGTGGAGCCGAAGGTAGGGGCTTTTTTCCCGGGCCAGCCGGTTCATCCTTCTTAACCTAGCTCAATCCCCCTTTCCCGGTGGGACAGGGTTCACCTTTGGGTGAGAAGCCACCCCCCCGCCCAGGCCGGGTACTCCTCCCGCTTTAAAAAGCGGTGGGCGTAGAGCCGGGCAACGGGTTCATAGGCCTCCCCTAGGTTCAAGAGGACGGCCACGGAAAGCGCATCCGCAAGCCGCCTTAGGGCCTCTTTGGCGTACCAGACGGCCTCTTTTTCACCCTTGAGGAAGGCCAGCGTCTTTTCCGCCGTCTCCAGGGCCAAGGCCGCCTCGGCTTCCCCGTGGCCTTCGAGGAGGGCCGATACTTCCTCTAGGAAAAGGAGGTGGGCGCCCTTCTTCTCCATGGCCTCGAGGAGGTCCAGGGCCTGGATGTTGGAGGGCCCTTCCCAGATGGGGGTGATGAGGGCCTCCCGGTGCCAGCGGGCGATGGCGTACTCCTCCAAAAACCCCAGCCCACCGAAGAGCTCCATGGCCAAGGCCGTGCTCTTCTGGGCGTGCTCCGCCGTCCGGTTCTTGGCCAGGTGGGAGAGGAAGCGGGCCAGGTGGTAGCGGGGGGTGTAGGGGGGGCGCTCCTCCCAGGCCCGGTCAAAGGCGGCCACCGCGTGGAAGGCCAAGGCCAGCCCCCCCGCCTGGCGTACCCTTAGATCCACCAGGTCCCGGCGGACAAGGGGGTGGTCCAAGAGGCGGCGGCCGAAGCTCTCCCGCTTCTTAACCCGGAAGAGGGCCTCCAGAAACCCCTTTTGGGCTATGCCCATCGCGGCCACCGCGTTGGCCAGGCGGCTTACCGTCAGGGTCTCCAGGGTGTAGTAGATCCCCTCCTCCGCCCTGCCCACCAGATGGGCCTCGCTTCCTTCCAGCTCCACCTCCCCTGAGGGGACGGCCCGGGTCCCCAGCTTGCTCTTCAGCCTGCGCACGCGGAAGTTGAGTTCGCCCTTCCGGTCCAGGCGGGGAAGGAGGAAGAGCGCAAGCCCTCTGGCCCCGGCCGGAGCACCCTCAGGCCGGGCGGTGACCAGGGCATAATCCGCAAGCCCCGCCCCGCTGGCAAAGTACTTGTCCCCCTGGTAAAGGCGCCACCGCTCCCCCTCGGGAATGGCCAGGGTCCGGTTGGCCCCGAGGTCGCTTCCCCCCTGGATCTCGGTCATCCAGGTGGCCCCGAAGGCGTTTTGGTAGAGGAGCTCCTCCTTGATGGCTTGGTGTTCCGGCGCGTACTTGTGGAGGGCATAGGCCACCTGGTGGGTGATGGTGAGGATGCAGTACACCCCCCCGTCCGCCAGGAGGTACCCCAGGGCGAAATGGGGGACCCAGCCCTTTCCCTCGTAGGCAAAGCGGTTGATGGGGCGGAGGGTTGCAAGCAGGGCTCTTTGCGCGGGGGAGAGCCGAGCCCGGTCGATCCGCCTTCCGTTCAGGTCGTGCATCACCAGGGCGGGAGGGGCATCTTGGTCGATGTGGTAAAGGACTTCCAGGACCTCCTTCCCCATCCTCTCCCCAAAGGCCCGGTACTCCGGCTCCCGCTCTTTAAACCCGGGGTCGTAATGGGCCAGAAGGGTCTGCAGATCCTGGTCCAGATCGTACAGGTTTGCCCCCACAAGGTAAGAAAGGCCTTCCATCCAGGCTAGCCTACAATAAAGGCGTGCACCAGGGGGTCTACCTGCGCTTCCCAGGGGGGTTGGAGGAGGCCAATCGAAGGGCCCTGGCCCTGGCCAAGGCCCTTTTGGACAACCCCCCCAGGGGGCTTTTGGACGTGATCCCCGCGTACACGAGCCTGTACCTCGAGTTCACCGACCCCCTCCGGAAGGCCGCTTTACGCCGCCACCTCGCCCGCCTCGAGGCGGCCCCCCTTGGGGAGGGGAAAGAGGTGGAGATCCCGGTCCTCTACAGCGGGGAGGATCTGGAGGAGGTGGCCCTCGAGGCCGGCCTCTCCCCCGAGGAGGTCATCCGCCTGCACGCCGCCCCTTTGTACCGGGTCTACGCCCTCGGCTTCACCCCCGGCTTTCCCTTCATGGGCGGGGTCGACCCCCGGCTCCGCCTTCCCCGGAAACCCCAGCCCCGCCCCCGGGTCCCCGCCCACTCCGTGGCCATCGCCGGCTTCCAGACGGGGATCTATCCTTTGCCCTCCCCGGGGGGGTGGCGGCTTCTGGGCCGGGCGTTGGTGGCGGTCTACGATCCCCATCGGCCGGAGCCCTTCCTCCTTGGGCCCAACGACCGGGTCCGCTTCCGCCCGGCCCAGGGCCTCCCTCCGGCTGAGCCAAAGCCCCTGGACCTCCTTCCCGAGGCCCCCCGCCACCCCGCGTTGAGGGTGGAGGAGGCCGGGTTTTTGAGCCTGGTGGTGGACACGGGCCGGTTCCTCTCGGGGCACCTGGGCCTGGCCCGCTCCGGCGCCCTGGACCAGCGTTCCGCCCGGCGGGCGAACGCCCTGGTGGGAAACCCCCCTGGGGCCCCCCTTCTGGAGCTCACCCTTACCGGTCCCGTCCTCACCGCCCTGACGGATCTGGTCCTGGGGTTTGCCGGCTACGGGATGCTTCCTTTGGTGGGGAATGAACCCCTCCCGCCTGGGCGGAGCTTTCTTCTAAGAAGGGGCCAGACCCTTCGCTTCAAGCCCCTTAAGGAGGGGGTACGGGGGTATCTGGCGGTGGCCGGTGGGATAGAGGCGCGGCGCTTTTTAGGGAGCGCCTCCCCGGACCTCAGGGGCCTGATCGGGAGGCCCCTGAGGGCAGGGGATGTTTTGGGGGTGGAAAACCCCCGCCCCGTGCGGCCCGGGTATGCCCTTTCCCAGCCCCCCTTGCCCCCCTTCCGCATCCGCCTTTTAAAAGGCCCCCAGGCCTCCCTCGAGGCCCTTCGAGCCCTTGCCTCTGCACCCTTTACCCTGGTCCAGGGGGACCGGGTGGGCCTTCGGCTTCTGGGCCCGCCCGTACCGGGGGGGGAGGGGGTGAGCGAGGCCACCCCCCTGGGGGGGATCCAGGTTCCCCCCAGGGGGGAGCCCATCGTCCTCATGAACGACAAGGGAAGCCTTGGAGGGTACGCCAAGCCCGCCCTCGTCCACCCCCAGGACCTGTGGCTTCTGGCCCAGGTGCGGGTGGGGGAAGAGGTAAGGTTTGTCCTTGACCGCCCTGGGCGAGGGGTGTAAGATGACGGTGTACCCTCCCCAGGGGGGGAGGGATAGGGAGGTGGAGGATGGTTCGTCTGCATGTGGAAGGCATGACCTGCGCCCACTGTGTGATGGCGGTGAAGAAGGCCCTTTTGAAGGTCTCTGGTGTGAAGGATGTCCAGGTCGATCTGGACCGGAAAGAGGCCGTGGTGGACGGGGAGGTGGACCCCGACCTTCTCATCCGGGCGGTGGAGGAGGAGGGGTACAGGGCCTCGGTGAAGCATGCCTAGACACCTGCATCTGGATCCTAGGGTCCGCGAGGAGGCGAAAAGGCGCCTCCTCGCGGTCCGGGGACATGTGGAGGGGCTTCTCAGGATGCTCGAGGACGAGGGCGTGTACTGCGTGGATGTCCTAAAGCAGATCAAGGCCGTCCAGGGAGCCCTGGACCGGGTGGGGGAGATGGTTTTGAAGTCCCACCTCAGGGAGCACGTGGCCACCGCCCAAACGCGGGGGGATGTGGACGAGATCGTAGAGGAGCTGATGGAAGCGCTCAAATACCGCTAGGGGGCTTGGCCGGGCTAAGATTGCCGATTCCTTTCGTTCCGAAAGGAAGGAGCCCCTGTCCTGCCCGGGAGGGCGTAGAATATCCGAGGAGGGTTGCATGAAAGGAAGCCCCGAGGTCATCCAGGCCCTGAACGACCGGCTCTCTGAGGAACTCGCCGCAATTTTGCAGTACATGGTCCATGCGGAGATGGCGGAGAACTGGGGGTACACCAAGCTCGCCCAGGCCTTCAAGGCCCACGCGATGACGGAGATGCGCCATGCGGAAAAACACATTGAGCGCATCCTCTTCCTGGAGGGCCTGCCCGAGGTGAGCCGGATAGGGGAGATCCGGATCGGCAAAAGCGTGGAAGAGATGATCTTAAACGACTACGAAGGGGAGCTCCAGGCGGTCAGGGGCTACAACGAGACGATGAACCTGGCCCAGTCCCTGGGGGACAACGGCACCCGGGACACCGCTGGCGAAATCCTGAAGGACGAGGAGGCCCACGTGAACTGGCTCGAGGAGCAGAGGGACCTCATGAGCCAGATGGGCCTTCCCACTTACCTTCTCACCCTCCGCTAACCGGGGCTTTGAGGTGCTTCCGGGCCCAGCGGTCAATGGCCTGGATCACCTCCTCGAACTCCCGGCCTGCGGGGGTTAGCCGGTAACGGGTCCGGGGGGGCATGTGGGACTCCACCCGCTTTTCCACCAGGCCCAGGGCGACGAGCTGTTCCAGGCGCTGGCTTAAGGTGGCGGGGTTCACCCCCCCCACGGCCCGAGAGAGTTCGTTAAACCCCTTTTCCCCTCCCAGTAGGGCCCGAATGATGTGGAGGACCCACTTTTCCTGGAGGAGATTCAGGGCAAAGTAGACCGGGCAAAAGCTTTCCTCCCGCACGTCCATCTTCCCTCAGTCTAGCACTTCGAAGGGCCTTCCAGGGTGAGGTAGGCTTCCCGCACCCTGGGGTCCTCCTTGAGCGCGCTGGCCCCTCCCTCCAGCACGATATGGCCGTACTCCATCACGTAGCCCCGGTCGGCGATCTCGAGGGAGAGGGCAAGGTTCTGCTCCACCAGCAAGACGCCCACCCCCTGTTCCTTGATCCTCCTTAAGGAGAGGAGGACCTCCTCGGCAAGCTTGGGCGACAGGCCCAAGGAGGGCTCATCCACGAGAAGAATCCTGGGCTGGCCCATCAGGGCCCGGCCGATGGCCAGCATCTGCTGCTCTCCCCCCGAGAGGGTACCCGCCGCCTGCTGACTTCTTTCCGCAAGCCGGGGGAAGAGGGCATAGACCTTTTCCAGGTTCTCTTTGTGCCGCTCCCAGGCCAAGAAGGCTGCCCCAAGGAGGAGGTTCTCTTCCACGCTCATCAGGGGAAAGAGCTGGCGCCCCTCCGGAACATGCCCCAGGCCGAGCCGTGCCCTTTGGGCCGGGGAAAGGGGCTTGAGGTCCTGACCGTTTAGCCAGATCCCCCCCGCCAGGGGCGAATGAGGCCGGAAAGCGCCCGGAGGAAGGTGGTTTTCCCTGCTCCGTTCGCCCCCAGGAGGGCTACGAGCTCCCCAGTGGCCACCTCCAGGTCCACGCCGAAGAGGACCTGGGCTTTGCCGTACCCGGCTTCGATCCCCTCCGCCACCAGCTTCATGCCGACCTCCCTAGGTAGGCCTCCCGTACCCGGGGGTCCAGGGCTACTTCCTCGTAGCGGCCTCTAGCGATGACCTCCCCGTAGTCCAACACCACCACCCGGTCGGCCAGGGCCCGGACCACGGGCATCAGGTGTTCGATGAAGAGGATGCTGACCCCGCTGTCCCGGATCCGCCTCAAGACCTCCACGGCTTCACGGGCCTCCTTGGGCCTGAGGCCCGCCATCACCTCGTCCAAAAGGAGGAGGCAGGGCCGGGTGGCCAAGGCCCGGGCAAGCTCCAGACGTTTTTCCTCCAAAAGGGTAAGCTCCTTCGCAAGTCGCCGGGCCTGGTGGGTGAGGCCCGTGAGCTCCAAAACCTCCTCCACCACCCGCTTTGCCTCCTTTTTGGAGGTGTCGGGCTTTCCGAAGAGGGCCCCCACCAGCACGTTGTCCCAGACGGTCATCTCTGGAAAGGGGGTTGGGATCTGGAAGGCCCGGCCCAGCCCTCGCCAGGTCCGGGCCTCCGGGGGAAGGTGCGTAATCTCCTCTCCCTGGAAGAGGATCCGTCCTCCATCCGGCCGGAGAAGTCCCGAAAGGAGGTTCAAAAGGGTGCTCTTCCCCGCTCCATTGGGTCCGATGATCGCTAGGATCTCCCTTTCCCCGACCTCCAGGCTGACCTGGTTGACCGCCAGGAGGCCCCCGAACCGCTTGGTAAGGTTTTCCACCTCAATCAGCGCCACGCCGTCCTCCAAAAAGCCCCACCAGACCCCGGGGCAGGAACAGAATGGCCAGGATGAGGAGGGCCCCATAGGCCACAAGGTATCCCTCCCCGACCCGGAGCCTTAGCCAGGACTCGAGGCCCACCAGCAGGAAGCCTCCCAAAAGGGGACCCGAGGTGGTGTAAAGCCCCCCGAAGATGGGGATGACGAGGGCTTCCACTGCCCGCCCCAGCCCGAAGGCGTCGTAGGGGGTAAGGAAGAGGGTTTTGAAGGCGTAGACCCCTCCGGTTAGGCCAGCCAGTGCGCTGGAGAGAAGGAAGGAGACCAGCTTGACCCGGACCACCGGGACTCCCAAAACCCGGGCTACCGCCTCCCCCTGCCGGGTGGCCGCCTGGGCGTAGGCCAGTCTGCTCCTCGCCAAGCCCAGGCTGATGGCCACCGCCAGGAGCAAGGCTGAAAAGGCCAGGTAGTACCCCCCGAGGGGTAGACCGGGAAAGGCCGGGGGCACGGGCAGGCCGATCGGCCCGCCTGTGAAGGGGGCCTTGAGGACCAGGGTCCGCATGACCTCGCTGAAGGCCAAGGTGGCGATGGCGAAGTAGATCCCTTGAAGCCGTAAGGTGGCGAGGCCCAGGACCAGGCTTGAGAGGCCGGCCACGGCCATCCCCACCCCCAGGGCGGGCAAGGGGCCGAGGGCCTTAGCGGTGAGGCCCGCGGCGTAAGCCCCTAGGCCAAAGAAGGCCCCGTGGGCAAGGGAGAGCTGGCCAGTTCGGGCCAGGAGGTCCCATGAAAGGGCTAAGGCGGTGATCAGGAAGGCGAACTGCGCGGTGTCTAGGAGGAAGGCCTGCCAGTCCCCAAGGGGCAGAAAGGGTAGGAGGGCAGAAAAGAGAAGAAGGCCTAGGATTTCCTTCACGCTTGACCCCTGTAGCTTCGGTAGAGGAGGCTTGAAAAGATGACGAGGAAGAAGACGGCCTCCACCCATCCCCCACCCCCGGGGAGGTAGGTGCTCACCGCCGCTTCGGCCCAGGCCAGCACCAGGGCCGCCCAGAGCACCCCGGTGAGATTGCCTAGGCCGGCCATCACCACGATGGCAAACGCCTTGAGCGTGTAGGCAAAGCCCACAGTGGGGCTGGCGTACAGCATTACTGAAAGCATAACCCCCGCTACCCCGGCCAGGGCGGCTGAGAGGGCAAACGCTGAGAGATTGACCTGGTGGAGCTCGATCCCCAGAAGCCCAGGGGCCAGTCGGTTCTGGGCCACGGCCCGCATGGCCAGCCCGAGGCGGCTCCGCCTCAGAAAAAGGTGAAGCGAAGAGAGAAGGGTGCAGGAGAGCAAAAAAGCCCCCAGGGGTACCACGCCCAGGCTAAAGGGGCCTAGCTGGAGAGCGCTGCCCTGGTAAGGTGGAGCCACCACCCGGGTGTTGGCCCCAAAGAGGAGGAGGGCCAGGTTTTGCAGGAGCACTGAGAGGCCGAAGGTGAGGAGCATTTGGTTGAGCTCCGGGGCCAGAAGGACGGGCCGCAGAAGGCCATGGTAGACCAGCGCCCCCACCAAACAGGCGGCCAGGGCGGCCAGACCCAAGGAGACGAGAGGGTCAAGCCCACGGGTGGCGAAGAGGAGGTAGCTGGTGAAGGCCCCTATCATCAGAAACTCCCCGTGGGCGAAGTTCACGATCCCCACCACCCCCACGGAAAGGGCCAGGCCACTCGCCACCAGGGCGTAGACCCCGGCGGCGAGGGTCCCGTTCAGAAGGGTTTGCAGGAGGAGGTCCATCAGCGCAGGTAGTACTCCCCAGGATAGCGGAGGGGCCGGGCTGCCTTGTCCTTGGGGAAGATGGGGCGGCGGCTTCCTTCCAGGTACTGGAACTGGAACCAGATCTCCGGTCCAAAGCCCTGGTACCGGGTCTTGCCCGTCTCTGAGGGTTTGAAGCTCAGGGGACCGAGGGGGGTGTTCAGCCGAACCTGGGCCAGGGCCTCGGCGATCTTCTGTTTGTCGGCGCTCTCCGCCTTTTCCACCGCCAGACCCAGACTCTTGACGATGGCATAACCCATGGGGGCCATGTATTCCTCCGTCATCTCCCCATACTTTTTCTGGTAGGCCTGGACGAAGCGGCGGGACTCGAGGTTGGCCACGGTGGGCAACCAGGCGGTCATCCCCACAACGTCGGTGGAGAGAGGGTTCTTCTCAAACCCTAGGGGCCAGGAGGGGGGTGCGCCGTAGATGAGCTTGGGCTTTAGGCCCACCTGCCGGGCTTGGGAGACGATGGGCAGGGCGTCCACGTCGTAGCCGATCCAGTAGAGGATGTCCGGGCTGAAGGCCTTAAACCGGGTAAGGACGGCGGTGAACTGCCCGCTGCCCGTCTTGAAGGGTTCGGCCTGGACCTGGTAACCGAGGGCCTTGAGCTGCTCCTGGTAGGTCTTGATTCCTGCTGAACCGAATGGCCCGTCTTCGTACAGGATGGCCACTTTCTGTGCCCCCAGTTCCCTGTGCAGGTAGCGGAAGAAGTCCAGGGCCGCAGCCACGTTGTGGTAGTCCCAGGGGTGATAGTGGAAAAAGAGGGGGTAGCCCTCAAAGGCCTGCTCCACCACTGAGCTCGCCGCCCCGATGGCCAGAAAAAGGGGTCCGTACTGCTTTACGGGTCCGGAGAGGGCGAAGGTGACCCCGCTGGCCAGTCCGCCGATCACGATGTCCACCCTGTCCACGGTCATGAGCTTGGTGAAGGCAGGTACGGCCTTGGCCGGGTCGGTGCCGTCATCGGCCACCACCAACTCCAGCCGAACCCTTCCTGCGGCCCTTACCTCGTCTGCAGCCAGTTGGATGCCGTTTAGAGCTGCTTTGCCGGAGACGCTGGCGATCCCCGAGAGGGGGAGGAGGACCCCCACCTTCACCTGGGTCTGGGCTAGGCCCAGACCGAGCACTAACGCCATCCATCCGATCAGCCTTTTCCTCATGCTTCCTCCTTTCCAGCCACCTCGTAAAGCACCGTGGCCTCGCCCTCTATCACCACCTCCCCTTTCTGGTTGAGGCAGAGGGTCCTAAGGGTGAGGATCTGGCCGCCTGGCCGCTCCTTGACTCCGGTAACCTCCAGACGGGCGGTGACCGTATCCCCCAGGTAGACGGGTCTGAGAAAGCGCAGGGTTTGGCCCAGGTAGACCGCTCCCGTTCCAGGGAGCTTGGTTCCGATGGCCGTGGAGATGAGGCCGGCGGTGAGGAGGCCGTGCACGATCCGCCCCTTGAAACGGGTTTTCCGGGCGTAGACCTCGTCCAGGTGCAGGGGGTTGTGGTCCCCTGTGGCCCCTACGAAAAGGGCCACCTGGGCCTCGGTCAGGGTCTGGGTGTACTCTGCGGTGTCCCCTACTTTGAACCCCATGGCACCTCCTCCAAAAAGGATTCCAAAGCGCCCAGGAAGACTTCTGGCCCCTCCAGTTGGGGCGAGTGGCCCAGGCCTGGAAGGACCAAGAGCCGTCCTTGTGGGAAGAAGGCCCGGGTGGCCTCGGCCATGGCCAGGGGCACCAGGGGGTCCTTCTCCCCATGCACCACCAGGACCGGGCCCGGGTAGACCTGGGTCAGCCGCCACTCGGCCAAGGCCCGGGCGTTCCCCGTGAAATGGGCAGGGTGCATGGCCTGAGCCTGGTCCACCAGTTCCTCAAAGTAGGGGGGCGGTTTCCCAATGACCCCCAGAAGGGCCGCTTTGAGGGCTTCCCGGTTCTGCCGGTAACTTGCCAGCATAGGGTAGTAGGTCTCGGGGGTGGGGAAACCCGTGGGTGGAGCGGAGTTCAGGAGGACCAGCCCGCGGATCCGGTTTTGGGCGCGGCCTGCTGCCTCCATGGCGACCGCTCCGCCCAGGGAATGCCCCACCAGGACCGGTTCCAGCCCCCCTTCCTCTAAAAAGGCGAGGAGGGATTGGGCGAACCCCTCGATGGAGGGCGTTCCCCCTGGGAAGGGGGTTTCCCCGAAGCCTGGAAGGTCCACCGCCAGAAACCGGTACCCCTCGGGAGGCCGCAGGATCTCCCTCCACCAGGTCCTCGAGGCAAAGTTGCCATGGACGAAGACCACAGGCCGGCCGAACCCCCTTTCCTCAAACCGCATCCTTCACCTCCAAAAACCTTCGAACCCTCTGGCCCACCAGGTCCGGGTCTTCCACCAGGGCCGCGTGGCCCAAGGGCAGGAGGGCCATCTCCGCCTCCAGGGCTTCCGCTAGTTCCCGGGCGTAGGGGAGGGGAAAGAGGAGGTCCTCCTCCCCCGCCCCCACCAGCGTCCGCAGGGAGAGCCCCCTAAGTTGGGGCCGGAGGTCCTCCAGGGTCAGGAAGCCCTGGAGGAGCCGCCTCTGGTTCTCGGGAGGGGGGGCCTGGGCCAGGAGGGTCCGGAGCCCCTCCTCTTGGAGGAGGCCGGGGTTCCGGTTGAGGAAGCTCCGCCCGAAGGTCCAGGCGAGCCCCACCCGGAGCCTGAGGAGCGCCCCCCCCACCTCGAGGGCGTGGAGCCAGCTCTCCACCTTGGCCCGCAGGGCGGTGTCCAGGTGCGGGGTGGTGCAGAGGAGGACGAGGCTCTGCACCCGCTCTGGCCGCTTCAGAGCGAAGACCTGGGCCACCACCCCCCCATTGGAAAGCCCCACCAGGTGGACCCTGGCCAGCCCCAGCCGGTCCAGAAGGTCCTCCAGGTCCTGGGCGTGGCGCCCAGGGGTGAGGGATTCTTCCCCCACGAGGGAGGGGCCCTGACCCCGCATGTCGTAGCGGAGGACCTGGAAGTCCTTAAGGTGGGGAAGGATCCCCTCCCAGGCCTCGAGGCGCTGGAAGAGCCCGTTCAGCAGGACGACCGGGGGGCCTGATCCTTCCAACAGGTACCGGTCAACCATACCGCCTCCTCAGCTCCTCCTTTAGGACCTTTCCAGGGCCGGACTTGGGAAGCTCGTCTAGGAAGATAAAACGTTTGGGAATCTTGTAGCCTGCAAGCCGGGATTTTAAAAGGGTTCGGAGCTCCTCCTCGTCCGTCCTAGCCCCTGGCCTCAGGACCACGAAGGCCCACCCCACCTCCCCCCACTTGGGGTCGGGCATGCCTAAAACGGCGCACTCCAAGACCGCGGGATGCTCGTAAAGGGCCCGCTCCACCTCTACCGGGAAGACGTTCTCCCCCCCTGAGATATACATCTCCTTCTTCCGCCCCACGATATAGAAGCGTCCTGCCTCGTCTTTTAGGGCCAGATCCCCGGTCTTTAGCCAGCGCTCCTTTCCTTCCTCTACAACGACCTTGGCGGTTTCCTCCGGCCTTTCGAAGTACTCGAGCATCACCACAGGCCCTTTGAACCAGAGCTCCCCCGCCTCGCCAGGCCCCGCTGGTTGGCCATCTTCCTTGACCAGTCGGGCCTCGAGATGGGGCATAGGCCGCCCTACGCTTTCCGGATAGGCCTCCGCTTCGTCCAGCTCAAAGGTAAAGCAGTTGACCCCGCATTCCGTGAGGCCATACCCCTGCTTGAACCCCACCCCTCGTCTTCGGAAGGCCTCCCGCACGGGGGCCGGGCAGGGGGCGCCCCCGGAGATGGCGAAGCGGACTGAGGAAAAGCTTGTGGCTGCAAAGCGGGGATGCTCGGAGAGGGTCTGGAACATCGTGGGGACCAGAAAGAGGAGGCTAACCCGTTGGGTCTCCACCCAGTTCAGATACTCCTCGGGGTCAAACCGTTCCTGGATGAGCACGCCCCCGCCTAGGTAAAGAAGCGGGGTGGTCAGGACGTTCAGGGCCGCGTGGAACATGGGGGTGGCCTGGATGTACCGGTCCTCCCGGGTCAGGCCCCAGGCCATGACGGTCTGGATGGCGTTGACCAGGAGCTGGCGGTAGGGGATGAGGGCCCCTTTGGGCAGGCCCGTCGTCCCCCCGGTGAAGAGGAGGAGGGCGGGATCCTCCAGGCCGACCTTCGCTTCCCCCACCGCTGGGGGGCCTTCCAGGGCACCTAGGGGGAGGGCCCCCCTGTCCAGGGCCTTGGCCGTGGTTTCAAACCCCTCGCCGTAGAAGAGCACCCGGGGCCGGGTGTAGGCGTGAAGAGCCCTCAGCTCCTCCAGGGAGAGCCGGATATTGAAGGGGGTGAGGATGTGCCCTAGGAAGGGTGTGGAAAAATAAAGGGCCAGGAAGGCCAGATGGTTGTTGGCCAGGATCCCCACCCGGTCCTGCCGGCCCACCCCGAGGGCCTGGAGCACTCCTGCAGCCTGGCGGGCGCGCTCATAAAGCCCCTGGTAGGTGTACCACTGGCCCCGGAAAAAGACCGCTTTCCGGTACGGATGGTACTGGGCAAGCCGCCCCAGCCAGTCCGGGTTAAGCTCCAGCATCCTCTTCCACCTCCCAGCGCAAGACCGCCGCTCCGTAGAAGTACCCCACGCCCGCGGCCACCAAGCCGATCAGGTCCTTAGGCCGGATCCTTTTTTCCCTCCTCGCCAGCTCGAGGATAAGGATGGGGTCCAACTGGCCCAGGTGCCCGTAGCGATCCAGGTAGAGGCTTTGCTCCTCAGAAAGCCCAAGGGTCCTGAGGAGGCCCCGATGGGCCGAGGGTTTCATGTGGAGGATGCCCAGAAAGTCCAGGTCGCGAGGCGTGTACCCGGCCTCTTCCAGCGCCTCTTCCAGGACTTGCTTAAAGGTGGGCAAAGCGGTGGCGTCCAGACGGGCCTTCATCTGCGCGGGATCTTCCACCCGGAGGCGGTACTCACCCAGGGTTCTGGGCCCCAAGGGGTTCCGCGTCCCGCCTACGGGCACCTTGACCATAAGGGCCAGGGTGGGATCCATGCGGTGGGCCAGCCCCAGGACCTTAAACCCCGGTCCTTCCCTGGAGGCCAAGGCGGCCGCCCCACCTGGGGCAAGGTCGTACATAAACCGCACCCCCTCATCCCGGTAATCGATCAGGTCCCCGTTCCGGTATCCGCCTGCGATGAGCAGGTGCTCCACGCCCTTGCGGGTGGAGAAAACCCCCCGGGCTACCTCCAAGGCTCCCATAAAGGAGGCGCACTTCTGGTTGAGGTCCATCCCCAGCCCACCAGGAAGACCCAGGCGGTAGGCCAGGTAGGGGGCGGTGGCCCAGACCGGGTAGTCCTTGTGTTCCTCCACGATGGAAAGCACCCCCCCGACCCTTTCCCGGGGCACCTTGGCCTCCTTAAGGGCCTTTTCCGCAGCCCAGATGGCCATCTCCGCTGGGTGGTCCTCCGGGCCCGGGGTCGGCTTCTCTACGATCCCTAGCTTTTCCCGCACCACCCATTCGGGCAGGCCTGACCACTCGGCAATCTCCCGGCTCTGGATCCGGCCTCGAGGCAGGTAGACCCCTAGTCCTCGCAGGTACATCCCGTTCTCCTAAGGCTCAGGCTAGCCCCTGGGTGTTACACTTTTGTTACCGATGCCTTACAGGGTTCCGAAAACCCGGCTTCTGCCTCCTCGGCTTCCCCACGAGGTGGAGCGGCATCGCCTAAAGCGCCTTCTGGAGGAGGCGTGGGCCAGTTCTTCGGCCTTGGTGTTGGCCGCAGGGGCAGGGTACGGTAAAACCACCTTGCTGGTACCCTATGGCGGGGTGTACCTGGCCCTGGGGCAGGAGGCCAAGGACCCCGTGGTCCTCCTCTGGCACCTGGGGGCGGCGTACCGGGACCGGGTGGGGGAAGGGGTGTATGAGGAGCTGGAGGGGCTTTTGGAGCGGGGGAACTGGCCCCTGGCCTTAGAGGCCCTCCTCGAGGCCCTTCTCAACCTTCCTTCCCATCTTCTTGTGGTGGATGAGGCCCACCTGGGGGTGGGACGGGAGAGCCTCCGCGTTTTCTTGGCCTTGTTGCGGGTTCCAGGGCTTCGCCTGGCCCTCCTTTCCCGCCGCCTCGAGCCCTTTGAGGCCTTGGGCCGGGTTCTTACGGAAAAGGAGCTGGCCTTCGACCCGGAGGAGGCCTGCGCCCTTGCCCAAGCCTTGGCCCCGGAGGTACCAGGGTACGAGGTGGAGCGGGCCCAGAGCCTGACCCGGGGCTGGCCTTTAGGGCTCAGGCTGATGCTCCTCGCCATGCGCAAGGGGCTAAAAGCGGAGGAGGTCTGGTGGGAAGGGGAGCCCCGGGTGGCCCTAGGCCATCTTCTTCTCGCGGCCTTGCCCGAGGAGGTTCAGCTCCTGGCCGCCCGGCTTTCCGTGCGGGAGGAGGTGGGGCTGGAGGAGGCCCATCCCCTCCTTCCCTATGCGGAGGACCTGGTCCTGGAGCGACTTGAGAACCGGCTTCGCTTCCACCCCCTGGTGCGGGCGGCCCTGATGGACCGGTTGCCGGAGGGGGAGCGCCGCGCCCTCCTCAACCAGGCGGCAGAGGAGGCCCTAAAGCAGGGGGAGGCTTTGCGGGCGGCCCAGTTCCTTCTTGAGGCCGGCCGGATGGGGCACGCCGCTGACCTGCTTTTGGCCCATGGGGAGGGGTTTTTGCGCCAAGGCCTCACCCACAGCGTCCTGGGGCTTTTGGAGGCCCTTCCCAAGGAGGTGGTCCAGGCCCGGCCCAGCCTCGTCCTCCTCTTGGCCGAGGCGCTGCGCCAGGCTTCCCGGTACCGGGAGGCGGAGTCGGCTTACCGGGAGGCGTTGGCCCGGGGACTGGACCGGGCCTATCTGGGCTGGGCCCAGCTCTACTTGGATACGGTGGAGCCCGCCAAGGCCCGGCCCCTTTTGGCAGAGGCCCTCCGCCTTTACCCGGGGGAGGCCGAGCCCCTTTTGGCGGAGAATCTTTTGAACGAGGGGCGCGTAGAGGAGGCTGCCCGGATGGGGTTTTCCGGACCCAGGCTCCTCCTCAGGCGGGGCCAGCCTAAGGAGGCGCTGGCCCTTCTTAGGGCTGAGCCTTTGGCTCCTTCCAGGGCTTCCTATGAGAGGGAACCAAGGGGGTTTTTACGGCCGCCTCTTCACCACCGGGAGGGGAGTCTGCTTCGAGCCCTTCTGGAGGCGGTCTGTGGGGATGCGAAGGAGGCGGTGCGACAAGCGGAACGGGGGCGGTGGGAGGCCCAGGTGCTGGAAAGCCCCTTTGGGGTGGCCCTGGCCGAGGCCCGCCGGGGGCATGCCCTTCTCGCCTTGGGCCGCCTTGAAGAAGCCCTTCAGGCTTACCGGTCGGCCTTGGCCTTCGCTCAGGGGGGGCCGCCCCGGCTTCAGGTGGAGGCCCTGGGGGGGTTGGCTGCCCTTTTAGGGGACTGGAAGGAACCCTTTTCCGAGATGGTCCGCCTGGCCCGGCTCTCCGGGGATGCCTGGGTGGAGGCCTTCATGACCCTGGTGGTGGCCATGGCCCGGCTTCGGCGGGGCGAGGTCTTCCCCCTCCCCCACCTGGTGGGGGCGGACCCCTTTCTTCGGGCCTTGGCCGAGGCGTACCCCTTTCAGGACAAGGGGCATGAGCTCCTCCACCGTTACCCCTTTCTGGCCGAGAAGACCTTGCTGGCCCTTCCTGTGGAGCGGGCCCGGAGGTTCCTTTGGGAGATGGGCCAGCTGGACACGCCCTACCACCCGGGGGTCCGGGTGGAGATCCGTGCGTACGGGGGATTCCGGGTCCGGGTAGGGGGGAGGCCGGTGCGGTTTAGGCGGAGGAAGGCTGAGTTAATGCTGGCTTTGCTCGCGGAAAAGGCGTGGCGGAGAGAGGAGCTTCAGGAGGCCCTCGAGGTTTCCAGGGGGGAGTTCCGGGTCCTTTTCTCCGAACTGCTGGGCCTCCTCGAGCCTGGCCGCCCACCCCGGGCCCCGGGGTATTTTCTTTCTGCAGACCCCTGCGCTCTAAACCCTGTGCCCGAGCTTTACGTGGACCTCTGGGATCCAGAAGCCGCCTTTTCCATCCCGTTTCTCGGTCTTGACCATCCCTTTTTGGAGGAGGCCGCCTTGGCCCGGGTGGCGGTCCACCGGAAAAAGCTGCTCTCCAGCCCAGACCCCCAGGACTGGCTCCATGCGCTTCTTTTGGATCCCTTGGACGAGGAGGCCTACTTGCGCCTCAAGGCCACGCCTTTGGCCCAAAGGGCGGAAGAGATCCGAACAGAAGCGGTAAGGGCTCTTTAAACGAACCGCGGGGCCTCCTTACCGCTTATACCGCCTCCACCACCATGGCGATCCCCTGGCCCACCCCGATGCACATGGTGGCCAGGCCAAACTGGACCCCTCTTCTCCGTATCTCGTGGACCAAGGTGGTGAGGATCCGGGCCCCCGAGCATCCCAAAGGGTGCCCCAGGGCGATGGCCCCGCCGTTGGGGTTCAGCCGGGGGTCGTCCATCTCCAGGCCCCACTCCCTGAGGACCGCCAGGGCCTGGGCGGCGAAGGCCTCGTTGAGCTCGATGAGGCCGATCTCCTCCAGGCCTAGCCCCGCCCGCTCCAGCGCCTTTTGGCTTGCGGGCACGGGGCCG
>NZ_PSMQ01000114.1:0-2352 GCF_040290245.1 Thermus sp.
GACCCTGGCCACCGTCCGCTTGATCCGGGAGCTACGGGAGAAGGAAGGGGTCACGGTCGTCTTCATAGAGCACGATATGCGGGTCGTGTTCGGCATTGCCGATCAGATCACCGTTTTACACCTTGGGGAAGTCCTGGCCGAGGGGACACCCGAAGACGTGGCCCGGGACGAACGGGTCCAGGCAGCCTATCTGGGGACGGAGGGGGTGGTGGGGTGAAGGCGCTTGTCGCCGAGGGGTTGGACACCTTCTATGGCAAAAGCCACATCCTGCACGGAGTGGGCCTCGAGGTGGGCGAGGGGGAGGTGGTGGCCCTTCTAGGCCGGAACGGGGCCGGGAAAACCACCACCCTCCGGTCCGTTCTAGGCCTTACCCCACCCCGAAAGGGGCGGGTCCAGATCCTGGGAACCGAGGCCACGCATCTGCCCCCGCACAGGATCGCGATGCTGGGCGTGGGGTATGTCCCAGAGGGGCGACGCATCTTTCCCTACCTTACGGTGGAGGAAAACCTCGCCCTTGCCACGGGTAAGCGCAAGGGGCCCTGGAGCCCAGACCGGGTGTATGAGCTGTTTCCCGGGCTCTACGAACGGCGCTTCCACAAGGGACGCCAGCTTTCGGGAGGGGAACAGGAGATGCTGGCCATCGCCCGAGCCCTTCTTCTAAACCCGAGGCTCCTGGTCTTGGACGAACCTTCCCAGGGCTTGGCGCCCATGGTTGTCCGGCTGGTCGCGGAGGTTCTTCTCCGAGTAAAGCGGGAAGGGACAGCCGCCCTCCTTGCGGAACAAAACGCCAGACTGGCCCTGGAGGTGGCGGACCGGGTCTACGTGTTAGACGACGGAAAGGTTGTTCACGCGGCCTCCGCGGAGGAGATGCGCAAGGACCCTGGGCTGGTCCGCCTCCTTACCGGCATTGGGGGCGAGTGGAGGAGTCAGGCCTAAGGGAGGCCTTGTGGAATCGACCTGCCTAGAAGGCAAGACCGCTCTAATCACAGGGGCGGGCAGCGGTATAGGACGGGCCATCGCCGAGACCTTCGCCCGTGCGGGTGCACGGGTGATCGTGCACGATTTAAAAGACGCCGCCCCTTTGGCCGAGGCCTTGGGCGGGGTCTTCCTCGCGGCCGACCTGGCGGACCCGGAAGCGGTGAGGCGGCTTGCGGCCGAAGCGCTCGCCTTAGGTCCGGTGGATATCCTGGTGAACAACGCGGGTTTCCAACACATCGCCCCCGTGGAGGACTTTCCGGAAGCGGTCTGGGAGAGGATGCTCCAGGTGATGCTCACAGCCCCCTTCCTGCTCATCAAGCATCTCCTACCGGGCATGAGGGCCCGGGGTTGGGGACGGGTGCTCAACATCGCCAGCATCCACGGACTGGTGGCGAGTCCGTACAAGGCAGGGTACATAAGCGCCAAGCACGGCCTTGTGGGGCTTACAAAGGCGGTTGCCTTGGAGGCAGGGGCTTTCGGGATCACAGTCAACGCCATCTGCCCAGCCTATGTTCGCACCCCCTTGGTGGAGGGCCAGATCGCGGACCAGGCGCGAACCCTGGGCATCTCCGAAGAGGACGTGGTCGAAAAGGTCATGCTGGCCCCCGCTGCCATCAAGCGCCTGATCGCCCCGGAGGAAGTGGCCGAGTACGCGCTCTTCCTAGCCTCCGACCGGGCTTCCGCTATCACGGGGAGCGTTCAGGTGATCGATCTGGGCTGGACCGCGCGGTAATGGCTCCGTTTCAAGGCTCCGGCCCTCAGTGCAGCTCGAGCTTCACGGGGGGTCTGTACCGCACGCACGCCTCGATAAGAAACGGCCGTATCAAGAAGCCTGTGTAGCGGTCTGTCCAGGGGGCGTACGGCGGGATCCCTGGACTCCTCCACCTGACGTGCAGGGGCGGATGCCGTGGTAGGCGGCAAGCGGGCTGTAACCCTCCCTGGGGATACCGGTCTGGTTCTTGAAAAAGGGGTTCTTTCCACGAAACGCCGGGTGGCTAAAACCCGCGGCGTAGACCTCAGGACGGGTAGGGCGAAAACCAGGCCGTACATCCATCCGTGGGGCGCATGGGAAGTCACCTCTGTTGACGAAGTGCGATAGCGGTGGGGTGGGTTGAAAGGCCCATCCCGTAAGACGCTCGTACCGAGCGCAGGGGTGAGCCCAGGAATCCCACGCCCTTTAGCAGTGGGAGGGTCAGGGCTCGAGCAGCACCTTCCCCATGCTGGCTCGGCTCAGCACGTACTCAAAGGCCTGGGCGGCCTGATCAAGCTTGAAGACCCGGCCCACTACCGGCTTGACATGGCCCGCGGCCAACAGGGACGTGAGGAACCGGGTGGCCTCCAGCATGGCCTGGGGGTCGGAGAGGAAGGGCGCCA